>CALZIL010000432.1 GCA_945787495.1 uncultured Afifella sp. | reverse complement strand
CGCTGCGGTCCTCGCCGCTCAGGCGTTCTCGTTCCTTAATCTGCTCCCAGCTGCCATCGACCTTGCCGGTCCGGCGTTCCGCAGCGCTGCCAAAAACATGGGGATGGCGCCGAATCATTTTCTCGGCGATGCCTCGAGTAACGTCGTCAAAATCGAAAAGGGGAAAGGGGCGCAGAAAGGAATCACCTGGCTAATTCTCAACCGCCCGGAGAAACGCAACGCGATGAGCCCCGAGCTCCATTTCGAAATGAACGAGGCGCTCGATATTCTGGCGGAGGACGACGAAACCCAGGTGCTGATTTTGACGGGTGCCGGCAAGGCGTTTTCCGCCGGGCAGGATCTCGCGCTCTATTTCCGAGCCAACCAGAACAATGAAAAAAACCGAGTTCGCGCCCAGAAGGCGTCACACGCCTGGCGCTGGGAGAAACTGGTCAATTTTCCCAAACCGACCATCGCCATGGTCAACGGCTACTGTTTTGGCGGCGCCTTCACCCAGCTCTGTGCCTGTGATTTCGCCATTGCGGCACACAACGCGACCTTTGGCCTGTCGGAAGTCAACTGGGGCATCATCCCCGGCGGCATCGTGAGCTGGAACGTGGCCGATGTGCTGAGCTATCGCGATGCGCTGTACTACGCCGTCACCGGCGACCCGTTCGATGGAAAAACGGCGGAGAAGATCCGCCTGGTGAATTACTCCGTACCGGCCAACAAACTCAAAAGCGAGACCGTCAAGCTCGCCAGGAAGTTGCTGACCAAAAGCCCCAACGCCATGCGCTACACCAAGGAGGCGATCCGCGCCGTGCGCCGCATGAGCGTCAATGAGGCTGACGATTATCTCACGGTCAAGAACCAGGCCTGCAAGGCGACCGACAAAATCCCCGGCCGCGATGAAGGCATGCGTCAGTTCCTCGACGAGAAGAGCTATCGGCCTGGGCTGGGCCAGCTCGATCTGAAGAAGGCGTCGCGGCGCGCGGCAGCGGCCCGGTCATCAACCCCGACCACCCGCGTCCGCACAAAGAAGAAGACGGCGGCGAAAAAGTAGATCGACAGTTTCTTTCAATTAATTCGTCACCCCCGGGCTCGACCCGGGGGTCCAGGTAATTTGTACTTTGATCAATTGCTGGATTGCCGGATCAAGTCCGCACGATTGCCGCGCCGTCGGCAAGCGCCTTGAGCTTGCCGAAGGCGGCGGCGCGGGTGAGATACTTCATGCCGCAATCGGGTGCCACGACGACGCGGTCGGCGGGGAGGATGTCCAATGCGGCGCGGATTCGGCCGGCGACGATTTCCGGCGTCTCCACCGTCTCGTCGCCGAGATCGAGGACCCCGACGATGACCGTCTTGCCCGACAGAGCCTCGAGAACCGCGGGATCGAGCCCCGGCTGGGCCGCTTCGATGGATATCTGATCGGCGTTACAACCCGCCAGTTCGGGCAGGAAGGAATAACCGCTCGGCTTGTTCTTGACCGCATGGGCGTAGCCGAAACACATATGCACCGCGGTAGTGCCGGGGGCCTCTTCAAGGGCCCTGTTGATTACCTTCACGGCATATCTTTTTGCCTGTTCGGGCTTCGCCTGCATCCAGGGTTCATCCAACTGGACCACGTCTGCGCCAGCCGCAAACAGGTCATGGACCTCCTCATTTACAGCGGCGGCATATGCCAGAGCGCAAGCTTCTTCATCGCCATAAAATTCATCCAGGGCGGTGTGGCTCATGGTGAAGGGGCCGGGCAGGGTGATCTTGATTTTATGGGCCGTATTTGCCCGCAGGAATTCAACATCCGCGACTTCTACCGGTCGGGTGCGTTTGATCGCGCCGGTAACACGGGGAACCGGGGTCGGCTTGCCGGATCGCCCCAGTACTTCGGCCGGATGATCGATGTCGACTCCGTCGAGCGCGGTGGCAAACCGGTTGGAATAGCTTTCGCGGCGGATTTCGCCATCGGTGATGATGTCAATGCCGGCGCGCTCCATGTCGTGGATCGCGGCGAGTGTTGCGGCGTCCTGCGCCTCTTCCAGTTGGTCGGCCGGGATACGCCAGATGTCACGCGCCCGCACCCGGG
>CALZIL010000431.1 GCA_945787495.1 uncultured Afifella sp. | reverse complement strand
AGGCCACGCAGCCGCGCATCCGTCGCGGCGCCGAGGTCTGGCTGTCTTACCGCAGCAACAAGGCCAACAAACCAGCGCGCCAAATAAGGGCTATGGGCTCCGAGGATACGAACAAGATTCGACGTGCGGCCCAGAAACTGGTCCGACCCCTCGAAGGCCATTTTGGCAGTACCTGTTGCCTCTTCGTGGCTTAGTCCGCTCAAGCGTTGCGACATGGTTCTTTCTCCCTTGGTTCTTGCTGGGACGCATGACCAGCAAGCTGTAGCACGTTGGCGCTGGTGCCGCTCCCTAGCCCGTTGACGATGTCGGGGTTTCAAATACATAAGCTTCGATCAGCGCCACGCTCACGTCCTGGGTGACCGCCAACTCTTCTGGCTCATATCCCTGTTGGTGCAGCTGTCGCATCCAATACCCCAGACCAGGATCAATTCGACCGTTTGGGCCAACCGCCTTGGCGTCGGTGTCATTGCACAAAAACAAATGCTCGGGCCGCACGCACAGGCGATTGCCGCATAATGCGACGACCGCACTTTTGGCTGGCAGTTTTTTATCGATCAGAATTTCAAAGAGCGCCCGCCTTGCAAGCTTGCTGCTTCTTTTCATCGAAAACCGTGGTCGCCCCTTGTAGTCAACCGCCCCGGTGCAGTCCCAACAACACAGCATCATTCCCGGAAATTGGGTTCCCTCGAAATTGACGTGATCCAGGACAAAACTGAGTTCATTTGACACGATTAACCCCTCTCGATAGCCGCAACAATTGACCAGTGCCCGCCCCCGGAAAACCGGGCTTTTTTGTTCTGCTTATGTGTCTGCCAGACACTTCAAGTGTCTTTCAGAGACACTTTGGGACAGTTCCATAGCGAAAACGGGACAGTTCCTGAGTGACCACTAGCTAACCGGGGTTGACCCCGGTTTGTTTGGCTGTTGGATATTGTGGGCGCCACGAAGGCTGGTCGTCTGCAATCAATTGCAATTGGCCGGAGCCGTGTCGTTTTTGGCCTTATGTTTCTCAGCCATGCCGTTCATGTGACGCACATGGGGTGCTTGGCTCGCATTCCCAACGGCGGCCCAAGGGGCACAAGGAGGCGGCCCTCGCCACCCTCCTCAGGCCGGTCCATATGTAAAATAACGCATAAATACTATGTGATTGTCTCTGGGTGCTTAAGTCCTATTCGCCAAACGGCCGGGGCTCTTTCTTGCGTTGCCGGAAAATCTAGCTCGCCGCTTCATAAAGCTCGGCGACATAATCCCAATTGACGAGATTGTCGAACCAGGTCTCCAGATATTTCGGCCGGGCATTGCGGTAGTCGATATAATAGGAGTGCTCCCAGACATCGACGCCGAGCAGCGGCGTGGCGCCGTGAACCAGCGGATTCTCGCCGTTCGGCGTATTCATCACGCTCAGCTTGCCGTCCTTCATCGCCAGCCACGCCCAGCCGGAACCGAATTGGGTAACGCCGGCCTGAATGAACTTGTCGCGGAATTCGTCGAGCGAGCCGAGGTCGGCATCGATCTGCTCGGCAAGCTTTCCCGGCAGGTTCCGGCCACCGCCACTGGGTGACATCCATTTCCAGAAATGCACGTGATTGTAGAACTGGCCGGCCTGGTTGAAGAGCTTGGGATTGTCCGAATGGCTCTTCTTGACGATGTCTTCCAGGCCCATCGCGGCGTAGTCGGTGCCTTCGATCATGCCGCTCATCGCCGTAAGATAGGCGTTGTGATGTTTGTCATGATGGAATTCCAGGGTCTCCGCCGACATGTGCGGGGCAAGCGCGTCATAGGCATAGGGCAGGTCGGGCAATGTGAAAGCCATGTATATCTCCCGTCGTTGAACTTTAGTTTGCGATGTCGATGCCAAACCGGTTTTCCGGTTTCGCCACGTGTAATGCAATTGCCTTGTTTTAGCAGCCCTGCCGGAACGGGCAACCAGATGACGAAGCGGCCATGCGCTGCCAGATTGCTGGCAACAGACCCGGTTTTGTGGATTTGCTCACGATGATGGCAGCAGCCTCGCCTGCGTCAGGCCGGTGACTTTCAGGGCGAATGCCTGTTCGATGGCGGTTTCCTTCAGCGAATCGAAGCGTCCCGATGCGCCGGCATGCCCGGCATCCATATTGGTTCTGAGTAGCAGCAGACTATCGTCGGTCTTCAGCGCCCTGAGCCGCGCCACCCATTTCGCCGGCTCCCAATAGGTGACGCGCGGATCGGTCAGGCCGGCCATGGCCAGGATCGGCGGATAGGTCCTGGCCTCGACATTGTCATAGGGCGAATAGGCAAGGATTGTCCGGTAATCGGCCGCGGTCTCGATCGGATTGCCCCATTCAGGCCATTCCGGCGGCGTTAGCGGCAGCGTGTCGTCCGACATCGTGTTGAGCACATCGACGAACGGCACGACGGCGACAACGCCGGCGAACAGCTCCGGCGCCATATTGGCGATCGCACCCATCAGCATGCCGCCGGCCGAGCCGCCTTCGGCGACGATACGGCC
>CALZIL010000430.1 GCA_945787495.1 uncultured Afifella sp. | reverse complement strand
TTTGGTCTGGGGCCGAATTTTCGCATCTCCTACGCCACCTCGACCGAGGCGCTGGAGGAGGCCTGCGCGCGAATCCAGCGCTTCTGCAACGCCCTGGATGGTTAACGGCTGCACGGCCAATCATGCCGCAGGCCGGGGCTGATCCGCGCGGAGTCACTTATCAGCAACAGGTCGCCAGAATCCGGCCGGTTAGCCCGCTATGGCGTTGTTCTATGGCACCGCGAAATTTAAGATGAATACCTGATCTGAGCTGAGCGTTTCACGCAGTACGTGTGCATATGGAGTCCGAAATGACGAACTGGTATCTGTCCACCTCTGCCCTGACCGCCATTTTCGCGCTCGGCTTTGGCACGGCCGTCTCGGCTGCAGACCTGGGCTCGATTGCGCCGGACGCGCCACTTGCCGCCGACCTGCCGGCTGTCTCCGGCATCAATGCCAAAATCTCCGGCTTCGGCGGTTGGGAAGATTACGAATTCGGCCCCGACGGCGGCCTGGTCGGCGTTGACGGATCGCTTTCCATTCCGCTCGGGCAGCTGTTCGGTTTCCAGGTTGACGGTATGGCCGCTTCGCTTGACGGCGATTTCATCGGCGGCGCTGCCGGACATCTGTTTTGGCGCGATCCGTCCGCCGGCCTTATCGGCCTTTATGGTGACTGGGTGACCCGGGACAATTCCGGCGTCGACACCTGGCGGCTCGGCGTGGAAGGCGAATATTACAGCGGACCGATCTCTATCGAGGCGATTGTCGGCTATGAAGACGCCGATGTCCCGGCCTTTGTCCTGCTTTGTCCTGCTCGACGATGAAAATATCTTTGCCTATGCGGATGCGGCCTTCTACGCCACGCCTGACCTGCGCTTTTCCGTCGGCTATCGGCACCTGAACAATCTCGATATGGCAGCGGTCGGCGCCGAATGGCAGCTGCCAACCGACTTCATCGGCGGCACCTCGCTGTTTGCCGAAGGACGTATCGGCGAAGACGATTATGCCTCCGTCTGGGCTGGCCTCAGGGTCTATCTCAGCGCCGAGAACAAGACGCTGATCCGCCGCCATCGCGAGGACGATCCCGGCAGCAAACTGACAAACAACAATTTCGATTTCGACAGTTGTGCCATTGCGCCTGCGCCGCAGATTTTTGTAGCGGAAAACGACCAAGTTGGCGTCGCAGCACTCTCCCCCGCCCTCCCCAGAGGGTGCTCTCCAAATAGGAGGTAAGAGCAGACTTTTGATTAGGTTCCGCTTCGCCATGAGACAGCGTCGCCTATGAACTGACCACGCCTATGGCTTGGCGCCCGGTTTCCACGATGGCCATTCCTAGACAGCAAACCTCCGGCCCCGATGTTTCGGGACCGGAGGCTGTTCACCCTAGCCTTGGAACCCTCTCACCACCCCCTGGACTGGCCGGGGCGACGGGCCCGAGCGGGCGGGAGGCGAACCGCTCATCTGACATAGGGCGAGAAGCAGAGATGCTGCCGTCCGTCATAGCCGGTGAAGGTGTTGGTTGCGATGACATAGGACCGGTACTTGGCATCGCAATAGGCGTAGTGCGCTGCCGGAAGGCCGGCTGGCTGCACCTGCTGCACCGGCCGCCGATTGGCATTGGCAATCATGGTGCCGACAAGCAGGCCACCGACCGCACCAAGCGCTGCCGCTTCACCGCGCCGCAGGCCGCCATGATGATGCGGCGGAGGAGGTGGCGGCGGCGGCGGTACCCAATGAAGATGTGGCGAGCCGGTCCAATGCGCCTGGGCGCTGGAAATGGCGGTCAGGCTGGTGGTCGTCGCAACGGCGACCATCGTCAGGGTTGTCAAAATCTTGCGGGTCTTGCTCATCGGTCTGTCCTTTCACGGGTCTCGGTTTTGATCTCTGATCGAAGCTGCTCCCGCAAGATCACTGCCGTGCAGACGATCCCTCGGGCTTCAACGATAAGACGCCAGCGCCGCGCAAAAGGTTCAGATTATCTTTACCATCGCCCTCAAGCCGTTGATTCTTCGGCGATTTTTCGGAATTTTCCGCAAACAAAAAACCCCGGCCGCACGACGCGACCGGGGCCTGTTGACGTTGCGACGGCCGCTAGCCGCCGCGAAAGCCTGTACGGTGTTACGCGACCTGCAGGTTAACCGCCTGCGGGCCACGGCCACGCGGGTCCGACTCCTGTTCAAAGGAGACGCGGCT
>CALZIL010000429.1 GCA_945787495.1 uncultured Afifella sp. | reverse complement strand
TTCGTTGGTGGGACGGTGATGGATCAGGGCGTTGGGCATGTTGTGGTTGGTTCCCACCGCCACCTGCTCGACCTGGTCGGCGGTGATGCCGTGTTGCTTTATCAGCCGCAGCATTTCGGTCATGCCCGGATGGGTGAGCGAGCCGGAGGGATGCGGCTTGATGGAAACGCCCGGCATAGCGAACGTCCATGGCGCGCCGAGTTTGCCTTCAATGGCATCGACGTCGTAACCGCCGCCATGGGCCTGGAAGAAGCCGCGCGGCGCTTCCAGGATCTTGGCCGCCGCGGTCCAGCCCAGCGCCGCAAGTTCGGCCGCCACGACGCCGCTTTCCGATGACCGGCCGGCATGAAAGGGCTTGGTCATGCTGCCGAAGTTCTCGCGCAAGCCGGCCGATTGGCTGCCGGCAATGGCGAGCGCCCGCACCGTCTGGTCAAGATCGAAGCCGCGCAGTTTGGCGACGGCGCAGGTGGCGGCGAAGGTGCCGCAGGTCGCCGTTGCATGAAATCCATGCTGATAGTGGCGCGGAGAAATCGCCTCGGCGATCTTGCACTCCACTTCGACGCCCAATTGATAGGCGAGCATCATCTCCTTGCCGGAAAGCCCGTCCACTTCGGCAATGGCGAGCGCCGCCGGCAGGGCCGGCGCCGTCGGGTGGGTCAGCAGACCGTAAACCCGGTCCTTGCCGACGGCCAGCTGCGTGTCGTCGTAGTCGTCGGCATGGATTCCCACGCCATTGGCGAAGGCGGCAAAGCGCGCCGGCACCTTCATGCCACTGCCAATCACCGTGGCCGGCCCGGCAAGCCCCAGCGAGCCCAGATAGTCGCGCACCAGCGCACCGCTTTTGGCGCCGAGTTCGACGACCTCCTCCGGCAGGTCGTCATAGCCCGTCTCGATCACGAACCGGGCGACATGTTCCGTCAGATCGCGTCCCTTGTCCGGATCGATCTCCGGCGTGAATTTCGTCACCGATGCGTCGTTCATATCAACAGCCTCCAATATCATCATCCTTTTGGGCGGCACCCTCTAACGCACCGGCCGGGCAGGGCCTTTGCCGGGTATCATTTGTTCAGCGCCGCCGGGGGTGATTTGCCGAAATTTTTCGCCAGCTTTCCAATAATGGTCGGTCCGAATAGCCCGGCCAGGGTCAACACGAAAAACGTCACCACAATCGGCCGTTCAAAGAACAGCAGCAAGTTGTGATCAAAGATCAAAAACGACTGTTTTAGGGAATTTTCAACCAGCTCACCAAGGATCAGTCCCATGATAATGGGCGCCGGCGAAAAGCCGTAACGGCGAAAGACGAATCCCAGCACCGCGAAAATCAGCATGATCCATACATCGAGCATGCTCTGGGCCAGGGCATAGGACCCCACGACCGCCAGCGAGAATACCGCCGGCCACAGGAATGTGCGCGGTATCAGGGTGACCCGGGCAAACACCTTGGCGCCGGCCAGTCCAAGGCCGAGGAACATGATATTTGCGACCAGCATGGCGATGAAGATGGAATAGAGCAGCTGCGGCTGTTCGGCGAAAAGATACGGGCCCGGACGCAGGCCGTGGACCATCAGGGCACCGAGGATAACCGCCGTCGTCGCGCTGCCGGGAATGCCCAGCGCCAGGGTCGGCACCATGGCGCCGCCGGTCGCGGCATTGTTGGCGGCCTCCGGTCCGGCGATGCCTTCAATGGCGCCTTCGCCGAAACTGTCCTTTTCCTTGGACCAGCGCTTGGCTTCGTTATAAGCGATCATCGCCGCCACCGTGCCGCCCTCGGCCGGCAGGATGCCGATGAAGGTGCCGATGCCGCAGGACCGGGCGATGACGCCGCGGATTTTGCGGAAGTCCTCGCGGCTCGGAAGACGGATGGCGACGGCGGCGATGCGCTTGTAATAAATGTCCAGGGACGAAGCCTGGGCGAGCAGTTCCGCCCCGCCGAAAAGGCCGATCATCACCGGGATGAAATGGATGCCTTCGGTCAGTTCGGGCAGGCCGAAGGTGAAGCGCTCGACGCTGGTGGTGAAATCGACGCCGATTGTCGAGATCAGCACGCCGAAGGCGCCGCCGATCAGGTTCTTGACCGATGATTTGCCGCTGATGGAGGCCAGCATGGAAAGCCCGAATATGGCCAGCGCAAAATATTCCGGCGCACCGAATTTATAGGCAACGCGAGCCAGCAGCGGCGCCGCGACGATCAGCACCAGGACGCTGAAAAACCCGCCCAGGGTACTGGCGTTCGTGGCGACGCCGAGCGCCCGGCCGGCTTCGCCCTTCCGGGCCCGGGGATAACCATCGCGCGCCGTCGCCGCCGCCGGGGGGGC
>CALZIL010000428.1 GCA_945787495.1 uncultured Afifella sp. | reverse complement strand
AGCCCATGCCTTCAAGAGCCGGCGCAATCATCTTATCAACCCGATCCGTAGGATCCATTCGTCACCACCGGTCCGGATTTCGGCGACCCTGAACTAAAAAGGGCGGGCCGATGGCCCACCCAACACTATCAGTCAGGAAATCGACTGTATGGGTACACATGCAATTATTTAAGCGCTTTCGCCCGGCGCGACAAGGCCTTTCTGCGGTTTGCCGGTGCGCCCAGGCGGCGGACGGGCGGTCATGATTCGGCCATTCCAGGCGCCGTCGGATCGCATCGCAGAAACCGCAGGTAGACGCATGCCTCGCCGCGCGCCAAGGCCTTTTCCTCATACCGGGTCTGCGGCCAATCGGCCGGCCGGTCCCGCCAGTCCGCCGGTCCCCGCGCCAGCCATTGAAACGATGGATGGCCGGTGCAATGCCGCAAAATCCAGCGGAGATATCCCATATGGTCGGTCGCCACGCGCAATTCGGCGCCCGCCGCCATGGCGCGGGCCAGGAGATCGAGTTGCGCCGGCGCGAGAAAACGCCGCCGATGATGTCGCTTTTTAGGCCAAGGATCCGGAAACAGGACGAATACCCGTTGCAGCGATGCCGCCGGCACCCTTTCGACGAGTCCGCGCGCGTCATCCGCGAAAATCCGGATGTTGTCGAGCGGCCGGCTGGCGGGCGCCGCGGCGATTTGCGACAGCAGCCGGGCAATGCCGTTTATGTAAGGCTCGCAGCCGATAAATCCGATATCCGGGTGGGCCGCCGCCTGCGCCGCCAAATGTTCGCCGCCTCCGAAACCGATCTCAAGCCAGACCGCGCGAACCGGCCGGTCGAAACAGTGCCGCAGATCGAGGGGCAGGGCCTCCGGATCGAGCGAAAGCCGCGGCAGCAGGCGATCCACAAGCGCCTGACGGCCCGGCCGCAGGCGCCGGCCGCGCCGCCGGCCATGCAATATTTGTTTCCGCTCGTTCACCATGGCCGCACTTCAAGAGACCGGCCGGCGCCGGTGCCTCAGGTCAATGCCGCGGTAAGCGAATCGGCGAGATCGGTGCGTTCCCATGAAAAACCGCCGTCCGCGTCCGGTCCACGGCCGAAATGGCCATACGCGGCGGTGCGCGCATAGATCGGCCGGCTGAGCGACAGCCGCTCGCGAATGCCGCGCGGGCTGAGGTCGATAGCCTCGTTGATGGCGCCGATCAGACGGTCATCGTCGTATTTCCCGGTCCCGTAGGTATCGACGTAAAGCGACAACGGTTTCGATACGCCAATGGCATAGGCGATCTGTAAGAGACAGCGGTCCGCAAGCCCGGCGGCCACGATGTTCTTGGCGACATACCGGGCGCCGTAGGTCAACCCGGCGTCGCTGTCCGGGCCGCCGATCACGAACCGGCCGGTCGGATTGACGTAAAACTCGTCCTCGTCGCACATCCAGCCTTCGGGCAGGACATCGAGCACGAACGGCCGCACCAGTTCGCGCACCTCCGCCTGTTCCAGGTCCTCTTCGTGCTGGGTGGACACGACGACGGAGTTCGCCCGCACCGGTCGGCCACCCTGGTATTGCAGCGTTACCTGGCTCTTCGAATCCGGGCCGATGCCCGGCAGTTTTCCCGCATGCCGGGCGGCCGCCATGCGGCGCAGGATCTCGTGGCTGTATTGAATGGGCGCCGGCATCAAATTTGGCGTCTCGCGGCAGGCGAAACCGAACATCAGCCCCTGGTCGCCGGCTCCTTCATCCTTGTTGCCGTCGGCGTCCACGCCCTGGGCGATATCGGGCGATTGGCTGTGCACGTAACAATCGACGGCCATGTCGCGCCAGTGGAAATTCTTCTGCTCATAGCCGATTTCGCGCACCGCCTTGCGGGCGAGTTCTTCCATCTTGCCGGCGTCGATGTCGGCCGGGCCCCGCACTTCGCCTGCCAGAACGACCCGATTGGTCGTCACCAGGGTCTCCACGCCGGTCCGCGCGTCGGGACCGCTTTGCAGGAAGACATCGACGATTTCATCCGAAATGCGGTCGCAGATCTTATCCGGATGACCTTCGGAAACCGATTCGCTGGTAAAAAGATAGTCGCCACTT
>CALZIL010000427.1:1289-2809 GCA_945787495.1 uncultured Afifella sp. | reverse complement strand
CGATGCATCTGCACCGGCTCGACTGGCTTTACCGCTTTCCGCAGGACTGACGCAGCCGCTTTCAGCCGGCCACGGCAATCTCCTGTATGGCGGCATGGTCGATCTTGCCGGTCCCCATGACGGGAAGCGCCTCGACCGTGAGAATGGTCTTCGGGATCATCAGTTCGGCAACGCCATGCGCCTTGACCCATTCCAGCAGGGCCGCCCGCTCCGGGTCGGGCCGGTCGGTGACGAGCACCAGCATCTCGCCCTTGCGCGGATGGGCAATCGCCGCGACGGCATGGGCATTGTCCGGCCAGACTTCCGAGCAATAGGCCTCAACGGCGGCCAGCGAGACCATCTCGCCACCGATCTTGGCGAACCTTTTGGCGCGGCCGCGGATGAAGACGAAGCCGTCATCGTCGATGGTGACGATATCGCCGGTATCGTGCCAGCCATCGGCCGGCGGCTCGATCACGCCGGGCGCCTCATGGCGCATATAGCCGGCCATGACATTGGGGCCGCGCACATGGAGCCGGCCGCCATGATCGATCCCGGTGACCGGCTCCAGCCGCACGTCCAGACCGGGCATCAGTTTGCCGACCGCGCCGTCGCGGTGATGGTCAAGGGTGTTGGCGGCGATCACCGGCGCGGCTTCCGTCGCGCCATAGCCTTCGAATATTTCCAGGCCGAAGCGCTCCCGCCACAGTTTGCGCGTTGTGTCCTTGACCTTCTCCGCGCCGAGAAAGACCAGCCGCAAACTGGCGAAATCGGATGGATCGGCAGCGCGCGCCCAGCCGGCGGCGAAGGTATCGGTGCCGGTCAAAATGGTGGCGCCCGATTGCCGGACCAGCGGCGGGATCTGCTTGTAGTGCAGCGGCGAAGGATAAAGGAACGTGCGCATGCCGATGACGATCGGCGCCAGCAGGCCGGTCGTCAGGCCGAAGGAATGGAACACCGGCAGGGCGTTGAAGATGCGATCCTCGCCGGTGATGTTCAGCATCGTCAGGAACTGCGCGCAATTGGCCAGCAGATTGGCATGGGTGAGCGCCACCCCCTTGGGATCGCCCTCCGAGCCGGAGGTAAAGAGCATCACCGCAATGTCGTCGGGCACGATGCCGAGCCGGCGATGCAGGGACCGCGCCAGCATGGCGTCAACAAGCCCGCGCAGTTTGTCGAACCATGTCAGCCCGGCGCGGACATCCTCCAGATAGACGATATTCGCATTCACCGAGAGCGCCTCGACGGCGTTTTCCAGATCGGCCTGCCGGACAAAGGCCCGCGAGGTCACCACCGTTTCGATACCGGCCGTTTTCGCGGCAATGCCGAGGCTGCGGATGCCAGCGGAAAAATTCAGCATGGCCGGCACCCGGCCAAAGGCGATAAGGGCGAAAAACGCCGCTGCGACACTGGTGACATTCGGCAACAGCAGGCCGACGCGCTCAGCCGGTTTGGTTTGCCTTGCCAGCGCCCGGCCGAGCACCATGGAAGCCAGCACCAGCCGGTCAAAGGTGAGCGTCGGGCCGTCGGCGCCGGCGACG
>CALZIL010000427.1:0-1243 GCA_945787495.1 uncultured Afifella sp. | reverse complement strand
TCGGCGCGCGCATCGTTCATCGTGCAACCCGACCCAAAATCCCCATCGACCATCTATAGCCCAACCGGCCAGCCGATCACGCTGCACTGCAACAGTATTACCGGGAAAACGGTGCGGGTGCCGCGCCGGTTCCATCACACCCTGATCCGAGCGATTAAGTCACCAATGCAGTCCGTCTGGCAGTGACAATCCGCGCAATTGGCGTTCCAACAGTCGTTCGATTACCCTGGTCAGTGTTCATGCTCTTTTAAATAATGAAATTCTCAGGTCATGGCATGACCTTCAGGGTTGCATCTTGGGCATTTCTTTTCGGCAATGGCTTTGTGCTAACTGCCTGCGGCGCGCCGGCGGTATTAGTCGAACCAACCAGCTTCAGCGGAGAACGCTACACTGAACTGCCCTGCGACCAGCTTGGCCAGGAAAAAACGCGTTTGACCCAAGCGCTCGCCACAGCATCGAAACAGCAGGCTACGATCAGACGTGAACGTGCGCTGGAGCTGGGAGTGGAACTGGGAATAGGAATTCCAATTATCGTTGGTGGGGCTATCGGGGGAGCGCCATTGGACGAAGTTGACTTAAAGTGGGAATCCTTGGGCTATTACGACGATTTATCTACCGAAATAGCCCGCCTGAAAGGCGAGATCAAAGCGGTCAAGCGGACGATGGCCCGCAAGAAATGCCGAACGACATCTACGTCGATGCCGCAGTCAGCGGAAACCGAGCGGAACCGATGAAAGCGATTCTGAAAACCGGATTTCTGGCACTTGCCATCATGCTGGCACTAGCGGTTCCGGCACATGCAGGGCCGCTTGAGGATGGCAAGGTGGCCTATGAGAGTAAGGACTACGCGACCGCTCTGAAATTCTGGCGACCACTCGCCGAACAGGGCCATCCCGGAGCGCAGACCGGCCTTGGCATCATGTACGCTAAAGGCCATGGCGTGTCACAGGACTTTGCCGAGGCAGCAAAATGGTTCCAAAAGGCAGCCGAACAAGGCTTAGGTTGGGCGCAATACCAGCTTGCCGCAATGTACTTTAAAGGCCAAGGCGTCCGGCAGGATGATGCTGAAGCGGTGGAATGGCTCCAAAAGGCCGCTGAGTGGGGTATCCCGAAAGCGAAAACCGACCTCGGTTTTATGTACGCCAAAGGCCGAGGAGTTCCACAAAGTTACGCCGAGGCCATGAAGTGGTACCGCAGGGCCGCTGAGCAGGGAGTTGCCCAGGCGCAGCACAATCTCGGTTAT
>CALZIL010000426.1 GCA_945787495.1 uncultured Afifella sp. | reverse complement strand
GCCATGGCCGGCCTGACCGATCCGCGCGTCACCTATTGGGAGCCGGCGAAATGGGTGGCGCGCCTCAGGGCACTGAAGACTGATGACCATCTGCTGCTGCTCCGAACCAATATGGATGCCGGGCATGCCGGCGCTTCTGGTCGCTTCGATTCGCTCAAGGAAACCGCCATCGAACAGGCGTTTGCCTTGAAAGTCGCCGGTCTTACGCAGGCTATTCCACTGCCATCATCGTGACCGATTGCCGAGAATAAATCCGATGCCTGCTGTCGGGCTGCCTCTTGAGATAAGCGCATCGTAGGATTGCCCGCCGCGCGCCAAGCCGTTACCTTCCACGCCGACTCAGCAGATGGCTCAGAAAGTGCCACAACGGACGGCATAATCGGGCCTAATGGCATTTTTGCTGCACAGGGCGCTATTGGCGGAACACTATTCCGCAACTTCGATGGCGGCAGCAAACGAAGGAGGGGTAAATGCAAGATATATTGAGCAATTTGAGATCGACGGTGATCGCCGGCTTCGTGCTGACGCTCGTCCTATTCATTGTTGTGGGCGCTTTGCTTGGCGGGGGCTTTGCGATTGACGGCGCTTGGGTGGCTTTCCTGTTCCGCTGGCTGCACGTGATCAGCGGCGTGATGTGGATCGGGCTGCTCTGGTATTTCAACTTCGTGCAGATTCCGAACATGCCGAATATTCCCGATGAGCAAAAGCCCGCCATCGGCAAGGTTATCGCGCCCTCGGCGCTGTGGTGGTTCCGTTGGGGCGCCATGGCGACCATCGTGACGGGACTGATCCTTGCCTGGCTGAATGGCTATCTGGTCGACGCAATCGCGTTGGGCCTGACCGATGGTGGCGCCAGCACGCCGATCGGTATCGGCATGTGGCTCGGCACCATCATGTGGGCCAATGTCTGGTTCGTGATCTGGCCGAACCAGAAGAAGGCATTGGGGATGGTCGAGGTAAGCGCGGAGGAAAAAGCAGCCGCGGCACGAACCGCCATGCTATTTTCGCGCACCAATACGCTGCTGTCATTTCCAATGCTGTTTTGCATGGTGGCAATGCAGAATGGCGGGTTTGCCTGAGCAGGCACGGCTCAGAATGCAGCCGCTTTTATCGCGGATCGGATGTGGGCAACGCCGCACATCACACTTGCTGAGTTGCAGAAAGAATTAAAAGCCCCGGCCGGTTACGCCGGGGCTTTTGACGTTATCGCGGCACCTGATCGGCACGCCGGCGGCCGGGATTGTTGACGGCGCTGATTATCCGCAGAAGGTGCCGTTTCATTGCCATAATCGTCGCTTCAACATGCCGCGCGGACATATGCGAGGGGGAAAGCCGCCAATTATGCCACGATCCTGAAACACTGTGTTCAACAGGTTTGAACTTCAGATTCGACCTCAACGTGTTTCAATCTGGCCCTCAATCAGTGAAAAAATGGAGAATTCCATGCTTCGTAGCCTGTCTGTCTGTCTTGCACTTGCAATCGGCGCCGTCTTGCAATCGGCGCCGTATCGACAACGGCTATCGCCGCCGGCGACCCGATCGACGTGCGCAAGAAAATCATGAAATCCGTTGGTGGCGTCGCAAAGCCCGCAGGCGCCATGTTGAAGGGCGAAATGGCATTCGATCCGGTAGTCGCCAATGCAGCAATCCGGACAATGAACGCCGCCGCCTACACTGTTGGCAACCATTTCCCGGTCGGTTCGGAAACCGGCATGGAAACAACTGTCAGCCCGAAGATCTGGGAGGACATGGCCGGATTTGAAGCCAAGCTCGCGCAATTCCAGAAGGATACGGACGCTGCCGCGGCGGCCGAGCCAAAGGATCTTGACGCATTCAAGGCCGCAATGGGTCCCGTCTTTAAGAATTGCAAAGGCTGTCACGAAGACTATCGCATCAAGAAAAACTGAGCGGACATGATCAGGCGTCTTGCCGCAGCGATTGCCGCACTGGCGATCGTTGCGGCAGCGCTTTTCTGGCTGCTAACGCTTCCACGACCGCTCGCCGCGGCAGCGCTGCCCGATCACACGGCCGATCCTGTCAATGGCGAACGCATGTTCTGGGCCGGCGGCTGCGCCTCTTGCCATGCGACACCGGGCGCCAAGGGTGATGATAAGCTGAAGCTTGGCGGCGGACTGGCGCTGAACACGCCTTTTGGCGTCTTCCGCGTTCCCAATATTTCGCCCGACCCGCAAACCGGTATCGGCGGCTGGTCCGCGCTCGACCTCGTCAACGCCATGCAACGCGGTCTCGCGCCGGACGGTCGACATTACTATCCGGCGTTTCCCTACGCCTCCTATGCGCGCATGAGAACGGCAGACATCATCGATCTGAAGGTATTTCTCGACACGTTGCCGGCGGTCCGCAATACCGTCGCCGGCCACGATCTCAACTTTCCGTTCAATGTCCGCCGCGGGCTCGGCCTGTGGAAGCTTGTCTATTTGAGCGATGAACCGGTCGTTGAGCCAGCCGTTACCGATGCGCTTGTCGAACGCGGCCGGTATCTCGTGGAAGGTCCCGGCCATTGCGGCGAGTGCCACACGCCGCGTGACGTCGCCGGTGGCGCTAAACCAGCGGCGTGGCTTTCCGGCGCGCCCAATCCGGAGGGTAAGGGCATCATCCCCAACATCACGCCGCATGGCGAGGGGCTTAAAGTCTGGTCGGCCAAGGATATCGCCTATTACCTGGAGAGCGGCTTCACGCCGGAATTCGATTCCGTCGGCGGCGCGATGGTGGCGGTGCAGGAAAATATGGCGCAGTGGCCGGCGGATGATCGCGCGGCGATCGCTGCCTATCTGAAAACCGTACCGGCCCTGCC
>CALZIL010000425.1 GCA_945787495.1 uncultured Afifella sp. | reverse complement strand
CGATGATGAAATCTTCACTCGTCTTGTTCAGCCCTCCGCTGTTCCAGATAACATCGAATGTATCATGTTCAACCGTACTGACCGGGTAAACCGGATAAGACGTGCTGTAGATATTCGCGCCCCAGTAATTCTTGTTGTAATTATCGGGCGAGCCCGAATATGACATTGGAGTTCCGGGGACAGTATACCCAATTAAGGAATCTGCAGGCTGCTGAGTCAGCGAAATAAGTATACTGATGGGGTGGACGGCCCCGCATACGGCATCTTTGTGCCAGACTGGTGGTTCGTTGAAACGACCAATCGAAGGGGACCGTCCATGAGCAGTATATCGGTTATCGGCCTGGATATCGCCAAGCATGTTTTCCAGATTCACGGCATCGACGAGAGCGGCGCGATTGTCGTGCGCCGGCAGCTTCGCCGCGGCCAGATGCTGGGTTATTTCGCAAAGCTGCCGCCCTGTCTGATCGGCCTCGAGGCCTGCGCCACCGGGCATCACTGGGGACGTGAACTGCGGGCGCTGGGGCACGACGTGCGCCTGATCCCACCGCAATATGTGAAGCCGTACGTCAAGCGCAACAAGACCGATGCGGCCGATGCGGAGGCGATTTGCGAAGCGGTGACCCGGCCTTCGATGCATTTTGTCGGGATCAAGTCGGCGGAGCAGCAGGCGGTGATGGCGTTGCACCGGACGCGCGATCTGCTGGTGCGGCAACGGACCATGGCGATCAACGCCTTGCGCGGGCACATGGCCGAGTTCGGTGTGGTCGAGGTGCAAGGCATCGCCGGGGCCGAGCGCCTGGTGGCGGTTCTCGCCGACGGGAGCGATGACCGGATACCGCCATTGGCGCGCCGGGTGCTGGCGGTGCTGGTCGAGCAGCTGCGCGGCGCGATGGCGCGGATCGACGCGTTGGAGCGCGAGATGAAGGCCTGGCACAAGGCAAGCGACGTCAGCCGGCGGCTGGCGATGATCCCCGGCGTCGGCCCGGTGACCGCCACCGCGCTCGCCGCCACGGTGCCCGATGCCTCGGTGTTCTCGTCCGGGCGCCAGTTCGCGGCCTGGCTCGGGCTGACGCCCCGGCAATATTCGACCGGCGGCAAGCCGAGGCTCGGCGGCATCTCGAAACGCGGCGACGGCTATCTGCGGCGCCTGCTGATGACCGGCGCCACGGCGGCGCTCAGGCGCTCGAAGCAGACCCGCGCCCGGCCCTGGGTGCAGGCGCTGCTCAAACGCCGGCCGCCCAAGGTGGTGGCGGTGGCGCTGGCCAACAAGACGGCGCGCACCGCCTGGGCGCTGATGAAGACCGGCGAAGCGTACCGCGCGCCGACCCCGGCGGCGGGTTGAGCCCGGCGGGAAAGAATTGCAGGGGAAACAACGGAGTGTGCGGGGGTGAAACGAGGTGATGGCAACCGGTTGCGACCGGGATAGGATCTGCGGTCGCGGAGACCATCAGGGCCAGCGGCCAGATGCGCCGCGCCAAACAGGCCGGACATATGACTGCACGCAACTTTATGCCAACGCCAAATTCACCCTTGCCTCAAAGGGGCCGTCCACATATGTCCCCGGAACTCACGGAACTCATCCTGCGCCGGCCCGATGACGTGTCAAATCGTCGAACATCCTTGGCCGACCTGTGACAAAACTCACACCGGTCCCGGACCGTTCATGAGATGATCAAATCGAAGCGGGGTGCGTATCCGTCATGGAGCGATGCACCATGGAGGGCACCCGCAAGACGCCCCAAGTGGTCTCGGATGAAACTTCTGGCAAGCACGGGTCAGACTGGAATCGCCCCACAAAGCGGAAACCGGCTTGCCAGGAGAAAATGAGGTCCGGTGGATCGAGACCGACTTGGTGCCCCAATGATTACAGCGTCTGAGAGGGCGTTATGGCGATGACAACGGTCATGGTGCTCGTTGAGAGCACCCGGCAAGGGCGCTGTGCGACGCGTGCGGCCTTCCTTGTTGCTCGGCGAGATGGCGGGCACGTGCTCGGACTTTACCCTGTTCCGCCTTCCGAGCGCCTGACGCCGCAGGCAATGTATTTCTCACGGGCTTCGCTTGAAAGTCCGGGGCAGGACGTTCTCGCGGTGCTTGAAAGGGCGGAACGGCAAGGCGGTGCGGGCATCGAGGCGGCGCGACACACCTTTGAAGAGGTGGCCGTCAACATGAAGGCATCGGTCCTGGAAAGGCCTCCGAACCCCGGACATTTGACCGCCTATTTCAAAGCCATGCCCACGGGCGGCCCCGATGCGGTGGCGGAGCGAAGCCGTGTCTTCGATCTGGTCGTTGTCCGGCAACCCCGCGACGATCCCAACCATCGAGTCCGCAAGATGCTGCGCGCCATTCTCTTTCAGGCCGGCCGCCCGGTTTTGGTTACGCCTCCGTCCGAGCCGGTCTCGGTGGGCAAGCGACCGCTCGTTGCCTGGAACGGAAGCGCACTATCGGCACGGGCGGCTGCCATCGCGCGCAACTTCTTCAGAGGCGCCAGGGAGGTCGGGATCCTCTCGGTTCGAACTAGGGACAGGTCGGGACCCTCGGCGCGAGACCTGGCCGACTATGTCGCTTGGCACGGCGTGACGGCGACCGTCATCGAAGCGGACTTGGGCAATCATCGCCTGGGCGATGTGTTCTTGAGAGAAGCCGCGCGCTTCGACGCCGATCTTCTTGTCATGGGTGCCTACTCCCAGAGCCCCTTTCGGGAATCCTTGACCGGCGGCGTCACCAATCACGTGCTCAGCCACGCCGAGCTCCCCGTGTTGATGACCCATTGAGCGTTTTCGGCCGGTCAGCGCAATTGGGCCGACAACTGTCGTTCCACTCATGGGCAACTCGGAAAAGACTCGGCGCCGCGCTTGCCTGATCGCTCGTCGAGGAAACCACCGGCTGTCGCCAAACCAACCCGGTGGTGTTCTACGGACGCCCAAAGAAAGC
>CALZIL010000424.1 GCA_945787495.1 uncultured Afifella sp. | reverse complement strand
GATCGTCTTCGACGGAATGGATCTGCGGGCGGCGTCGGACGAACAGCTCCGCAAGCTGCGCGGCTCGCGCATCGCCTATGTCGCGCAGAGCGCCGCCGCGTCTTTCAACCCGGCGCACAAGCTCATCGACCAATATAGCGAAGCGCCGATCCAGCACGGGATCAAGGGCAAGGCGGAAGCTGAGAAGGACGCGATGGACCTCTATCGCCGCCTGCGGCTGCCCGACCCGGAATCGATCGGCTTCCGCTATCCGCATCAGGTTTCCGGCGGCCAGCTGCAACGGGCGATGACCGCCATGGCCATGGCCTGCCGCCCCGACCTCATCGTCTTCGACGAACCGACCACGGCGCTGGACGTCACCACCCAGATCGAGGTTCTGGCCGCGATCAAGGATGTCGTGAAGGAATTCAACACCGCCGCGATCTATATCACCCATGACCTTGCGGTCGTCGCGCAAATGGCCGACCGGATCATGGTGCTGCGGTACGGCGATCTGGTCGAGGAAGGCAATGCCCGCGACATGCTCGCCGATCCGCAGCAGGACTACACCCGCCAACTGCTCTCCGTACGGTCCTACCGCAAGCAGGAGGCGCCGCCGGACAAGGCGGAGGTTCCCCTGTTGGAAGTCCGCAACGTCACCGCCAGCTACGGTGGAACGGTGAAGGTGCTTGAGGATATCGACCTGAAGATTGGCCGCGGCCGGACCGTCGCCGTCGTCGGCGAATCCGGCAGCGGCAAGAGCACGCTGGCGCGGGTCATCACCGGACTGCTGCCACCGGTCGAGGGCGCGGTGCTGTTTAACGGCGAGGAATTGCCGGCCTCCTACAAGAAGCGCACGCGCGACCAGTTGCGCCATGCCCAGATGATCTACCAGATGCCCGATACCGCCCTCAATCCGCGCCAGCGGATCCGTGACATCATCGGCCGTCCGGCCGGCTTTTATCTCGGCCTGACCGGCGCGGCGCGCGAAAGCCGTGTTCGCGAACTGCTTGAAATGATCGAGCTTGACCCGGACGAATTCATCGATCGCTTTCCGGAGGAACTTTCCGGCGGCCAGAAGCAGCGCATCTGCATTGCCCGGGCGCTGGCCGCCGAACCGGAACTGATCATCTGCGACGAGGTCACCTCGGCGCTCGATCAGCTGGTCGCCGAGGAGATCCTGAAACTGCTGCAGCGCCTGCAGGACGACCTCGGCGTGACCTATCTGTTCATCACCCACGATCTGGCGACGGTCCGGGCGATTTCCGACGAAGTCGTCGTCATGCTGCAGGGCAAGGTCGTGGAACATGGCGGCCGGCAGGACATCTTCACGCCGCCGCATCACGACTATACCGACCTGCTGCTGTCCTCGGTGCCGGAAATGGATCCGGACTGGCCGAAGCGGTGATGGCGAGCGCCGATCAATAGGGATCACCAAGAGCCCGGCCGCTAGTCTCCGCGCGGAAAACGCTGACGTTCTTCCACCTGGTTGAGCTCCATCTGGTTGCGCATGTAGCGCTCTGAAGCCTTCTGAAGCGGTTGGTAATCCCACGGAAAATAAGCGCCGTTCCTGAGCGCCGGATAAACCGCATGACGCCGCGCCTGGCTTTCGCGCACTTCGCGATCATAGGCGTCCAGGTCCCAGCGCGCATTGGCATCGGCGCACAGCGCCTGCAATGTGACCGCGTGTGCCGGGTCCTTCGCCAGGTTCGTCAGTTCATGCGGATCGGCTTCAAGATCGAAAAGCTGATCGGCATCGAGCCTGCAGCGATTGTATTTCCAGCGCCCGGTTCTGAGCGACACCATCGGTGCATGGGAGCCTTCGGCGGCGTATTCCATCGCAACCGGATTTTCGCGTTTTTCGCCGTTGAGGATCGGCAACAGGGATTCCCCGTCGGTCCACGGCATGACGTCGTCCAGCGACACACCGGCCAGTGCCGCCAGCGTCGGCGTGACATCAAGGGTGGAGACCGGGGATTCGATCCGCTGCGGCGCCAGCCCCGGCGCGGCAATCATCAGCGGAACCCGGGACGATCCCTCGTAAAAGCTCATTTTGAACCACAGGCCGCGCTCGCCCAGCATGTCGCCGTGATCGGAGACGAACAGCACGATGGTGTTGTCATCCATCCGGCAGCGCAAAAGCACATCGAGTAACTGTCCGATCTTGTCGTCGATATAGGAAATATTGGCGAAATAGGCGCGCCGGGAGCGGTGGATATCGTCGTCCGTGATGCTGTAGTTCTGCCAATCGCTCGCCTGCAGCAGGCGTTTGGAATGGGCGTCCTGCTCATCGAAGCCGATCGCCGGCACGCCCGGTTCCAGATGATCGCATGTTTCGTAAAGATCCCAGAATTGCCGCCGCGCCAGATAAGGATCGTGCGGATGGGTGAAGCTCACGGTCAGGCACCAGGGCCGGTCATCTTGCGTGCGCGCCAGATCGTAGAGCTTCTGGACCGCGCAGTGCGCGACGTCGTCGTCATAGTCCAGCTGGTTGGTGATTTCGGCGACGCCGGCATGGGTGACGGAGCTGAGATTGTGATACCACCAATCGATACGCTCGCCCGGCTTGCGATAGTCCGGCGTCCAGCCAAAATCCACCGGATAGATATCGGTCGTCAGGCGCGCCTCGAAACCGTGCAGTTGATCGGGACCGACAAAGTGCATTTTTCCCGACAGGCAGGTCTGGTAGCCGGCGCGGCGAAGATGATGGGCGTAGGTCGGTATGTCGGAGGCAAACTCGGCGGCGTTGTCGTAGACTCGCGTACG
>CALZIL010000423.1 GCA_945787495.1 uncultured Afifella sp. | reverse complement strand
CTCCGCAAGGCCGACCACGGAGAGAAGCGTGACCCGCGCGGCGGAAACGAAAAGGCGAGCCGAATATGGAGCTTGACAACAATGCCCGATTAGAGAAGCAGACATCCATTGATGTTGCGACGAGGGTCCGTCTTGACCCAATATGGAGATGGTTTGGTGCTGGTTGCCATGCTTCTCTCGCTGACGATGTGATTTTGCATGATTAAAGTGAAAAACTTCAGCAAGTCGTACGGCGATTTGGAGGCCGTCAAAGACCTCAGTTTCGGGGTCGGTCCCGGGGATATTCTTGGTTTGGTCGGGTCCAATGGCGCCGGTAAGTCTACGACATTGCGGGCCCTTTCGGGAATAATTGGGCCGACGTCGGGAAGCCTTGCGATTGCGGGCTTCGACATCGTCAATGCGCCTGTTCAGGCCAAGCAACGTCTTGGTTATATTCCTGACGACCCCCGTCTTTTCGATACGTTGACGGTTTGGGAGCACCTTGCTTTTTCGGCCGCCGCCTACGACGTTGGGCATTTTGAGGACAAGGCGGATGCCCTGTTGCGGTCATTTGATCTTACGAACAAACGCGATACGCTGGCTCACGACCTTTCCCGCGGCATGCGCCAGAAGGTGGCGATCGCCTGTGCGTTTCTGCATGAACCGGAGGCGCTCCTGTTTGACGAGCCGTTGACCGGGCTTGACCCGCGGGGCATTCGCACCATCCAACAGTCAATACGCGAGCGGGCGCAAGGGGGGGCGGCAATTATTATCAGCTCACATATGTTGAGCCTGGTTGAAAATCTGTGCAGTCACGTTCTGATACTGCATCTGGGCGAGTGCCGGCATTTCGGCACCATGAGTGAAGCATTGCTGGACGTTGATCGAAAGCGCGGCGATTCGGCCCTCGAAGCGGCCTTTTTTGCGATCACCCGCGACGCACAAACCGGGTAAGACTTGACCATGGACGCAGTGCTCGGCCGCCTTTTGCTGATGCGATTGCGCGGCGGCTTTCGCTACCGGTTGAGTCAGTTCGTAACTTTGCGCGGCGCTGTGTACTTTCTTGTTCTCGCCGCGATCGTCTGGCTGGTCGTGAGTTCGGGCGATTCGGTCACCAGCGACGAATTGAGCCGCATCTCATTACAGGATCCGAATAAACTGCGCGAGCACATCAGCGATTACATACCGCTCGGATTGTTTGCGGCCTGTCTCTATACCGTGTTAGTCGCGACCGGGCCTGCGCTTCATTTTTCGCAAGACGAAGTCAACTTTCTGTTTGCTGGTCCCTTCAGCCGCCGCAGTCTGGTTATCTACAAATGTAGCGCCTACTTTGCGGGGTCGCGGGCAAGCACAGGGCTCGCCACCTTCGCCGGGGCGTTCCTGACATTATTATTCATTCAGTTGAGCAGTGCTGCATTCAGCATGTTCGGTCACGCGTTTGAAAGTAGCTGGCTCATGCGAGCACGGCGGCCGGCCAAATTGCTGCTGCTGACAGTCGTCTTTGCAACGATACTTTACGTGACGGCGACCACGGACAAGAATATTTTCGACGTGCTGTCCGGTTTTCGCCACTCTTGGCTCGGCACCATCTTGTTGGCGCCGTTTGTCGTGTTTGCCGAACTTTTTCGCGCCCAGAGAATATTCCCGGATCTGGTTGCGTGGTCGGTACCAGCCATCGCAATCAATGCTGCCTTGGTAGTGACGATCATTGCACTTGACGGGCGAACCACCGACCTCTCGTTATCTGAAAGCCGGCAGCTCAGCAGGCGCTGGGCCCGCATGAAGCGGGGAGCCTCAATTTGGGTCAGCGATAAGACCACGGGCCACTCCGTGCGCCGCTCTCCCGTTCTCGGCGGACTTGGGCCGATCGTCTTACGTCAGACGATGAACGCAATTCGCAATTCCGGCAGGGTGGTTCTTGTGTTCCTCGTAATCGCGATGCTTACAGGACCGATCCTCGTGGGTACCGGTACCACATTGAGAACCAGCTTGATCGTGGGACATCTGTATTTCTTCATTGCGTTTATAATGCCGCGCTCGCTGCTCTGTGATTTTCGCGGTGATTTCGGCAGCATGGAGCTTTACAAGGCCTTGCCAATCGCTCCGTGGCGGATCTGTGCCGGTCAGCTCGTCGTGCCGGTTGTGCTCGCCAGCGCGATCGAACTGGTGATGATTTTCAGCACGCTGCCTTTCTTTGACCGCGCCACGCAGGTCGCCCTGATCGCGTTGATGGCTTTTACCGTACCGTCCAACCTGTTGCTGTACGGTATCGAAAATCTGTTATTACTGCTATTTCCCGCGAGATTGCTGCCGGTTGGCAGGGTCGACTTTGAGTTTTTGGGCCGCACGCTGATAGATTTCACGTTGAAGACGATCATCATCGTCACAGCAGTCGTTGCAGCGGGTGCCGCCGGATTTGCCGCGCTGAACGCCACCGGACAATCCTACCTTTGGCTCGTAGTAACCAGTTGGCTAGCGCTCTCCGTCATCGGGTCATTAACCGTTCCCTTGCTCGGAATTGCTTTCCGACGTTTCAAGGTAAGTCAAACGATCGAATAGTTTGGAGGCTTGACGGCAGCTTCAGCTGAGGCTTGCGCCCAGTCTGGCTTTCCACTGCGTGGCATACTTGCCGCTCTACTCACCAAAACCTGTAAATCTGAAGCTTTTTGCGTGGAATTCAAGCGATCAAAATGTTCCCAGATGGCGCGTTCCCGGAGCATATGAAATCGAAGGATCATCCAAAACTGATCCAAAATCGGACATGAGCGCACCTTCGCCGCAATTTCCGCTAATGGCAAAAGCGGAAGTGCTGCCGGCGTCACGCGACTTCCGCTTTCGGGGGCTTAACGGACATCAGAATCGTGGTTCGCGACTTCTGATTGTGGCCCTAAGCATTCGTAATCGGGCTTTGATCTGAGACAGTGTCAAGCTCCCTTTAGCCTCACGGATCGTGAGGCACGAGCAAGGGAGAAGATGATGACCTACTAT
>CALZIL010000422.1 GCA_945787495.1 uncultured Afifella sp. | reverse complement strand
ACTTTCAGATGTCGGTCGAGATAGGCGATGACGCCGGCGATCGCCTCCAGTTGAACGTCGTTTACCTCGTAGGCGCCATCATTGCCGCGGATCGGAAACACATAGCCGTGCAGATCGTGGTCGTAGGACACCCATTCGACGTCCTTGCCCGCCTCTTCCAGCAGCTCGTAGCTGGTGCGGAATATGCCCTGCAGGTGATCGCTTTCGCGGCCCATGACCAGGATCGGCATTTTAATGCCGGCGATGCGGCTGGAGGCCACACTCATGTCGATGCGGCCGCGGACCTTGTCCACCTCGGCCATTCGCATTTCCTCGATATTGCGCAGCCCGGTCGTCTCGTCGACAAAGGCGGTGTCGTCGGGGTTGAGCGCCAGATATTCGTGCGCCGCCGGCTCGCTGGCCACCGCGCAGGCGACGCCGTGATATTCGCTGGCGATCTTCAGAACCATCTCGCCGCCATGGCTCATGCCGATCAGGGCGACGCGCTGCGCATCGACGAACGGCAGCGTCTTGACATGCTCGATGATGGCGATCTCGTCTTCATATTCCAGCGGCGAGCGATTGAACATCTCGCGGCCCTGGCGCTTGTCGCGCACCAGCGGCCCGCCATCATTGTAGCCGAGCTCCACCTCGGTGCGGTATCTGAGCCAGGCGCAGGCGAAGCCGGCGTCGACCAGCCGATCCATAATGTAGCCCTTGTCGCGGACCGCATTGCGGATCCACGCCATGCCCTCGCCGCCATTGCCCGAAGCCAGCAGCACCATCGGGAACGGGCCGTTACCTTCAGGCTTGCGCACGCCGATCGGCGCGTAGAGACCGTCCCAGGTCTCCACATACATCAGATGTACCGGCTGGCCGTCGACCATTTCGGTTATGCTGACCTGCTCAGGGTCGATATCAATCGCCATTGTGCCCTCAAACCTCTTCACTTGGTCACCGCGTCGATCACGCAAGGCGCCACAGAACGGGGGAGACGCCGGCCCCGTTGCCCGGTGCTATTTGCCTTCGATATCCCTGATCGGCGTCTCCGGCTTCATGCCGCCCTTGCGCCGCGGCCAGGTCTGTTCGCCGTTTTCTTCCCAGGCGCCGGCGGTCGCCTTTTCAGCGAAGGACGTCCATAGGTCGTCCCAGTCGCCCATCGTGTAGCCGTGCCACGGCGATTGCGGCGACAGAATTGGCAAGTCCAGTTCTTCCCATATTTCCTTTGCACGCGTCATGTAGCGTTCCGCCGGCAAGGCAAGCGGCGGCATGTCATGCTTGCGCGTCGCGTCGATGAGCAGCGTTCCGTCGGCGGCGCCCGCCCCCGATTTTGGTCCGTGACCAGCCGAGCGGTAAGGCGTCACGACAATGTCGGCCGGAAAATTGGCGCGATAGGCAATCGACCAGAAAACCGCGTCGGCATTGTTGGGATCGATGTCGTCGGACACCGCTATGACGACCTTGCCGCATTGCGCCTGCAAGGTGGCGGCGCCGTTGAGCCCGCGCCAGATCTCGGTCTGCGGCGCATCGCGGGAAAACTGCACGAAAATCACCTTGCGGATATTGGTCAGCGGCTCGTGCATGACGACGCGCGTGACGCCCTTGACGTTAAGCGTCGTCTTCAAGTGCTCCAGGAACAGCGGCTCATAGGCGACTTTTTTCAAAACGCTCGATTCGCTCGGCGTCACCTGGCTGATCACCGAAACGAAGACGGGCTCGCGCTTGCGGGTAATGGCGGTGACGCGCATGGACATGTTGAAGTTGGCGGTGACGCGCATGGACATGTTGAAGTCCTCCAGCGCGACGTGGCCGTGGCTCTCGCCGAAGGGCCCTTCAGGCTCCAGCAGTTCGGTGTCGATCAATCCCTCAATGACGATTTCGGCATCGGCCGGCACGTCCAGATCGACGCTCTTGCACGCTACGGTGCGGACCGGCTTGCCGAGCAGAGCGCCGGCAACCGCCATTTCGTCGTGATCGATCGGCAGCTTCTGCGGCCCGGTGTAAAACAGTGCCGGGGCGCAACCGACAACGATGGCCACCGGCATGGGCTCGCCGAGTTTCTGGTATTTGAGCCAGTGCAGATAGCCGCCGGCGCCGCCAAGCCGGCTCGCCATGCGCACGCCGAGCCGGTCCCGGGCCTTCAACTGGCCGCGATAGGTGCCCATATTGCGCACGCCGGTTTCCGGGTCTTTGGTCACCACCAAGGTTGCGGTGAGATAGGGCGCGGAATCGAAACCGGGCGTCGAAATCGGTACCGGCAGGCTGGCCATGCCCCCGGCGGCGTCGAACTCCGCCCCGGTGAGCACGACCTCCTGGCACGGCGCTTCGTCGACCCGTACCGGTTCGATGGGTTCTGCAATGGCGCGGACCCAGGTTTCGCCGATCCGGTCCACCGGAACGCCGAGACCTGCAGAATAGATCTCCGGCGATGCGCCATAGGCCCCGACGGCGACCGGAATGTCGTAGCGTTCACCCTTGGCGCCACGCACATCGGTAAACAGGAACACGCGGCGCTGGCTATCGGTCATACCGCCGCGAAACTGCCAGCGCGCCAGCGGGTGAAGCTCGGTGTCCTTGTCAATGGCCCGGTCGATGCGAAGCAAAAGGTTGCGCTTTTCAAGATTGGCAAGATGCTCCTGGAAGTCGGCTGGCGCCGTCAGGATGTCCTGGTGCTTCATGACCGCTCGTCTTTCGCGAATGCGCACTATT
>CALZIL010000421.1 GCA_945787495.1 uncultured Afifella sp. | reverse complement strand
ATTGAGATACTGGCTGGTCAGCGGTGGAATAATCACCCGCATCGCTTGCGGCACGACAATCAGGCGCAAGGTCGGTCCCTTCCTCAGGCCGACCGAATAAGCCGCTTCGGTCTGGCCGTGGCTGATCGCCAGAATGCCGGCGCGGACGATCTCGGCAATGAACGATGCGGTATAGAACGACAACGCAAACAGCAGACCCATGAATTCGGGATAGATCCGCATGCCGCCCTTGGGTCCAAATCGCTCCAGTTCGGCATAAGCAAACGCGATTGGCGCCCCCGAATAGGCGATCGCGGCGATGATATAAGCAAGCAACGGCAAGCCGACAATCAGGCCCAGGGCGGTCAGGAAGACCGGAAACTGCTCGCCGGTTTCCAATTGCCTTTTGTGCGCCCAGGAACGGACGACAAAGGCGCCCGCGATCCCGACGATCAGGGCGATACCGATCAACCCCGCGCCATCGCCAAATACCGGATCGGGGGCATAGAACCCGGCAATGTTCAAAAGTCCGAAAGGACCGAGGTCGAGCGCGTCGCGCTTACTCGGCAGCAGCCGCAACACGGCGAAATACCAGATGAAAATCTGCAGCAGCAGCGGAATGTTGCGGATCGCCTCGATATAGACATAGGCCATCTTGGCAATGACCCAATTATGCGACAGGCGGGCTATACCGATCACAAATCCGAGGATTGTGGCAAAGACGACGCCGATCGCTGCGATCAGCAAGGTGTTCAACAATCCGACGAAATAGACCCGGCCATAGGATGATGTTTCCTGATAGTCGATCAGGCTCTGATTGATCTGGAAACCGGCGGTGTCTTTTAAAAAACCAAAGCCGAAGGGCTGGCCTTGGGCGCGCAGATTGGTCGCGGTGTTCTGGATAATCCACCAGCCGAACGATACGATGGCGACAACAAGCAGGACCTGGAAGATAACGCCGCGAACGCGCTGGTCCAGGCATTGTATCCTGTACGGCCATGTCCCCTCCCTCGTCCTCACCCCTTTGGGGTTGTCATTATTGTGGTCTGAGGATCAATTCGCCAGACCTGAAAAACCCGGCCGGGCGAACCGGCCGGGTTGGAATGCTTAGCGTACAGGCGGCGCGTAGATCAGCCCGCCATCGGACCACAGCTTGTTGATGCCGCGGGCAATACCAAGCGTCGTATCCGGTCCGACATTACGGTCATACATTTCACCGTAATTGCCGACGGCCTTGATGGCGTTGACGGCCCAGTCATTGCCGAGGCCGATATATTCGCCATAGGTGCCCTCTTCGCCCAGGAGGCGCTTAACGGACGGATTGTCGGAGCCCATCATGCTGCCGACATTGTCCTGCGTCAGGCCAAGCTCTTCAGCATTGATCAGCGCATTGAGCACCCATTTGGCGACGTTGAACCACTGATCGTCGCCCTGACGAACCACCGGACCCAGCGGCTCCTTGGAGATGATCTCCGGCAGAACCGTATGATCGCCCGGATTGGACAGCTTCAGGCGCTGCGCATAGAGCCCCGAGGCGTCCGTCGTGTAGACGTCGCAGCGGCCAGCATCATAGGCCGCGACGACCTCGTCGGCTTTTTCAAAGGCGACGATTTCGTACTCCAGCTTGTTGCCGCGGAAATAGTCCGCCACGTTGAGCTCGGTGGTCGTGCCGGTATTTGTGCACACGCTGGCACCAGATAGCTCCAGCGCCGAGGCGACGCCGAGATCCTTGCGGATCATGAAGCCCTGGCCGTCGTAATAGGTCACACCAGCGAAGTTCAGACCCAGGTTGGAATCACGGGTCATCGTCCACGTGGTATTGCGCGAAAGGATGTCGATTTCACCGGACTGCAGTGCGGTGAACCGTTCCTTGGCCGAAAGCGGCGTGAATTTCACCGCATCGGCCTTGCCGAAGATCGCCGCGGCGACCGCTCGACAATAATCGACGTCCAGGCCCGACCAAGCGCCCGAAGCGTCGGGGTTTGAGAAGCCGGGCAGACCCTGGCTCACGCCACACTGGACAAAACCCTTGGCTTTGACGTCATCAAGCGTTGCCGCCGACGAAGCTGTCACCGACAGGCCGAGAACCGCGCCCGCGGCAATTGGCAAGATATATTTTTTCATGAGATTGAGACACTCCCGTTCACCTGTTTTAACGCAACACGGACAGGCGGCAGCTCATTCGCATGACACTTGGGAACCATTTTTGGCTCTCTCCTCCCGTCAGGCTAGTCAAACAAGCCCGCCCATGAACGGCTATCACATGCCAAATGCGACTTTCGGTCAAGCAGACAATTGTCCGCAACCCCTTGGCCCAGTGTGATTCCTGTCGTATCGCGCAACATGGTTAACGCGCGGCAAGGAGATCGGCGTGGCGCAAAACGACGACCAGAAGCCTGACGGCGCCACACCAAAACGGCGCATCAACACCGTCCTCACCCAGGCCGGACGCGACCCCGACGCTTTTCACGGGTTCATCAATCCGCCGCTGGTTCGCGCCTCCACGGTGCTTTTTGGCAGCGTCGCCGAAATGGAAGGCCGGGCGGAAAGCCGCTATTCGTATGGGCTGACAAACACGCCAACGCTCGAGGCGCTGACCGGCGCGCTTACCGAGTTGGAGGGTGCCGCCGGCACGGTCCTCCTGCCCTCCGGCCTGGCCGCGGTCACCATGGCCATTCTCGCCGCCGCCGATGCCGGTCATCGCGCGCTGGTGCCGGACAATGTATATTATCCGACCCGGCGTCTCGCCGGCCGGACGCTGAAGCGCTTGGGCATCGAGACCGTCTATTACG
>CALZIL010000420.1 GCA_945787495.1 uncultured Afifella sp. | reverse complement strand
CGTGAGGTGAAAAACAAGGAAGCGCTGGCCAATCCGGATGCGCTGGAGCTTTTTCGCGATCTACCGGAATTGCAGTCTTAAGAACTTGGACTAGGCGCTGCCGGCCCGCCGTTCAATGGTATTTTGCGCGCCGGTGCGCAACAGGATCATCAGTGGCACAAGCCCGACGGCGACGATCACCAGCGCCGCCGGCGCGGCCTCCTCAAAGACGCCGCGCGACGCCTGGCTGTAGACATAAGTGGCCAGCGTTTCAAAGTTGAACGGCCTGAGCAGTACCGTGGCGGAGAGTTCCTTCATCGTGTCGACGAAAACCAGCAGCGCCGCCGTCGCCAGCGCGGGCCGCATCAGCGGCAGGTGGACAGAGGTCAGCGTTCGTACCGGGCCACGGCCAAGCGTTCGCGCCGCCATGTCGAGATGGTCGGTAATCTTGGAAAGGCCGGCGTCCAGCGCGCCATGGGAAACGGCGAGAAAGCGCACCGTGCAGGCATAGACGATCGCCGCGCCCGAGCCGGCAAGCAACAGGCCGGTGCTGACGCCAAACAGCGATCGCATCATGGCATCGATCGTGTTGTCGAAGGCGGCGACCGGAACCAGAATGCCGACCGCCAGAACGGTCCCCGGCACGGCGTAGCCGATTGCCGCAAAGCGGCCCAGCATGCCGACGCCGTGTGAACGCGACAGCCTGGCGCAATAGACCAGGACAAGCGCCAGGAAAACCGCCGCAATTGCCGTCAGTAGCGCGATGGTGAGACTGTTGAGGCCGGCCGAGAGCAAGGCAGGAGAGGTGAACTGCTCAAGACGCCGCGAGGAAAAATCGGCCAGCAACACCGCCGGCACCAAAAAGCCCAGTGAAACCGGCAGCAAACAGCCCAGCATAGCCAGCACCGCCCGCCAGCCGCTCAATGAAAACCGGGCAAGCGGCTGATAGCGCGTCGTCGTGACGTGATAACGCTGGCGGCCGCGAGCCGTTCGCTCCGTCGCGATAATGCCAATCACGATAATCAGCAAAATGACGGCGAGCTGCGCCGCACCGGCCAGGCTGCCGCGATTGAGCCAGGTGTCGTAAATGGCGAAGGTCAGTGTACGGACGCCGAAAAATTCGACCGCGCCGATATCGTTGAGGCACTCCATCAGCGCCAGGGTCACGCCGGCGGCGACTGCCGGTCGGGCGAGCGGCAGCGCGACGCGGAAAAACAGCCGCAGCGGTCCTGAGCCGAGCGTGCGCGAAACATCGAGCGCGCAGGCCGACTGCATGAGAAACAGCACCCGCGTCGTCAGATAGACGTAAGGATAGAGCACCATCGTCATGACGAAGATGGCACCCGGCAGCGACCTGATCTCCGGAAACCAGTAATCGCGCGCGCTCTGATATCCGAGCAGGTCGCGGATCGCCGTTTGCACCGGGCCGGTGAAATCCAGGAACTCAACATAGCAATAGGCGACGATATAGGTCGGAACGGCGAGCGGCAGCACCAGCGCGATCTCGAACAGGCCGCGGCCGGGAAACCGGCACATGCTGACAAGCCAGGCGGCGCCGACGCCCATCGCCGCGGTACCGGCGCCGACACCGGCAACAAGCAGGAACGTCGTGACGACCGCTCGCGGCAGTACGGTTCGGAAAAGATGCGGCCAGGCCTCGCCCGACGAACCGGACGCGATGACGACAAGCGCGATCAGTGGCAGGGCGACCACAAGGCAGACGGCGCCGGCGATGCGGCGCGTTTCCACCCGCCGACGAGTGGCTCAAGCGAAGCCATGAATCCACAGATTAAGTGCACAACCGGAGGCCGGAACTCGGCCGCCGGTTATTTTTGTTAATGCGTGACTTGCCATCCGGTCAGGAACTGGGGCCGTCATTATAACCGACGCGGTCGACCAGTTCACTGGCGATGCGGCGGTTCTTGGCGATCTCCGACAGCGACAGCTGATCGGGGTTCAACTGGCCGAAAGAGGCCACCATCTCCGACACCGGCACACCGGCCTTGACCGGATATTCGTGATTGGTTTCCGCATAGAGCTTCTGTGCAGCGTCGCTGGCGAGATAGGCCATCAGTTTGACGGCAATCTCCCGGTGCGGCGCATTGGCGGCGAGCGCCATGCCGGAAATGTTGACATGAGAACCACGGTCGCCCGCGTTGGGAAACAGCACCTTGATGGAATCGGCCCAGGCTTTCTGTTCCGGCTCCTTTTCGTTGGTCCGCATCAGGGCGACGTAATAGGTATTGCCGACAGCAATATCGCACTGCCCGGCAAAGACCGCCTTGGCCTGCGCCCGGTCGTTGCCCGTTGGCTTGACAGCGAGATTGGCTTTCACGCCGCGCAGCCAGGTTTCGGTCCATTCCTCGCCATGATGGGCGATCATCGAGGAGATCAGCCCGATGTTGTAGACATGCTGGCCGGAGCGCGTGCAGATGCGGCCTTTCCATTTCGGATCGGCGAGTTCCTCATAGGTGATAGCGTCTTGTGCAACACGGTCGCGCGAAGCGAATACGACCCGTGAGCGCATCGTCAGCCCGAACCAGTGGCCTGCCTCGTCACGATATTGCGGCGGAATGTTCGCCATAACCGCCGGATCGTCGACCGGCTGGGTGACGCCGATATCCCTGGCGGCGGCAAGGCGGCTGATGTCGCTGGTCAGGATGATATCGGCCGGCGAATTGGCGCCCTCGGCGCGAATGCGCTCCTCAAGGCCTTTTTGGGCGAAAATGATCTGCGTTTCGATGCCGGTTTCAGCCGTAAAGGCGTCGAGCATCGGCTGGATCAGGTCAGGCTGCCGGTAGGAATAGATATTGACGAC
>CALZIL010000419.1:3460-5332 GCA_945787495.1 uncultured Afifella sp. | reverse complement strand
GTGACGTTGGTCTAAGCTAACAGTTTAACCCTTCGCGGGTGTCTTGTTCTCGACGGGCGCAAGGAATTGAGTCCAGTCCTCGTATCCTTTGAACAGGCCCTCTGTGCTAAACATTCGTTCGATTAGCTCCTCACGCTTCGTGTCGTCGGCCATCGCGTCGAGGTACAGCCCGAGCAATTGCAATCCGGTTATCGCGCAATGACCTTGGCGCTTACAAATCTTGATCGTATCGCCGGGCCAACGGTTATTCCCGCCACGTTCTGCCAGTGGCGTGTCACGGTAGGGGTTGACCACTAGGAGCCCCTTCGGCTCCTGGCCGTCTTGGAGCGCCACGTCCTGGACCCAAATCGTTAAGGCGCGCGCGTGGTCTTCTTTCGCACCCCTCTTGACGCCCTGCACCTCGACCGCGAACTTGCGATCTCCGTAGATCGCGGTGCGATCCACCCGGCCCTTCGGTCCGGGCTCCACTTTCAAACCCAGATCGGTCAGCACCCGATCAATAGCTCCCTCAAGAATGCTGTCGTGAGCAGTCAGGAGCAGCTTATGCAGGCAGAGCTCGTCTAGCGTTTTGGTGCGTTGCCTAACCTGTTCATGCAAGTCGTTGATCTGCGCGTTTGCGTCTGAGATTCTTGTCCTTAGTTCTGTCTCGCCTGGCAACCGGTAGTCGCTCGCCCAAATGGGTAGTTGCGGTTCGGGGCCTTCGGTTTGGAGTGCTTCGCGCAGGTCTCTGATTGCCTGAACGAAAAGTCGCTGACTCGTGCTCAAGTCCTTAACCGTGCCGCCGAGGTTCCCGAAGCTTGGCACAGGAGTCATAATGGCAAAGCCGCGCTCTTCGGTCACAATGAAATCAGCAACGACCTCCTCTGAAAAGCCCCTCACGTGCGCGAGTGGCGGCCCGTTCGGAGGTTTGTTAAAGACTGCTTCATAACTCCAATGTTCATTTGTTGCCTCCCAAAACCGACCGATGGCCCCATTGGTGATGAACTCGATGTTGCTGCCATGTGCCTTGTGGATACGGCTCTCTCCCCACGGCAGATATTCTGAGAGGCTCTTAACCACGGTCTCCCGATAACCGTCCGGTTCTAGGTAATTCAGGATGGGCATGGGCCGCAAAAACACTATTGCCAACCCACCCTTGTTCACAAAGTTCACTAGTTTCTGCGTGGTCCGCGTGTAGCGCTTGTGAAACGTTCCGCGATCATCCAGCGACAGCACTCCATCATGGATTTTGTTTGTGTAATCATGGCTTGGCCCTTTCAGCGCGCCAAGCGGGTCGAAAATCACGATGTCGTAGTCGAGGAAGTGCTTATCGGTGTAAAACTCGTCCTGGTCGGCATCCGGCAACCCATAAGGGAGGCCGACCAGCAGGATGCGGGGTGGGGCTGTGTTCGCCTTGGCGTTCATGGTCCAGAATCTTTTCTCGTGCGGTGGAACACTCTCTTCCTTCTGAGAGATACCATCTTTTGATTCGTCACCCGCAAGCCATTCTCAACCGACCTTCGAGCCAAGCCGACAGGACGCGTCGTAGCCCGATAAACGCCTAGTGTTGGCACAAACCGGTTGCAAGCGCTGACCCGTGTCAGTGTCCGCTATCTGATCCAGGATTCGACTCGACGTACCTCACGGCCATTTCGCCACCGGCGGCATGGAGGACAGGATCGAGGCGATATTGCCGCCGGTTTTCAGGCCGAAAATCGTGCCGCGATCGTAGAGCAGGTTGAACTCCACGTAACGCCCGCGGCGCACAAGCTGCTCCTGGCGGTCCTCAGGTGACCAGGTATCGGCGAAATTGCGCCGCACCAGATCGGGATAGACGGCCAGGAAGGCCCGGCCGACATCCCGGGTGAAGGCGAAATCGGCCTGCCAGCCGGC
>CALZIL010000419.1:0-3400 GCA_945787495.1 uncultured Afifella sp. | reverse complement strand
TCGCCGCCGCCGCCGAACCATTGCCGGCTGGTCACCACCATGCGGGTGTTCATGTGGACGGCCGGCACATTGGGATTGTGCAGATGGGCGATCAGCGAAATGCCGGACGCCCAGAAGCGCGGATCGTCCTCGGCGCCGGGGATCTGGGCGCGGAATTCCGGCGCGAACTCGCCATGCACCGTGGAGACGTGAACGCCGACCTTTTCAAACACCCGGCCCTGCATCATCGACATGACGCCGCCACCACCATCGTTGGAACCATCGCCGCCGCTGTGGTCCTTGCGCGACCACGGCGTTCGTTCAAACCGCCCCGGCGTCGATTCGGCATGCGGAAGGCCGGCCGGCAATTCGTCCTCCAGCGCCTCGAATGCGGCGCAGATGTCGTCGCGCAGGGATTCAAACCAGGCGCGGGCGGCGGCCTTCCTGGCGTCGATATCGGCCGGAACGGCCATGGCCGACAAATCGGGCTTGTAGAGATGCATGTTTTTGCTCATGCCCGCCGATAGCGCATCCGGGCGCACAGTAAAAGTGCTTCCGGTCGCCGCCGCCGCGTTAAGGCTTGGCTAAGGTTAAGCGGCGATAAAGCGGACTGTTCAGTTTGTTGCGTAAATGAGTGTGTGAGTATGGATGCCTTGGCGGACCGTCGCGGGCGCGGCGACGAAACCCTTGTCGAGGACGGCAGTGTTTGCGGCGTCACGGACGCCGGCCGGATCGATGACGACGAAACCAGCGAAAAGACGACCGATGAAGGCCGCCGGAGGGCGCTGAAGGCGATTGCCAGCCTGTCCCTCTACGTCGCGCCGGCCATGACGGTGCTCCTGCCCGGTACGGCCAGCGCGCATCACGCGCCCTGGCACAAATCGTCCGGCAATGGCGGCAGCAATTGCAAGGGCTGGGCCGCCGGAACGGGCTGTTCGGCGTTCTGATCTGAACCGGTCCCTCAAAACCGTCTCGCGTCACGGCAAGGGCGTCAGGCGGGAAACTGGCCGGTTTGCCTGAGCGCCTCGGCGGTGGCGATGCCGGCGGCGACGGCGACATTGAGCGAGCGGGCGCCGGTTTTCAGCGGAATGCGCAGGCGGGCGTCGGCGCCGGCCAGCACCGCTGCGGGAAGCCCGGCGCTTTCCCGGCCAAGCAGCAGCATGTCGTCTGGCCGGAAGGCGAAATCGGGCAGCGGCGTCTCGCCGCGTGTCGTCAGTGCGACAAGCCGGCCGCCGTCTTCTTCGGCCCATCTTTCAAAAGCCGCCCAGTCGCTATGTTCGACGCGTTCGGCCCGGTCCAGGTAATCCATGCCGGCGCGGCGCAGCGTGCGGTCGGAAAGCGCAAATCCGGCCGGGTGAATGATATGGACAGGTACGCCGAGACAGGCGCCGAGACGCAATATGGCGCCGGCATTGGCGGCGATATCGGGCTGGTAGAGGGCAAGACGGATCATGGCGCGTTCATGGTGCGGGACCTGAGCGATATCAGGCATTTGACAGGCCGGCCAGATTCTGTGCGGATAATTCGCTTGAACGAGGAGCTGTTGCCCGGACAATCCTCCAGCCTGGCCAAAGCGCCCAATCTTGCCGGGCTCGCCATTGAAGCGCCGCGTGCCGAGGACGATCCCGGGCGCGCCGCCTATCTCGGCGAATGGCGCGGCTGGATGTGTGTCGGGCGGACTTATGATGTCGCCGTCGCCATCACTTCGCTGACCGGTTCGCGCGCCGCCTTCACCTTCGGCTGGGCGTCGGTCGCCGACGGCGTGCCGCCGCAGCATGGCGCCATGCGCGGCCAGTTCATTTCCGGCAGCCTTATCCGTATGCTGCCGAAGTCCGATCTGAATTACGGGGTCAATATGCGGCTGCGCGAGGACGGGTCGCTGGATATCCAGAGGATCGGTCTTGACGGCAGCGCGGAATGTTTTGGCGTTCTGGAGCGGGTTCGCGGCGCGCCGCAGCCGCTGCCGCCCGAAGTCGCGCCCGAAGTCGCGCCGGAGATTGCGCCGGAGGCTGAACCGGAAGCCGCGCCGGAGGCTGTATCGGAAGCCGCGCCGGAGGCCACAAAACCGGACACGGCCGATACCAGTCTGGAACTGGTTACGCCGCCAGAATCGCAATCGCCGGCGGATTGATGCAATTGGCAGGCTGCCCCGGTCATTAATTGCGCTACATTATCGGTCAGTGAAGTCGCCGCCGCGACACCATGACCGGAGACCGCCTTGTCCGTGTTGTTCCGTTTCTTTGAGGGTCTGATCGACCCGATTGCCGACGCGCCGGTGGTGCGTCCGCCGGATCGGGTTGGTGCGTTTTACGGTCATTTCCTGAAACCGTTGCGCGGTCTTTTGGGTGCGACTTTGGCCGTCTCGCTGGTTGCCGCGCTTGCCGAACTGGCCTTCTACGCCTTTGTCGGCTTGCTCGTTGACTGGGCGGCGAAGACCCCGCCGGAGGTGTTTCTCGCCCGCTATGGCTGGGCGCTGGCCGGCATGGCGTTCGTCGTCGTCGTGTTGCGGCCGGCGGCGATGCTGGCCTCGCGCGGCCTGATCAACCTGGCACTGGTGCCGGGGCTGACCAGTCTGGTGCGCTGGCGCTCGCACCGTTATGTGCTGCGCCAGAGCGTGTCGTTCTTTCAGAACGATTTTGCCGGGCGGATCGCGCAAAAGGTCATGCAGACCGGCCCGGCGTTACGCGAAAGCGTCGTCAATGTTGTCGACGGCGTCTGGTTCCTGCTGGTCTATCTCATCGGCACGATTGCGCTTTTTGCCGGCCTCGACTGGCGGCTGCTGATGCCGGTCGTGGCGTGGATTCTCGCCTATGCCGCCACTATTTTCTTTCTGGTGCCGGGGGTGCGGGACCGTTCCGCGCGGCTGTCGGAAGCCAATTCCGGCCTGTCGGGCCGCATTGTCGATGCTTACACCAATGTCCAGCCGGTCAAGCTGTTCGCCCACGCGGAACACGAGGATGATTATGCGCTGGAAGGTGTCAGGCGCCACCTGATTGCGTTTCGGGCGCTGATGCGCGCTATCCTCGTCATGACGGTGACGCTGACGGTGATGAATGGCGTGCTGATCTTCGCAACCATCGGCATCGCGCTCTATCTTTGGATGAACGGCGTTATCAGCGTCGGCGCCATCGCGCTGGCCGCCGGGCTGATCATCCGGCTCAACCAGATGTCGGGCTGGATCCTGCGCACCATTACCTCGCTGTTTGAAAATATCGGCACGGTGGAAAACGGCGTGCAGACGATTTCGCAGGTCAACCAGATCACCGACCGGCCGGATGCCAAGCCTCTGGTGGTGCGGTCCGGGGCGATCGGGTTTGAGAACATGCGCTTCCATTATGGCCGCGAGACCGGGGTGATCGAGGATCTGACGCTGGCCGTGGCGGCGGGCGAGAAGGTCGGCCTGGTCGGCCCGTCCGGCGCC
>CALZIL010000418.1 GCA_945787495.1 uncultured Afifella sp. | reverse complement strand
CGCCGAGGTGGCGTGCGAGGCGTCGCTGCCGGGCACGATCAGCGCCGGGACAGCAAGGCGCAGCATGTCTTCCGGTTCCGCGCCCGGCGCCGTGTCGCGGTCGATCAGCGTGCGGCCCATGCCAGCGACGATCAGCTTGTAGGCGTCGACGTCGAAAGCCGCATAGGCATCGGCAAAAGCCTTGTCATGGCGGATGACCGAGCACCACGGCCCGCCGCGCGGATCGGGACCAAAACCCTTGTCGTGGCCTTTGACCAGCGCGACGACCGCCGCCAGACCGTTTTCCTCGACAAAGGCCAGATGGCGGGCAAAGCGCATATGGCCGTTCAGCCGATAGCGGGCGCCGCCGACTGGCCAGTAAAGAACCATGGAGAGCACGCGGCCAGGGTGCGCCGCGGCAAAGGCGGTGACCGGGCAGCAGCCCATGCAGCCGCCGATCAGATGGGCCTTGTCGATGCCCAGATGATCCAGCAATCCCCTGCCATGGGCGACGTAATGGCCCCAGGTGACGCGCTCCACGCGGCCGCCGGACTGGCCGGTCTCGCGCCGGTCGAAGGCGATGCAGGTGTATTTTTCCGGCAGGTGATCGAGCAGCTTGATCTTCGCGTAGACGCCCTGCGTCGCCCATTTTTCCAGGGTCGCGTCAAAGCCGCCCGGCGCGTACATCAGCAAAGGCGGCCCGGACCCGGTCACCTCGTAGCGGGTATGAATTCCCTCTATGGTCGCGGTCGCCATGGTGCGGTTCACCCCTTGATCTGGCGGCCGGCGCGGGCGTCGGCGATCAGCGCCCGGAAGGCTTCAAGGCTCGCTTTTGCAACGTTGGCATAGGTGTCGGTCTCGGAGTCCAGCCACTTGGCGCCGTAGCCGATCGCGGTATGGGCGAGGCGGACGCGGCCGTCGAGCCACGGCCCGCCGCCGAAGCCGCCGATCACCGGGATCGACACCGCCTTGACCACTTCCGGGCCGGCGACCGGGCCTGAATTGGTCAGGTCGAGCATTGAGGCCCCGGCCTCTTCCAGTATCCTGGCCTCCTCCACCAGCCGCGCCGTCATCGCTTCGGTGGCCTCAGCATCCGGCGCGTTCTGGGCGCCGTAGGGCAGGCCGTATTTGAGCGCGGTCTGCGGCGTCAACCCGAATTGCGGCATGACGGGGATGCCGGCGCGAGCGATCGCCGTCACGGCTTGCGGAAAGTCGGCCGCGCCGTCGAGCTTGATCATGTCGGCGCCGCCCTCCTTGACGAGCCGCACGGCGGCGCTGACCGCGCTATCAACACCTTCCTGCAGGGGACCAAAGGGCGTGTCGCAGATGACCAGCGCGCGGCTGACAGCCCGGCGCACCGCCTTGCAGAAAACCAGCATCTCGTCGAGCGTGACTTCCAGCGGGTTGGCGTGGCCGAGCAGATTGACGCCGACGGAATCGCCAACGACGACGAAGTCCACCCCGGCTATTTCAGCGACGCGGGCAAGCTGAAAATCCCAGGCGACCACGCCAATGCTCTTTTGCCCGTCGCGCTTCATCTGCTGAAGCGCCGGAACGGTGACGTTGGCCTCCATGGTCCCCCTCTTGATCAGTTTTGGCGGCAAGGCGACGAGTAGACTGCCACGTTCTTTGCTGTCAACGCGATGGCCGGTCATTGCCCGCCGCCATTTCCGCCAGTTTCAGCCGCTGGATCTTGCCTGACGGCCCCTTTGGCAGTTCGGGCAGAAAATGCACCCGGTCCGGCGCCTTGAACGCACCGATGCGCTCAACGCACAAGGCTATCAGCTCGCTTTCGGTGACATTTGCCGACGGCGCGATCGAGACCGCCGCCTCGATCCGCTGGCCGTAATTCGAACACTCGCAGGCGAAGGCTGTCCGAGATCGCCCGTTCTGAGCCAGCCATCGGCGGTCAGCGCCTCGTCGGTCGCCTCAGGATTCCTGAAATAGCGCTTCATCACGTTCGGCCCGCGCACCAGAACCTCACCCTGGACGCCTCTGGGAACCTCGTTCCGGTCGTCGCCGGCGATAATCACCTCGTTGCCGAAGGCGATGCCGGGCGAGCCGGTGCGGCGCGCGCCGGGGGGCAGCGGATTGGACAGAATTGGCGCAGCGGTCTCCGTCAGGCCCATGGTCTCGATGATCGGAATGCAAAAGACCGCCTCGAAGGCTTGCTGGACGTCGGGCGCCAGCGGCGCCGAGGCGGAGCGGCCGAAGCGCAGGTATTGCAAGGCGGATTTCGCTTTTTCCGCCGCTTCAGCGGCGTGCAGCAAATAGGAAATCTGCGTCGGCACGACGGAGAACCAGCTGCAGCGATGCGCCGCGATCAAACCCCAGAATTGCGAGACGGAGAACTTCGCCGGCAGAACAAGCGATCCGCCGGCGACCAGCGATCCCATCACACTCACGCACAGGCCGTTGATGTGATAGAGCGGCAGCACGCATAAAGCGCGGTCGGCGGCAGTAAGATCATGCGCCAGCGCCGTATTGGCGCCGCCGGCGATCAAATTGGCGTGGGATAGAACGACGCCCTTGGGCCGGCCGGTGGTGCCGGAGGTGTACATCAAAAGGCCATCGCTGCCCGGCGAGGGCGGCGGTGCGATGCTCACCTTATCCGGATCGGTCTGTGGCCAATTGCCGTCGACGATTGTGACGACGGGCGGCGCTTTGGCGGCCTTGCCAAGCGCCCCCTCAATGAGCAGCAAATGTTCCTGCCCGGCCAGAACCAGCCGGCTTTGCGAATGGTCAAGCACATGGGAAATCGTCTGCGAACCGGCGATGAGATTGACCGCCGTGGCACGGTATCCACCATACATTGCCCCTAAAATTGCGATCAGGGCGTCATGGCCATTGGACATGGCATAAGCGACGCTCTCGCCCTGTTCCACGCCGTTTTGCGCAATCAGCGCGGCAACGCGCCGGACCGCGTCGCGAAGCCCGGCATAGGTCAGTGTTTGGCCGCTGTCGGGGGCAATGAGAAAGACGTCATCGACCTGCTCGGCGGCGCGCCGGTCGATGAGGTCGCGAACCGAGAGCCGCGCTATCTGTTCCAGACTATTTCCGGATCGCGTTTTCGCCAAACGGTTCATTCACCGGCCGGCCTCTTGCCAGTATTCGCCGAAAATCTCCTCAAGCGCCGGTTCATCTGGGGTGATGGTGCGGATGATTTTCGTGACGTTCATGAAGTGCCGGTAATTGAGATTGCCGTCGATCGAGTTGCCGCCCCAACTGCCGCAGCCCATGGAAAGCGAGAACGGCGCGCCATTGTCGAACGACCCGCCGGTGGCAAAGCAATGGGCCTGGTTGACGATAACCCGGCAGGTCGGCAGTTCGAGGCCAAGCTGTCTCGCCCGATCGTCGCGTGTGGAGTGCAGGCCGACGGAGTGGCCGGCGCCCTGATAGGCCAGGATGCGCGCCGCCAGTTCCTTGGCATGATCAAAATCGCGGGCCCGGTAAAGGGCGACGACAAGCGACAGTTTTTCGCCGGATTCAGGATGTCCGGGGCCTATTTCCGTCGCAGGCAGAACCAGGAAACGCGCCTTGCCGGGATCGGCAACGGCAATGCCTGCGACATCGAGGACCACGTCGATGTCTTTTGCGATCATCGCCCGGTTGAGCTTGCCACCCTGAAAAAGCGCATCGTGCCGGCAT
>CALZIL010000417.1 GCA_945787495.1 uncultured Afifella sp. | reverse complement strand
CCGCAATTCATCGATCCCGCCGGCAATGCCGTCTTGCAGACGATACTTCTGGGCGGAACCTTCATCGTGATCGCCACCGTTCTGGACGGATCCTATGCGCTGCTTGCCGGCGGCACCGGGGCGCTTCTGTCACGCCGCAATGTGCGTCTTGTGGAGATGTTCAGCGGCACCTGCCTGATCGGCGGCGGCATTTGGCTGGCGCTGACCCGGCGGTCATAAGGACACGCAACGCGCCTGCCACGTTGCCAGCCCGGATCAAACCGGATATGGGGCAGGCATGATCCGAACGGCGCTTTATCCCGGAACGTTCGACCCGCTGACCAATGGTCATGTCGATATTTTGCGCGCCGCCCTTCCACTGTGCGACAGGCTGGTGGCGGCGGTCGGCGTTCATCCGTCCAAGGCGCCGATGGTTAGCGTCGACGACCGCATCGAACTGATTGAGACGGTGTGCGGACCGCTTGCCGCCGAGGCTGGCGTCGAATTGACCGTCATGACATTCGACAATCTGGTCGTCGATTTTGCCCGTGAGGTCGATGCCGGCATTCTGGTGCGCGGCCTGCGCGACGGCACCGATCTGGACTATGAAATGCAGATGGCGGGGATGAACGGGGCAATGGCGCCCGATTTGCAGACGGTATTCCTGCCGGCGCGGCCCGGCGCGCGTCACATCACCGCCACGCTTGTCCGGCAGATCGCCGGCATGGGTGGCGACGTCAGCCCGTTCGTGCCGGATGCCGTCCTTGCAAAACTCGCCGGATATCTCGATTAGAAGCCGCCGCTGACAGACCGCTGGCCGGCAACATTCCATCCATTCAAACAGGACACGATTATGATGACATCCCGATTTTTCGCCTTGCTCGCGGCATTGCCGCTGATCCTGCCGCTGGCGTTTTCGGCGCCGGCGCTCTCTGATCACGAAGATCCCTCGCAAACCCTCGTCATGGAAACCAGCAAGGGCACGATTCGCATCCGGCTGGCGCATGATTTCGCGCCCAAACATGCCGAACGACTGAAGACGCTCAGCCAGGAAGGGTTTTATGACGGTGTGGTTTTTCACCGGGTGATCGAGGGCTTCATGGCGCAGACCGGCGATCCGACGGGAACCGGCACCGGCGGTTCGTCCTATCCGGACCTGAAAGCGGAATTTTCCGCCGTGCCGTTTGAACGCGGCACCCTCGGCATGGCGCGCTCGCAAAGTCCGAACAGCGCCAATTCGCAGTTCTTCATCGTCTACGAGCGATCCGACTGGCTCGACGGGCAATATACAGTGGTCGGCAAGGTGATTGAGGGTATGGATGTCGCCGATGCCCTGAAGAAAGGCGACCGGGCCAATAACGGCATGGTTGATGGTCCCGACAAGATCGTGCGGATGCGGCTGGCATCCGACACGCAATAACATCACGAGGAGGAGGCAGGCATGGCCGGCAACGAAGCAGAAGACACATTAATTCTTGAAACGACGAGGGGGCCGGTGACCATCGCCATGCGGCCGGATCTTGCGCCTGGCCATGTCGCCCGGATCAAGGAACTGGTGCGCGAGGGCTTTTATGACGGTGTCAAGTTCCACCGGGTGATCGACGGTTTCATGGCGCAGACCGGCTGCCCGCAAGGCACCGGCACCGGCGGTTCCGGCCCCGCCAACCCGGATTCCGGCGACAGCCAGTTCTTCATCTGCTTTGCCGAGTCCGCGTGGCTGGATAACCAATATACCATTTGGGGCGAGGTCACGGACGGCATGGACAATGTCGATCAGATCAATCGTGGCGAACCGCCGCGCGAACCCGACCAGATCATCTCCATCAAGGTCGCCGCCGACGCCGCATAGGCCAGTCGCGGCATTCACGGTTGGTCCTAAAGCGGTTAATCGTCGACCATGCGTGTCGATGACTTCGATTTTGAGCTGCCGGAAGAGCGGATCGCGCTGCGGCCGGCTGCGCCGCGCGATTGCGCGCGACTGCTTGTCGTGGCGCCGGATGGTTCGCTGAGCGACCGGCGCGTTGCCGACCTGCCGGAGCTGCTGCGTGCCGGCGATGTCCTGATCTTCAACGATACAAAGGTCATCCCGACGCAGCTTTCCGGCGAACGGGCGCGCGATGAAGGCGCGGCGCGCATATCGGCGACGCTGATTGAGCGGATCGACGCCGCCGGCTGGTGGGCATTCGTCAAGCCGGGGCGCAAGATCGCC
>CALZIL010000416.1 GCA_945787495.1 uncultured Afifella sp. | reverse complement strand
GCCGACGGCGCCTTTGACAATGATATCGACGCGCTTTTGGAAATGCGCCGGCTGTTCGACTTCCTGCCGCTCAACAACCAGGCTGATCTGCCGGAAGTGGATGCCTTTGACCCGTCCGACCGGAAGGATGATTCTCTCGACAATCTGATTCCGGATACTTCGAATAAACCCTATGAGATAAAAGAACTTATTCACAAAGTCGTTGATGAAGAGACCTTCTTCGAAATCCAGGCCGATCACGCCCGCAACATCGTCACCGGTTTTGGCCGCATGGAGGGTCGGACCGTCGGCTTCGTCGCCAACCAGCCGATGGTGCTGGCCGGCGTGCTTGATGCCGACGCCAGCCGCAAGGCGGCGCGGTTCGTGCGGTTCTGCGACTGTTTCAACATTCCGATCGTCACATTCGTCGACGTGCCCGGGTTTCTGCCGGGCACCGCTCAGGAATATGGCGGCCTGATCAAGCACGGCGCCAAGCTGCTGTTCGCCTATGCCGAGGCGACCGTGCCGAAAGTCACCGTGATCACCCGCAAGGCCTTTGGCGGTGCCTATGACGTGATGGCGTCAAAGCATCTGCGCGGCGACATCAATTATGCCTGGCCAACGGCGCAGATAGCCGTGATGGGGGCAAAGGGAGCAGTGGAGATCATCTTCCGCAAGGATATCGACGACCCGGACAAGATCGCCGCCCACACGAAAGCCTATGAGGACCAGTTCCTGTCACCCTTCCTGTCACCCTTCGTGGCGGCGGAACGGGGCTATGTCGACGATGTGATCATGCCGCATTCGACGCGCCGGCGGGTGGCGCGGGCGCTCAGGCTGCTCAGGAACAAGGAACTTTCAAATCCCTGGAAGAAGCACGACAACATTCCACTGTAATCGGCGCGCCGGGATCGAGCGCGACACATTCCCTCTTTTATCTTTATCCGGACTGTATTTGCTACACGATCGGGACCGGTCCGGTCTTCGGGTTCGGTTTATCCAACAACACCTTATATTTATTGGCCAGCTTTTGCGCCGAAGCTGACTTCGGATGAAGCTCATCGAACCATCCGTTGACGGTAACCGTATTGCGCAAGTTGAGATAGATTACGTTTTGGAGATTATTGTGCAACGTACGCAGGCGCGCGTTAAACGCGTCGATCATCAGCCGGATCAACGCCCGGGCAAGCTCCTTCTGAAAGACGGGATGAAAGCCGCGAAACTCCAGCTCCCGGCCGAGCCAGGGACCGTCCCGGCGGGGTATCGCATAGTCATAACCGTGAAGCACGAGAAAGGTTGACGGCGAAATCCGCAACACATTCTCGGCAAACTGGCCATAAAGCCGTTCGAGCCGGTCCAGTTCATTGAAGAATTCGGGACGGATATATCTGCTGGCATTGTCCGGATCATTGTCTCCCGACCGGCGCTGCCGCAAGAAGTCAGACAAGGAGCCGCCGCCGAGAGCGTCATTGCCGCCGCCTGAAATCAAGAGAAACTGGATTTCGCCGATTTGTAAATGCGGGATGTATTCGGCCGCCAGGATCATCTCATCCAATTCGTCACCCCACATAGCGATGTTCCGGATCGGCCGTGTCGCCTGGAGCTTGTCGATCAGCGTGTCAGGAAAGAGAAAAAACGATGGCAGATTGAACCACGAATCGCCTTCGGCCAGGATCGCGATGGGTGCGGCCGCTGCCATCGCCTCCGGCGCCGCGGCAGCTTTCGCTCGCTTTACGATCTCGCTGGCTTCGAAGCCCAGCATGGGGCCAGCGGCCCGGGCAGTGCGTTCGACTCCTGCAATGTCGACATTGGCTTCATTGATCGCCAGAGATGGCTTGAACGGCTCGTAGCCATCGTAGACCGGGCAGAAATAACGCTCGTAATCTGCCTTGGTGATTTTGCCGCGCTGTACAAGGATGACCAGATCGCCGAACCGGATTCTGTTGTCAGTTTTCTTCGTCAAACTGCGTTTTTTCTTCACCATCGATAGACTCCGAAATTCGCCTTTGCCGCTTTGGAATATATCAGACGCGGGTCACCGCTTCCATTACGAGTAGATTAATCCCGTTGAGGTCACCCGGCAGCCATTCCTTAACTCTTCTGGCTTATCTTGCCCGCTCGAAATGAAAATGGGGTCTGATCCATGTTGACGGGCGATATCATGACGCATGTGACGGCATCGAAACATTTGACGGCTGACGCCGCCAAGGCGATGCGCCGGGCTGTCTATCAGGACGGCGTGATCGATCCGGCCGAGTTGGAAACGCTTTTCGTTCTTGACGAAGTGGCGGAGCGGCGCGATCCGGAATGGTCGGCATTCTTTGTTGAGGCCGTCACGGACTTCATCGTCAACCAGGAAGACCCGCGCGGATATGTCAGCGAAGCCAATGCGCGCTGGCTGATCGACCGGATCGCCAAGGACGGCCTTGTCACAACGGCGACCGAACTGGAACTGCTCGTCACAGTGCTGGAAAAGGCGACGTCGAGCCCGGATCAGCTCTCCGCCTTCGCGCTGGACCAGGTCAAGCATGCCGTCGTTCAAGGCGACGGGCCGCTTGCCAAGGGTGCGCTTGAGCCGGGCCGTGTCGGGGCCGTCGAGGCTGATCTCATCCGCCGTGTGCTTTATGCCTTTGGCGGTGACGGCAACATCGCCGTGACACGGGCGGAAGCGGAAGTCCTGTTCGATATCAACGATGCCACCGCCGAGGC
>CALZIL010000415.1 GCA_945787495.1 uncultured Afifella sp. | reverse complement strand
CACCGGGGACCGGAAACTGAAGTCGGGGAAGAACCGGGTTGCCGGCAATCGACCGTCGGCGCTGGTCGACAGCTCCGCCGGCGGTACAGCTCCGATCGCCTCGTTCAGCGCCGCCGCGGTCGACGGTTCGCCGAAATTTCCGGCCTCGTCGCTGACCTGGAACTCATAGGCGTTCAGGTCGAAGCTGTAGGTCGAGAACGACTTGGAGAGCATCGCGTAAAGCGGCAGCGCCAGGGCGACGACCAGATACACCGCGATCGTGACCATATAGCCGCGCATGATGAAATCGTCGCGGCCCAGCCTGGCCTTCAGCGGACGACCTGCGGGGATAGCGAGGTCAACCATGATCGACATCGGTCGCGGGCCGCATCGGTCGCGGGCCGATTGGGGCCGGCGGGAGATGTCAGCAGCCGCTCGGCCGGTAATTCAACGCTCACGACGGCGCCTTGCGTCAGCGACAGCCGGCGCACCGCGTTGATCGAGAACTCGGCAAGCAGTTGCTGCTCGCCAAGCTCGTCATTGCTCAGCCGCGCCCGCCAGAACGAGCCGAGAAATTCCATCTCGTCGATCGTGACCTCGACGTCGTTCTGGCGCGTGCCGGTGGCCTCCTGAGAGCCCGGCAAACGGGCGCCATCAGCGTGCGGAACGATATCTTCGGGGCGGATTGCCGCGATGATTGCCTCGCCACCTGAAAAATCATGCGGCGCGCATTGCAGTTCGCGCGCGCCGATGGTTGCCGAACCGGGGCCGGCGGTGGCGGTGAACTGGTTCATCTCGCCGATGAAATCGGCGACGAACAAAGTCGCCGGCTCACGATAAATCTCCGTGGGCGTGCCGATCTGCTCGATCACCCCGTGGTTCATCACCACGATGCGGTCGGCCATCGACAGCGCTTCCTCCTGGTCGTGGGTCACCATGACCGTCGTGACGCCGAGCTTTCTCTGCAACTCCTTGATCTCGTGGCGCAGATAGACGCGTACCTTGGCGTCGAGAGCCGACAGCGGCTCATCGAGCAGCAGCAGGCCGGGCGACGTCGCGATGGCGCGCGCCAGGGCAATACGCTGCTGCTGACCGCCGGAAAGCTGCGCCGGATATTTCTTGCCCTGGTCGGTCAGGTTCACCAGATCCAGAAGCTCGTCGACCCGCGCCTTTACCTCGGCCTTGCTGTGGCCGGTGTTTTCCAGCCCGTAGGCGATATTTTTCTCAATTGTCAGGTTCGGGAACAGCGCATAGGACTGGAATACAATGCCGAAATCGCGCTGCGCCGGCGGCAGGGTCGAAATGTCCTTGCCGGCCTGTTCCACGGTGCCATTGGTTTGCAGGTCGAGGCCGGCAATCGCCCTGAGCAAAGTCGTCTTGCCGCATCCCGACGGGCCGAGGAAACAAACGAATTCGCCGTCCTGGATGTCGAGCGATATGTCTTTGAGCGCGTAGAAATTTCCAAACGCTTTCCAGAGGTTCTTGATGCGCAGAAAGCTTTGATGCTCTGGCGTATTGGTCGCTTTCATTGAGCGCACGCCCCCCATTGTCGCCGCAGGCCCGGCGAACTCTTCCCCTTTCATCATAGCCGATCTGCCCTGAATGACGAGGGGGCGCCACCGAAGTGACGCCCCCACAATTTACTCATGCGCGCGCGATCAGCCCTTCGGTTCGGACTTGGAATCGTAGCGCTTCTGCCACTCGGCCAGAATGGCCTTGCGGTTGTTTGCCGCCCACTCGAAATCGTTCTGGATCATTTTGTCCGTCAGGCCTTCGGGGAAATGCTCGACCGGCTTGGCGACACCGGGGAGTGCGACCACGGCGTAGCCGGTATTATACATTTCGTTGGCCTTCAGGGTGACCGACCAGTCGACCAACGTCTTGGCAGCATCGAGTTTGGAAGTACCGGCGACGATGGCGGTCGCTTCCATGTCCCAGCCGACACCTTCTTCCGGAACGATGATCTCAAGCGGCGCGCCGTCGGCCTTGGACTTGGCGCCACGGAAGGCGAAGGAAATGCCGATCGGGATTTCGCCCGCGGCGGCAAGCTTGCACGGCTTCGAGCCGGAATGGGTATAACGCGCAATGTTTTCGTGCAGCGCGTCCATGTGGGCCCAGCCGCCCTCCTCGCCAAACATCTGCAGCCAGCTCGAAACATCGAGAAAGCCGGTACCGGACGAGTTCGGGTTCGGCATGATCACGTGGCCCTTATATTCGGGCTTGGTGAGGTCTTTCCAGGATTTCGGCGGCGTCAGTCCGGCCTTGCCGGCCTCAACTGTGTTGTAGCACACCGCCGCCACCCAGGCGTCCATGCCGACCCAGGCCGGCGGGGTGCCGTTGTCGACGAATTTTTTATCGAGCTTGTCGACCCCGGCCGG
>CALZIL010000414.1 GCA_945787495.1 uncultured Afifella sp. | reverse complement strand
GCGATCGGAGCTGTACCGCCGGCGGAGCTGTCGACCAGCGCCGACGGTCGATTGCCGGCAACCCGGTTCTTCCCCGACTTCAGTTTCCGGTCCCCGGTGCTATACCGGATCCGGGGAACGAATGAGAACGCCGTCTTTTTGATCGGCTCGGAATTTCAAAAAGGCACCGGGTGGCGGGAAATCGACTCAAACACCTTCCGCCGTGTGATGCTGCGGCCGTCGCGGGCGCGCGGGATCGACAATTACATCACCTATTTCTCCACGCCCTCGCTGTTCCGCTCGATTCAGAACTCGCTGTTCATCGCAACGCTCAGCACGATCATCACGGTCGGCCTCGCCTTCGGTTTCGCCTATGCGCTGAACCGCAGCCAGATGCGGTTCAAGGGCGTCTTCCGGCTGATCGCGATGGCGCCGATTCTGGTGCCGTCGCTGCTTCCGGGCATCGCACTGGTCTATCTGTTCGGCAATCAGGGCATGATCAAGGGGCTGCTTTTGGGCGAGTCGATCTACGGCCCGATCGGCATCGTCATCGGCTCGGTGTTCTTCACTTTCCCGCACGCAATGATCATTATCATGACGGCGCTCGCCATCTCCGATGCGCGGCTTTACGAGGCTTCCGTGTCGCTCAGGGCGAGCCGCTGGCGCACGTTCTGGACGGTCACCATACCGGGCGCCCGCTACGGCCTGATCTCGGCGGCCTTTGTCGTGTTCAATCTGGTCATTACCGATTTCGGCCTGCCAAAGGTCATTGGCGGCCAATACAACATGCTGGCGGTGGACATCTACAAGCAGGTCATCGGCCAGCAGAATTTTGAGATGGGCGCCGTTGTCTCCGTCGTCCTCCTGATTCCCGCGCTGATCGCCTTCACCGTTGACCGGATTGTGCAGAAAAGGCAGGTGGCGCTGCTCTCGGCGCGTTCCGTTCCCTATTCGCCAACTGAGAACAGGGGCTTTGACAGGATCTGCCTGGCCTATTGTTCCCTTATCGCCGTATTCATCGTCGGCATCCTCGCCGTCTGCCAGTTTGCCGCGCTGATCAAGTTCTGGCCATACGACCTCAGCCTGAGCCTCAAGAACTATGCCTTCGACCTGATGGATGGCGGCGGCTGGGATTCCTACCGCAACTCGTTGCGGCTGGCGTTCCTGACGGCGTTTTTCGGCACCCTCATCGTCTTCACCGGCGCCTATATGGTCGAAAAGACGCAGGGCTTTCGCACCGGCCGTTCGACGTTCCAGTTCCTCGCCATGCTGCCGATGGCGATCCCCGGCATGGTGCTTGGCCTCGCCTATATCTTTTTCTTCAACAACCCGGCCAATCCGCTGAATTTCATCTATGGCACGATGGCGATCCTGGTCGTCTGCACCGTGACGCATTTCTACACCGTCTCGCATCTCACCGCGGTGACGGCGCTGAAGCAGATGGATCGCGAGTTCGAGTCGGTATCGGCCTCGCTCAAGCAGCCCTTCTACAAGCTCTTTGCAAGGGTCACTGTGCCGGTCTGCATGCCGGCGGTGCTCGACATTTCGATCTATCTTTTCGTCAACGCCATGACGACGGTGTCGGCGGTGGTGTTCCTCTATTCCTCAGATACGACGCTGGCCTCGGTCGCCGTTCTGAACATGGATGATGCGGGCGACATCGCGCCGGCGGCAGCGATGGGCATGATGATCTTCTACACCAATGCCGCGGCGCGGATCGTCCATCTGGCGGCCTCAAGGGGCGTTTTGGCGAAAACCCAAGCCTGGCGAATGCGTTAGGCAAACCAATCTGAGTTCACGCAACCCGGTCAATCAGCCTCGCCAGCCAGACAGGCGAGTGCGGCTTCATGGAGTTCCGGTGTTGCCGTGGCGATGACCTGCCCACCGGAGTCCAGACCGAGTGCCCGGCCGCGCCAATCGCTGATGACACCGCCGGCCTGTTACCGCCGGCCTGTTCGACAATCGGCACAAGCGGCAGGTAGTCATAAGGCTGCAGGCTCGACTCCACGACAAGATCGGCCCAGCCGCCCGCCACCATGGCGTAGGTATAACAATCACCGCCGAAGCGGCGATATCGTGTCTGCTCCGACAGGTGCTCAAACGCGGCATATTCCTGACGCGAAAAGAAATCCGGAGAGGAGGTCAGCAGGCAGGCCTCCGCCAGATGCGTCGTCTTTCTCGTCGAACAGGCACGCCCGTTCAGGCGGGTCGGCCCGGAACGCGCCGCCATCCATCTTTCGTTCAGCGCCGGCATGGCCAGGCCGCCCGCTTCAACCACGCCGTCGCGGACAAAGCCGACGAGCACCCCAAAAAGCGGATTGCCGGTCATGAAGCTTTTGGTGCCATCGATCGGATCGATCACCCATGTGCCGGTATCGCCGGCGGTGCGGCCCTGTTCCTCACCGAAAATTCCATGGCTGGGGAACCGCTCGGCTATGACGGCGCGAACAATCTCTTCCGCCTGTCTGTCGGCCAGGGTTACCGGTGTATCGTCATCCTTGATGCTGACGGGAACAGGGGTGCGAAAATAGCGC
>CALZIL010000413.1 GCA_945787495.1 uncultured Afifella sp. | reverse complement strand
TTCGCCACGTAAAAGAACAAATCCGGCCGGATGTCCGCCGCAATTGCGGTGATATGGCAGCGCAATACTGAAAATAATACTCAACCCGGTCCGCCAGTCCGGCCCCCCGTCATTGGTGATAAGGGGGGCGATAAGGGGGATGATCAGGGGCTGAGCAGCGTCGCGACCGACCGGTCGGCTATCGACATCACGATTGCCGGCCAGACGCCGAGAAGGACGGTCAACGCCGCCAGCGCGATCGGCGGTGCAAACATGAACAAGGGATCACGGGCACTCAGATGATGGGCGGGTTTTTCGGCCGGCCGGTCGGTGCCGATTGCCGCAGCGAATGTCCGCGCGGTTGCGATGAGGATCAGCAGCCCGCTGAGCAGGATCGCCGCGGCCAGCCACCAGCGCGCTTCCAGGAGGGCGGCCTGGGTCAAGATGACCCGCGGCCAGAAACCGGAAAATGGCGGCAGGCCGGCGAGAGCAAAGGCGAAGACCAGTGTGACCGCGGCAAGCGTGGGGCTTGCGCGATGGTATTGACCGCCATTGCCGATGCGGCGGGTGGCTGCCGCTGTCATGACAAGCCCGGCCATGGCGATCGGGAACTGGAGGGCAAAGGTGAGCGAGCCGGCAAGGCCGATCGGCGAGCCAAGCGCCACGCCGGCGGTGCGCTGACGACAAGGCAGGCATAGAGTTGGCGCAGTCCTGGCCGCAGCAGCGCGAGAGACGGCGCGGCGATCATCGCCAGGATTGCGAAGCCGGCAAGCAGCCCGGTTGAATGGCGCTCGCCGCCGGACGTAATCGCTGAAGACAGGTGGATCAAGGCCCATGCGCTGGCGCCGGTCACGATCAGGGCGCCGGCATAACCGATCGCATATTCGGCGCCGGGCTGCCATCGCGGCGGGCGGATCCGGCGTCCCCACCTTGCCCAGCATATCACGGCGCCAAGACTCCACGTCGCCATGGAGATCGCAAAACCGGCGTCAAGGCGAATCGCCGGCGGATCGCCGATCTCGCCCAGCCGCAGGGCGATCGCCAGATGGGCCGGGTCCAGCAGATATTTTCCGGTCCAGGCGCCGAACAAGACCATCAGGACTGCGCCAAGCGCTAACACCAGGACGCCGAGCCAAAGCCCCGGGGAGCCATCACTTGCAGTTTTCACAGTTTCGCTACCGGCCTTGAAAAACGGCGTGATGGCGCCGGTAGATACGGCAGCAACTATCAAAGCGGTGGCGGGAGCCAGGAGGGCGAGCAGGATTAGCGCCAGCGGGTTAGGATGGAACAGCGCGTCCTGCGCTAACGTCATGGCCCAAAAACCGAGTGTATTGGGCGCGCCTGCAAGCGTCATGGCGGCCAGGACAATCGCCGCACTGGTAAGCGGCATGGCGCGAGCCAGGCCGCGCAAGCCGTCGATGTCGCTGACACCGGCCCGCTCGGCGATCACGCCGGTGGCGAGCACAAGCGCGCTCATGGCCAGCGCATGGGCGAGCAGATAGGCGCAAGCCGCCAGGATCGCCTGCGGCAGGCTGGTGCCGAGCAGCACGACGATGAGGCCGAGCATCGCAACCGTAGTCTGCGCCAAAAGGTCCCGCACATCGTTTTGCCGCAACGCCAGAACCGCGCCAATCAGCAGCGTCAGGCCGCCGACAACCGGCAGTATGATCGACCAGGCCGGCGTATCGCCGAGAAACGGATGCACCCGCATGAGCAAATAAATGCCAGCTGGAGCCCCCGTCGCGGACAGCAGATAGGCGGCGGCCGGCGCTGGCGCCACGACGGTCTTTGCGAGCCAGAACTGGAACGGGAATTGCGCCGATTTGGTGAAAGCCCCGGCAAGAACCAGAACCAGCACGATCAGATAGGCCGGATGCTCGCCGAAGGTGTTGCCGAGCGCGATGGCATCGCTCATGGACGGCACGCCGAGAAAGCCAATCAGCATCAGGAAGCCGGCCAGAAGCGGCAGCCCGCCAGCGACAGGGACGATCAGCGCCAGCCAGGCTGCCCGGCGTGCGGCCTGGTTTTCGTGATCAAAGCCGACCAGCAGGCAGCCGGCGATCGCCGTCATCTCCCAGAAGATGAAAAGCATGAGCAAGTCGTCGGCAAGGACAAGCCCAAGCGCTGAACCCATCAGCAAAAACAGCAAGGAAAACAACCGGCCCTGGTGCGGATGCCCGTTCGCGCTAGCGCCGGCATAGATGACGATGACAGTACCGATCGTAGCGATCAGCAGGACGAACATCAGGCTGAGCCCGTCGATCAGATAGGAAAACCGGACATTGATCTGCCAGGCCCAGTCGAAACCGTCGGCATGGGCAAAATTGTCAGCGATATCCGGCAGGAACTGCGAAAAATGCAGGGCTATAAGTGCCGGAACCGCGGCCAGTACCCACGCCGCGTATCTGCCCGCCACACGCTTGGCAAAAGGCGCGAGGATGGCGGCGATGAACGGTGCGGCTATGGCCAGAAACGTCCAGTCAATCGATGATAGTGCCATCAGCAGACCTGGACCGGGATCAATGCGCCGCAGCACGGTCGTCCAGAACGCCATGCTGCCGGTCGGCCGGGTGCGGGCGAAAAAGCCTTCCGGCCCGCCGTGGCGGTAGACATAGGTTACGAAAGAAACGGCGCTGCGCGTCGTCGAACGGATGGCGGCACCGCTGACCTGTGCCGCGGCGCGCCTAACCGCAACGGCGGCGCGGTAGAGCGCGCGCCGGTAGAACCAATCGGTGTCGAGATTGGTCGATTTCAATTCCGGCGGATACAGGCCGGTCCGCATCAGCACCGTGAAGGCAAGGGCGGAGAAGACCAGCAGTTGAAGCTGCGTGACGACATGTTCCAGCGTATAGGGTGCGAAGTCGACAGTGTAGGGCAAGATCGCGTAAAGCGGCCCGGGAAGAATGCCGATGGCTATGCACAGCGCCGCTGCGATCGCCATGGCGACCAGCATGTTGAGCGGCGCCTCTTCGGGGCGGCGACCCGAATCGTGGGCGAAAAAGGCGAAAAACGGGATTTTGATGCCGGAATGGTGAAAGACGCCGGCGCTGGCGAAAAGCAGCACCAGCCAGGTCCAGAAATAGCCGCCATCCAATGCCGCGGCGATGATCAGCGATTTGGAGATGAAACCGGAAAACAGCGGAAAGGCGGAGATGGAGGCAGCCCCGACAATGCAGAAGCCGGCGGTCCACGGCATGGTCTTGTAAAGCCCGCCAAGCTCCGAGCCCTTGATCGTGCCGGTGCGATAGAGAACCGCGCCCATCGACATAAAAAGCAGCGCCTTATAGATGATGTGGCAGAATGCGTGCGCCACCGCGCCGTTGACGGCAAGCTCGGTGCCGATACCAATCCCCACAACCATGAAGCCGAGCTGGTTGTTGAGGCTGTAAGCGAGAACGCGCCTGAGGTCGTTCTCGATGACGGCGTAAAAGATCGGGAATGCGGTCATGGCCGCGCCGATCGGCACGAGAATCTCCGTCCCGGCGAAACCGCGGGCCAGCGCATAGACAGCAAGTTTGGTGGTGAAGGCGGACAGCATTACGGTGCCCGTCACCGTTGCTTCCGGATAGGCGTCCTGCAGCCAGTTGTGAAGCAGCGGAAAGGCACATTTGATGCCAAAGGAGAGGAAGATCAGGAGGCCACCGAGCGTTTCAATGTCAAGCGTGTTAAATGCGATTGAGCCGGT
>CALZIL010000412.1 GCA_945787495.1 uncultured Afifella sp. | reverse complement strand
TAGTCGGCAAGGCCAACGGGCTTGTCGCGATATTCCTTCAGGTTCAGCATGCAAGATGCGCCTTGTGACGAAGGTGCCGGGCGATGACATCGAGAAAGGCCGGGTCGGCCTTTGCGGCGTAGACGGCACCGCCATGGCCGATCACCCAGACGAGAAGCCCCGGCACCCATAATCTCAAGCCCAGCGCCAGCGCCGCGGCGAGCGTGCCAACAAGGATCGCCGCCGCCCGTGGTGCACCGCCCAGGAGGATCGGCTCGGTCAAGGACCGGTGCAGCGGAATCTCAAAGCCCTGTTGAACCATTGCCGGCTCCCCTCAGGTCGCAGAGGCGACAAGGGCGCCGCCGCCGAACGAGAAGAAGGCGAGGAAGAAACTGGTTGCGGCAAAGGCGATCGATAATCCGAAGATGATCTGGATCAGCCGCCGAAACCCGCCGGATGTGTCGCCAAAAGCAAGTGTCAGTCCGGTGATAGTGATGATGATGACCGCCATGATGCGGGCGACCGGCCCTTCGACGGATTCAAGCACTTGGGTCAATGGCGCTTCCCACGGCATACCCGATCCGGCTGCTATGGCCGGGTCCGAAAGCGTCAGGATGGCTGTGGTGAGGCAAAAGCAGGCAAATGCGTTGCCTAGCCTGCCGACAGGCAATGCGTTCATGGACGGCCTCCGGGTTCGACAATTGTGAGAGGAAGTGGACAAAGCGGCGTCAGCGCGAAGCGGCCGTCCGCGGTTTGACCATCGACACGCACGATCGCTTCGACGAGGCGGCCGGCGGGACCATCACAGCGCGCAATGAAAACGACCAGATCAACAGCGTCGGCGATCAGCGAGCGCGGAACCGTGACAACGATTTCCTGGGCCAATTGTTCGAGGCGGGTGAGCGCGGCTTCGGCGCCATTGGCATGAACCGTCGCGATGCCGCCTGGATGGCCGGTGTTCCAGCTCTTCAAGAGATCAAGCGCCTCGCCGCCGCGAACTTCGCCGACGACGATCCGATCGGGTCTGAGCCGCATGGTTGAGCGCACCAGGTCTTTGAGCGCGGCAACACCGTCCTTAGTGCGCAATTGGACGCAATCATTTGCGGCACAGACAAGTTCACGGGTGTCTTCCAGAATGAGAACCCGGTCGCCTGTCTTGGCGACTTCGGCAAGAAGCGCATTGGTGAGCGTCGTTTTGCCCGACGACGTGCCGCCGGCAATGACGATATTGGCTTTGGCACGAACTGACTGAGACAAAGTCTCCGCCCGGGCCGCCGTCATGATCCCGGCGCTGACATAATCCTCGAGCGTGTAAAGAACCCGTGCCGGTTTGCGGATCGAGAAGCATGGGGCTACGGCAACCGGCGGTACGACGCCCTCAAACCGTTCCCCGGTGACCGGCAGTTCGGCACTGACGATCGGCGCGCCGCCATGGCATTCGACGCCGATGTGGCTGGCAACCAGGCGGATGATGCGTTCAGCTTCCTGTGGCGTCAGGGTCTCGCCGGTATCGCTGCGGCCGGAGCGATGCCGGTCGACCCAAAGCCGCCCATCGGGATTGGCCATAACTTCGATGACGGTCTCATCGGCAAGTGCAGCTGCGATGACCGGGCCGAAGGCGGTGCGCAGCATGGCGTTGCGTCGCTGTGCGGTTGCCGGGAAAAGATGTCCGGTCATTGGACTGTCTCCCCGACACCCACATCACCGCCGTCTCGGTTGCCGCTGTCTTCGTCTAAAGGTTGTGCATCGCCGGACGGCGCCCGGTCGCCGGCAAAGTCCGCCGAGGTGAAGAAATCGCCGTCTTCGGCAACGAACTCCTCCATCACGTCGGCGACCAGGCTCTTGCCGCCGGCAAGCCGCTTTGCCAGCTGCCCGATGAAATAGTCAAAGCGCTCCTTGCCGAGCGCCTGTGCTGCTTGCCGGTCCTGTTCGGGCAGTGGCGGCGTGACAGTCAGATAGTAGCGGATGTGCAGGGCGAGTGTCTCGCCGATGACCGCAAAATCCCGCTCCAGACGATTGAGGCGCCGATC
>CALZIL010000411.1 GCA_945787495.1 uncultured Afifella sp. | reverse complement strand
ATCTATGTCATGGTGACCATGTCGGCGGTCGATTCCACCATGACCGACAACGAACTCCTGAAGATCGGCGACATCGTCCAGACGCTGCCGATATTTAAGGGCTATGACCGCGAGACGCTGATCACCACTTCGCGGGCGGCGAGCGCCATCCTGGCCAAGGAGGACGGCCTCGACACGCTGCTTAATCTTGTCGCCGACGCGCTGCCGAAAAAATATCACGATACCGCCTATGCGCTGGCGGTGGAGGTCGCGGCGGTCGATTTGAGTGTCGCGCAAGAGGAGTTGCGCTTCCTGCAGATGCTGCGCGACCGGCTCAATCTCGATAAGTTGACCATCGCGGCGCTGGAGCGTTCGGCGACGGCACGTTACAGGACGCTGTAACGGCAATCATCCGATTGCCGACCGGCACAGGCCGGCGAACCCGCTTCAGGTCACGATGGACGCTCTTCCGTTTTCTGAAACAACGATCCGGCTCGCCGCGTTTCTGGGCATTTTCGCCACCATGGCGGTGCTGGAACTGAGCCTGCCGCGGCGCGACCCGAACGCCTATAAGAGCGCGCGCTGGCGCACCAACCTTGCCATGGTGGTGGTCGATTCAGCCATCCTGCGGATCGTCTTTCCGATGGCCGCGGTCGGCACGGCGATCTGGGCCGAGCAACGCGGCTATGGCCTGTTCCGCGCCGTCGAGACGCCGGGCCTGATTGCCGGCCTTATCGCCTTTATCGTCCTGGATTTCGCCGTCTGGCTGGAGCATTGGGCCTCGCACAAGATCCCGATCCTGTGGCGCATCCACCGCATGCATCACTCCGACATCGATTTCGACGTCACCACGGCGCTACGCTTCCATCCGCTGGAGATCATCTTGTCGATGGTCTGGAAGGCCGGCGTCGTTATCGCGCTCGGCGCGCCGGTGCTGGCCGTGCTGGCCTTCGAGATCGTGCTCAACGGCGCCGCCATGTTCAATCATTCCAATGTCAAGCTGCCGCTGAAAGCCGACCGGGTGCTGCGCTGGCTGATCGTCACGCCGGACATGCACCGCATCCACCATTCAATCCGGCGCAACGAAACGGACAGCAATTACGGTTTCAATTTCGCCTTCTGGGACCGGCTGTTCGGCTAGAGTTCCTCGTATTTGCCGGAGCGGTAGACCTCGCGCAGGGCATAATCGAGCGCCGTCTTGAGCCGGCGGTCGGCCTTGCGCACGGCAATCGACAGGCCGGGGCCGAAATAGCGGTCGTCGAGGTAGGGCCCGCCGGCGAAGGCGCAGCAATTGTCCGACATCTCGCCGTGCAGCCAGAAGGCGGAAGGCAGCGCGTCGCCGAAAACCGCGATGATCCGCCCTTCCCTGAGTTCGGCAAGCGCGACGGCGAGCGAGGGATAACAGGCAATGCGCCAATCGGAGAAAAACCGCGCGACAAACGCCGCATGGGTGGAGCCGCAGACCGTGCCGAGGAAATAGCCGCCGGACGAATCATGCGGGTTGAAGACTGTGCCGCGCCGGATCACAAAGCGGGCCGGAAGCTTCATATAGGGCGCGGTGACGATGACATCGGGACCGGCATCGCCGGCATTGAGGCCGGCGATCACGGCATCGCCACCACCGGCAATGAGTGTCGCGTAAAGTGTTTCAAACGGCCGGAACTGCAACGCGCAATCGATTTTCAGGATATCACAGACGGCGTGGATGAGATCGATGTTGAAGCCGATCAGGACGCCGCGGCGGTCGCGAAAGCTGAACGGCGGGAAATCCTCGGTCGTCAGGAACCGGATGCTGCCGATCTCCTGCGGATCGGGGCGCTCCATGCGCGCCCGCGGGTCCCAGAAATTGGGAACGACCAATTTCTCCGGCTCGTTGCCGGGAGCTTGCGCAAGGGCCGGGCCGGCCCGCATGAGGACGCCGGCCAGAAGCAAAGCAGCCGCCATGACCGCCGCCAGCCACGTCGCGCCAGCCAATTCAACCTTCAACCCGACCCGCATCATGCGCTAAGCCTTAGCTTCAGATTCAACGAAGCGCCATAGGCGGTGTTTTTATCGATGCTTCAGCGAGGCAACTGGCGTGCTTGACGGCAAGGTCAGACAGATCATCGACCCGGTGCTGGACTGGATGGGCAGCGCGCTCGCCGCGCGCCGCATCAGCGCCAATTCCGTCACCTTCGCCGGTTTGGCAACGGGCCTGGCGGCGGCGCTTGTCATTGCCCTTGAGGCCTATCTTGCCGGCCTTGTCCTGCTGTTGATCTCACGGCTTGCCGACGGCCTTGACGGCGCGGTGGCCCGCCACAGCCGGACAACCGACCTTGGCGGCTATCTCGATATCGTGTCGGATTTCACCTTTTACGGCGCCATACCGCTCGGTTTCGTTCTCGCCGATCCTGCCGCCAATGCCGTTGCCGGGGCGGTGCTGATCTTGAGCTTCTATGTCAACGGCTCGAGTTTTCTGGCCTTTGCGATCATGGCGGAAAAACAGGGCCTGACGACGATCGCGCGTGGATCGAAATCGCTCTATTTCACCACCGGCCTGGCGGAAGGGACGGAGACAATCGCCGTCTTTTGCGCCTTCTGCCTGTTTCCGTCCGCCTTTGTTTCCATCGCCTATGTCTTTGCCGCGGTCTGCTTCGTCACCGCCGGCGCGCGGGTGCTGCTGGCGATCAAGTCATTCGACTAGCAGACGGCGCGGCTAGGAAACGGCGCGGATGGTGGCGGACTGGCTGGCGCTGAGCGCGGCAAGAATATCCTCGCTCAGATCCTCCACATCCTCCAGACCGACCGATAACCGCATATGGCCGTCGCCGATGCCCAGTTCGGCCCGTTCTTCTTCGCTGAGCTGATGCGTCGTCGTCGCCGGATGGGTGACCAGCGAGCGGGCATCGCCGAGATTGTTGGAGATCAGCACCACTTCAAGCGCATTGGCGAAGCGGAAGGCTGCGTCCTTGCCGCCGGTGATCTCAAAGGCGATCATGGTGCCGCCCGAATGCATCTGCCGGCGCGCCAGCCCGGCCTGCGGATGGTCGGCGCGGCCGGGATAATAGACCCGGGCAATGGCCGGATGGTCGCCGATGCGGTCGGCCAGAACGGCGGCAGTCTCGGCCTGACGGGCAACCCTGATCTCAAGCGTTTCCAGCGATTTTAAAAGCACCCAGGCATTGAACGGGCTCATCGAGGGGCCGATATGCTTGATATAGGGCGCCAGCTTGTCCTCCACCCATTCAGCATTGGAGAGCACGACGCCGCCAAGGCACCGGCCCTGGCCGTCAATATGCTTGGTGGCGGAATAAACGACGGTGTGGGCTCCGAGCTCCAGCGGCTTCTGGTAAAGCGGCGTGGCGAAGACATTGTCGACGACAAGCCGGGCATCGGCGGCGCGGGCGATATCGGCGACCGCGGCGATGTCGATCAGTTCCAGATTGGGATTGGAAGGGCTTTCCAGAAAGAAGGCGCGGGTCTGGGGCCGTACCGCAGACCGCCAGGCGTCAAGATCAGTGCCGTCGACAAGGGTGGAGTTGACGCCGAGCCGCGGCAGAAAATCGGCGATGACATAGTCGCAGGAGCCGAACAAAGCGCGCGAGGCGACGACATGATCGCCGGCCTTGACGTCGCACAGCAGCGAGGCGGTGACGGCGGCCATGCCGCTGGCCGTGGCGCGCCCCGCCTCGGCGCCTTCCAGGGCGCACATGCGCTCCTCAAACATGGCGACGGTCGGATTGGCGTAGCGCGAATAGACGAAGCCGGGTTCGTCGCCCTTAAAGCGCGCCTCGGCGGCCTCGGCGCTGTCGTAAACAAAGCCCTGCGTCAGAAAAATCGCTTCGGAGGTCTCGCCGAACCCGGAGCGCATGGTGCCGCCGTGGATCATCTCAGTGGCGGGACGGCGGTCTTTGGGCGCATCGGCCATGATAGCTTCTCCAACAAAAAACCCGGCCGCGCCATAATGCCGGGACCGGGGCTCTAGATCATGGACCTAGTTCGCGGCCTTTTAGCATTTTTGCGGCGGCGCGGAATTCGCGCTGCACACGTGGCTGCAAGCCGACCGGCTCAAATCACCACGGGATAAGGGCCTGACTTACCGGCTTGCGGCCTTGGCGTCAAATGCGCGATCGGCTAACGGTCTTGACTGCAATAGGCCGAAAGGCGGACGCGTTGAGCGGATTGAAACAGGGAATCCTGCCGGACTGGCAAATCCGCGCACTGGCTGAGGCCGGGCAGTTGCAGCTTGCCGAGCCGTTTGTGGAAGCACAGGTTCAGCCGGCCAGCCTCGACCTCAGGCTCGGCGACCGTGCCTTTCGGGTGCGCGCCAGCTTCCTGCCCGGCCCCGACCTTTGCGTCGCCGACAGGCTTCCCGATCTCGCCTTGCATGAAATCGATCTTACCGAGGGTGCGGTGCTGGAAACGGGCTGCGTCTATATCGTGCCGCTGCTGGAAGCGCTGGCGCTGCCGCAAGAGATCGCCGCCAGCACAAACCCGAAAAGCTCAACCGGCCGGCTCGACGTGTTCACCCGGGTGATCACCGACCGGGCGCGGTCATTCGACCAGGTGCCGGCCGGCTATCAGGGGCCGCTTTATCTGGAAATCAGCCCGCGCACCTTTCCGATCATCGTGCGGCGCGGCTCGCGGCTGTCGCAGATCCGCTTCCGCACCGGCGATGCACGGCTTGACGATGCGGCGCTGGCCGACCTGCACGCGCGCGAGACACTGGCTTCCGGGCAAGCACGCTTCATTGACGGGCTGGCCTTGTCGATCGACCTTGAAGGCGACGGCGACGGCCTTGTCGGTTACCGGGGCAAACGGCACACCGGCGTCATCGACCTCGACAGACCTGGCGCTTACGAGGTTCTGGATTTCTGGGAG
>CALZIL010000410.1 GCA_945787495.1 uncultured Afifella sp. | reverse complement strand
CTCGATGGCGGAGTCGGTATAGGCATCGATCAAGGCGCGCCAGGCTTTACCGAGCGTGCTGTGTTCATCCGTTGTCGCGACAAGCGCGGCGGCGCGCGCCTCGGCGATCAGTTCGGCGCCGGTCAGATCGTCAAGCACTTCGAATCGGCCCGGCACATTGGCTTCGAACGGGAATTGCTGCAGCAAGCGCTCGCAAAAGGCATGGATGGTCTGGATCTTCAGGCCGCCGGGCGTTTCCAGGGCGCTGGCAAAAAGCCGGCGGGCGGCGGCGATGCGGGCAGTGTCGGCCGGCGTGTCGTCAAAATCGGCGAGCGCGGCGGCGAGCTTGTCCTCCGGCATCGTCGCCCATTCAGCCAGAATTCCGAACACCCGTTGGGCCATTTCCGCCGCTGCCGCCCTGGTGAAGGTCAGGCACAGGATCGTCGCCGGATCGGCGCCATCCAGCAGCAGTCGGATGACGCGCTGGGCCAGCACATAGGTCTTGCCGGCGCCGGCATTGGCGGTGACCCAGGCCGATGCGGCCGGATCGGTAGCGCGTGCCTGCGCCGCTTGTGTGGTGGACGGGATTGTGGGCGAGGTCATTCCTCGTCCTCTGCACCGATGGACCATTCGCCGACGCGGGCGAGATGATCATAGTCGCCGGTAAAGCGCGTTACCGCGGCTGGCCGGGCGCGCGACAGATAAGACCTATCGGAGTCCCTATAGGCAGCAATGAGGGCCGTCACACGCCGCCGCGTCAGGTCGATGGCCTGCGGCAAAGTGATTTCCGGCTCACCGGTCTTGCTGTTTGCTTTGCCGGTTCCGACCGGTTTGATTTCACCACCCTCGCCGGCGCCGGAGACCCGGTAATAGTCCAGCCGGGCGATGTCGCCGGCCGGCACGTCCTCAAAACCGCCGGCAAGAACGATCACGGCTTCCAAAAGAAGCTGCGGCGACAGGCTGAGCACCTGTTTTGCGCTCGGCGGCGCGCCGGTCTTGTAGTCGATAATGCCGAGCCGGCCGTCGTGCAGCCGGTCGATGCGGTCGGCGCGAACCGTCAGGGTGAAATCATCACCGACAGCCATGGCGCCGCGGCGTTCCACCAGTCGCTCCGCAATATCGGACCTGTCGTTTTCTTTCGCCACGAACCAGCGCGCCATGCGCTCAAAACGCGGCCACCACAGCGCCTGGATGTCCGGCGTGTCGGCGAAGCCGGCAAAGCGCTCAAGGCCGATCGCAAGAAGGCGCTCAAGCGCCGCCGCGTCGAAGGGCCCCGCCGGCCGTTCGCCGATGAAACGTTCCAGCGAGTCATGGAACAGTGTGCCGCGCTCGGCCGGGCCGGGCATGGCGGCGATCGCCTCGATCGGCCTGAGGTCCAGCACCTGCTCGGCATAGATGGCATAGGGGTCGCGAATCAGTGTTTCGATCCGGGTAACGGAAAGACGATTCGGCCGCGCTGCGAGCGGCGGCGTCGGCCTGGGCCGTTCTGCCGGCTGCGGTTTTTCCGGCGGCATGTCGAGATGGCGGGCCAGGGTCAGCATGTCCTGACCGCGCGCCCTCAAGGTTTTCGCCGCGTCCTCGCCGACATAAGCGAGAAGCCGCTGCAGCCAACGCGAAGCCGTACGTGGCTCGCCATCCTGACGGGCGGCGCGGCTCAGCCAGACGACAGGGAGGCCCAGCCCCTGCGCGAAATCATGCGCCGCCTGACCGATGCGGCGCTCCGGCGGGTCCAGGCCCAAGGCGGCGCGCATGGATCGCGACAAAAACGGATCAGTCTCGGCCGGCGCCGGCCAGGTCCCCTCGTTGAGACCGCCGAGAATGGCGACATTGACGTGCTGCAGTCGCGCCTCCAGCGCGCCCCAAATATGAATGCGCGGATCGGTCCGGCCACCGCTGCGAAATGTCTGGCCGCCGGCAATCGCAGAAAACAGTCCCGGATAGTCGGACGGCCGGATATCGGGACCCAATGACCCAATGCCGCCGATGCGACCAATTCCGCCATCATGGCGGCGAGCATGGCGCCGGCATCGCTTTGCACCAGCGCCGGTTCGCCTGATGAGTCAAATGAGTTCATGACCGCCTGCAGACTTGTCAGATGCGCGGCGACGAGATCGGCAAGTGGCACCGCCGCCGGCTCATGGGAGGCGATAGCGACCAGCGGGGCGAGCGCAGTCCCGATCCTGTCGAGCAGGGCGGCGGCGCGGTCGAAGTCTTCCGCCACCAGACCCGCAGCCGCGACGGTTGTGCGCTTTCCGTCAGCGACGGCACTTTGGTTCCGGTCAAGGACGTCATGCAGGGCGGCGAGACCCAGGCCGGCACCGGATCGGATTATTGGACCTCTGAACACGGCGCGTTCCAGTGCCCGCGCCGCACTGCGGATCACTGCCGGCTCACCGCCAAATGCGGCAAGTGGATGCTTGAGCAGGGCCAGAATGGTCAGGGCATCGAGACCGCTCAGACCCGCTTCGGCAACCAGCCGGGCCAGAACACCATGTGGCGTGCGGTTAAGCGGCACACCGCCGGAATCGTCGATCGCGATGTCCCATCGCTGCAGTTCGACGGCAACGCGCCGGGCCAGCGCCCGATCGGGCGTAATCAGGGCGGCGGTCCGGTCGGGCATCTCCATTGCCCGGCGCAGGACCAGCGCGATCGCCAGCGCCTCTTCGCGCTCATTGGCCGCTTCG
>CALZIL010000409.1 GCA_945787495.1 uncultured Afifella sp. | reverse complement strand
ACCACCGGCGACGGTTGCCGCGCCGGTTTTCAGGAATTTTCTGCGGCTGGCCGTTTTGGCCTTCGTGTCCTTGCTCGTCATTGGTTCCTCCTCCAGACTTCAAGAAATTTCATCGCTGCAGGCACGGTAACGGGCGAGGTCCGGACTATGTGTCCAGCGCTCCCGGCACCGGCCTACCCTTCACAAGGTTGATCTCAACCAAATGGAAATGAGTTGCCCCCTGTCAGATTTATTGACGTGTCCGAAACGGCTTCTGTCGCTTCGGCGCGCCAAGGTTTCAACATTTTCAGCGAGTTCGCAACAGGAATCGCCAAGTCATGGATTCGAAACGGGAAATTGTATACATTTTTTCTTTGGAGCTCTTACGCGACGCGGTCCTGAGGCTCGTCCTGTGCGAAGACTGCATCGAGATTATCGAGCGCACGGAAGCCCATGGCGTCGCGGGTTTCCCGCGTGGCGCTCCCGATATGCGGCAGCAGGAACGAATTGGTCAGGTCGCGATATTTCGGATTTATTGCCGGTTCGTTATTGTATACGTCGAGGCCCGCCGCATAGAGCTTGCCCGACTCCAGGGCGGCGATCAACGCATCGTCATCCACCAGCGCGCCGCGCGCGGTGTTCACGACGATCGCACCGTCCGGCAGCAGGCCGATGCGCCGGTCGTTTAGCAGCCCGGTGGTTTCCGGCGTTGCCGGGCAGTTGAGCGACAACACGTCGCAGAGCGGCAACATCTCGTCCAGTGACGGATGGTAGGTCGCTTCCTGTTCAAGCGCCGGGTCGATCCGCTGGCGGTTATGGTAATGCACATCCATGTCGAAGCCTCGTGCACGTCTGGCCACGACCTGGCCGACCCGGCCCATGCCGACGATGCCAATCCGCTTGCCGGTTATCTGTACGCCGACCATGAAGGCGGGGCTCCAGTCCTTCCATTCGGCGCTTCGCACCAGCCGCTCGCCTTCGCTTGCCCGGCGCGCCGCACCAAGGAGGCAGAGGATTGCGATCTCGGCGGTGGCGTCGCTCAGCACATCCGGTGTATTGGTGACGACGATGCCGCGATCCTTCGCAGCCTGAAGATCGACGTGGTCGACACCGACCGAGAAATTGGCGATTGCCCTGACACTGTCCGGCAGCCGGCCGATGACCTCGGCCGTCAGCCTTTCGGTGTGACACGGCATGATTGCATCTGCGCCTTCGCATAGCATCAGCAATTCATCGGTGGTATAGAGCCTGTCGTCGGGGTTGAGGCGCGGCACGTAATCCCGCCGTAATCTGTTTTCCACGGCTTCCGGCAGCTTGCGTGTTACAACGACGACGTGTTTGGTGCTCATATTGGTTTGACCCCTTTATATTCAGCCGGTGCGCTGGCAGGATTTTTTGTAACATATTCGTTTACTTTTTTGAGTCATGATGGACGCGGCGGGGAGATCAGCCCACATTACAGGGTGCGACATCCGTCGACGGCAACAATGCCAGTCAACCGGTGTCGCGAAGAGTGCAAAGAAATATGAAACCGTTGCGGTACGGATTTTCGATTCTTGTCCTGTTTGCCCTGAGCGCCTGCGCAATTGCGCCGGTGCCGGGACCCGAAGCGCGTGCCGCCGCCGATCAGCTTGCCGCGGATATCGACAAGAAACAGAGGCAGTACGCCGACGGGGCCGATAGGACTCAGCCCGACGTCAAGCTCTTCGCCCGGGTATTCGAGCGAGTCAAGTCAGAGTATGTGCGGCCCGTGGATGAAGATATCTTGCTCGCCGCGGCTTCCCATGCGCTCAACGATGCACCGCCACCCAACGGTACGGTCAGCGGCAATTGGCTCGTCGAGCAGGCAATCAATGGCATGTTGGCGTCGCTCGATCCCTACAGCACTTATTTGCCGCGCGATGAGTACGAGGCGATGCAGGATTCGATGCGCGGGCAGTTCGGTGGGCTCGGAATCCAGATCACGTTGCCGGATGACGGTGTCGGCGTCATGGTCGTCATCCCGCTGGAGGGAACGCCGGCCGCGAAAGCGGGTCTGATGGCCCGGGACAGAAT
>CALZIL010000408.1 GCA_945787495.1 uncultured Afifella sp. | reverse complement strand
CTGGTGAAGCACCGGCTCTCGCGCAAGCCCCTGGCCGAGCTGCCCTCCGAGTGCCGGCCGCGAACCGAGGACGAGACCTACGCCATCCAGGACGTCATGAACGGCATGTTCGTCCTGCGCGAGATCGGCGCCATCGCGGGCTACAAGATCGGCTGCACCACGCCGGTCATGCAGCAATACATGGGCATCGACCATCCGGGCGCCGGGGCGATCCTGGCGCCCACCGTGCACGACAGCCCGGCCGACCTCGCCTTCGACGACTATGTTGCGATCGGCGTCGAAGGCGAGATCGCGATCCGGCTTGCCGCCGACCTGCCGGCGGCGGGCGCGCCCTACGACCGCGACGCGGTATTCGCGGCGATCGGATCCTGCTGCACCGCCATCGAGCTGGTCGACGCGCGCTACGTGGATTACCGCAGCCTCGATACCTGGACGATGGTGGCGGACAACTTCTTCAACGCCGGCTGCATCCTCGGCGCACCCGTCGCCGACTGGCGCGGCATCGACATGACCGCGGTGACCGGCCGCATGACCGTAAACGGCACGCTTGCGGGTGAAGGACAGGGGGCGAACGTGATGGGCCATCCGTTCGACGCGGCGGTCTGGCTCGTCAATACGATGGCCCGGCGGGGATTGGGGCTCAAAGGCGGCGAGCTGGTGATGACCGGCAGCATCGTCGAGACCCAATGGCTGAAGCAGGGCGATTCGGTCGCCTTCGAGATCGACGCGCTGGGCGGCGTCGCGGCCCGGTTCGCCTGAAACCAGGGGGCGCAGACGGCCCGCGGTAGTACCGATGCACTAGTCCAAAAAGGCTTCGTTCCGAGTAGCTTATCCTTAATTTTAGGGTATAAGCAAAAGTGATCACCCTTCTTTTAATTGCGCCAAACGCAACCGGGGTAATCGCAACAATGGATCGGGATATCAAGGGAGCCGGATCGTGCAGAGGTTACTGGCAATCTCCATCATCTTGGGAACTGCGCTGGCCTTGAGCGGCGTTTTTGCGAGCGCGACCCACGAAAACACGATTCCCGACAGCGCCCGCGCAAGGGTCACCGTTATGCTCCCCCTCGATAAGCCGCGCGCCAGCGCCGACGCGGCGATGGACATTGCCGCGGCCAGCGGCACATTCGGCATCACGCCCGGCGGCATCAAGCCCGGCGGCATCAAGCCCGGCGCCAAAATCTCGGCGGCTGCGCCGGTCAGCGACGCCAAGACCAGCACCCGCATGCCGGCAATAATTCACTTCAAGCCCAAATCGGTGACGCTCGGCACGACCGGCAGGAAAGCCGCCCCGCCGGCGAGCGCCGCCGACTCGAACGACACCGCCGCCAAGTCCGAGAAGAGCCCGACGCGATTTGCGTCGACAACGGCTGCCCCGGCCGCAGCTGCCGCGCCGGCAGCGCCGGCCCAAGACGCATCGGCCGGTTCCAGAGCAGGCGCCAGTGCTCCTGCCGGTGCCGCCACGGCGGCGGCGGCGGCCGCGTCACGCTCCGCCGGCGCCTCGACCGGCGCCGCGCGTTCGACCAGCGGCGACGACGCCGCGGCCAGCGCCGCGCCGACGGTCCTGCGAACGCCGAATGACACCTGCATGGGGTCGTCCAGCGCCGCCGGCCAGGGCGCCGATTTCGGCTTCAGCGCGGGTACGACCTGGCAAGATTCCAATTGCATCCTGCTCAAGAATGCCCGCGCCCTGTTGGCGCAGGGCGACCCGAAGGCCGCGAAAATCCGTCTGTGCATGGACGAAGACAATGCGCTGGCCTTCGAAGTGGTCGGCGAGCCGTGCCCGCGGTCGCTGAAATCGTCACAGCTGGCCGCAGCGAAGCTAAAAGAATGGAACAAGGGGCGGAGCCGATCCATCGCCGCCGCGCCGACCAAAACCAGGAGCGCCGACGCGGTTCCGGCGATCGCCCCGGGCAGCGTCCGCGATTTCATCGCCAACGCCGGAAACCGGGTGCTGTTCGGCTTCGACCAGTACGAGGTGACGCCGGATGCGGCGCATACCCTCGCCAAGCAGGCCGCCTGGCTGAAGCGCCACGCCGAGAC
>CALZIL010000407.1 GCA_945787495.1 uncultured Afifella sp. | reverse complement strand
ACGTCCGGTTTGGGCCTGTGTTGTTGTAAAAACACACTGGGCTGACCGCGCAGGAACGCAAGCGTTGCATCGACCGCAAGCTCGACAATCTTCTCCCCTTCCGAAGATACCGGCTTTCGTTCCCAATCGATGCCAAATTCAGCTTGCGACTTCACCAAGCCATCTCCCCGCTCCCGCGCAACAGCTCATAGGTAAACAAACCCAAAGCCTAGGCGATCAGGATCGGATTGTGTCAGTATTTTCAAAATGTGCTTAAGGGAGAATTCCGATGCATCGCCAAGAGGTTAGCTACCACTAACGGGTCAAAGCCCTAATGCGCCTCGTCCCAGTTGCCGGCGGCGCGGGCGTCGACTTGCAGCGGCACGGAGAGCATCACCGCCGGTTCGGCGGCGTGCTCCATTTCCGCTGACACGACCTTGATCGTTTTCTCCACTTCCGCCTCCGGCACCTCGAAGATCAGTTCGTCATGCACCTGCAGGAGCATTTTTGCCGAAAGCTTTGCCTCACCCAGCGCGTCATCCATGCCGGTCATGGCGCGGCGGAGGATGTCGGCGGCCGAGCCCTGGATCGGCGCGTTGATCGCGGCGCGCTCGTTGAAGGCGCGCATGTTGGGCTGTGACGATTTTATGTCGGGATAATGCGCCTTGCGGCCGAAGATCGTCGTCACATAGCCGTGCTCGCGGCAATAGGCTTTTGTCGCCTCCATGTAATCCTTGATGCCCGGGAAACGCTCAAAATAGGTCTTGATGTAGTCGCCCGCTTCAGACCGCGAAATGCCGAGCTGATTTGCCAGACCGAAGGCGGAAATGCCGTAGATGATGCCGAAATTGATTGCCTTGGCGCGGCGGCGCACCATCGGGTCCATGTCCTTGATCGGCACGCCGAACATTTCGGCGGCCGTCATGGCGTGGATGTCGAGGCCGTCGGCGAAGGCTTTTTTCAGCGCCGCGATATCGGCCATATGGGCGAGCACGCGAAGCTCGATCTGCGAATAATCTGCCGAAACGAGCTTGTGGCCATTCTCGGCGATGAAGGCGGTGCGGATCTGCCGGCCTTCCTCGGTGCGCACCGGAATGTTCTGCAAATTCGGGTCTGACGATGACAGCCGCCCGGTCGTCGTCGCCGCCAGCGCAAACGAGGTGTGGACGCGGCCGGTCTCAGGATTGATGTAGCCGGGCAGGGCGTCGGTATAGGTCGATTTGAGTTTGGTGAGCTGCCGCCAGTCGACGATCTTGCGCGGCAGCGCGTGGCCTTCGGCGGCGAGGTCCTCGAGCGTCCGCGCATCGGTCGACCATTGCCCGGTACGCGTCTTTTTGCCGCCCGGCAGGCTCATCTTGTCGAACAGGATCTCGCCGAGCTGCTTGGGCGAGCCCGGATTGAAGTCCCTCTCGCCGGCAAGTTCGCGGATCTCCGCTTCCAGCCCGGCGGCCTTTTGCGCGAATGTGCCCGATAATCGCGACAGGATCTGCCGGTCGACCTTGATGCCGCGCGCCTCCATGCGCGCCAGCACCGGCGCCATCGGCCGTTCCAGCCGTTCATAGACAGTTGTCACGCCTTCCGCCGGCAGCCGCGGCTTGAGCGCCCGCCACAGCCGCAAGGTCACGTCGGCGTCCTCGGCGGCGTATTCCGTCGCCGCCTCGATCGGCACCTTGTCGAAGGTCACCTGCGCCTTGCCGGTGCCGGCGACCTCTTTGAAAGGGATCGGCGTGTGGCCGAGGAAGGTTTCCGACAGCCGGTCCATGCCGTGGCTTGAGCGGCCGGCATCAAGCGCATAGGCGATCAGCATGGTGTCGTCGAACGGCGTCACCTCGATGCCATGGCGGGAGAGCACCAGCCAGTCATATTTCAGGTTCTGGGCGATCTTCAGGACCGAGACGTCTTCCAGTAGCGGTTTCAGCCGCGCCAGCGCCGCGTCGAGCGCGATCTGACCGTCTGCCAGGCCGCCGCCGAACATGTCGTCCTCGCCGGTTTTATGGCCGAGCGGGATATAGCAGGCTTTGACCGCGCCGCTCTGCCGGTCCTCGATCGCCAGCGACACGCCGGCGAGTTCCGCCT
>CALZIL010000406.1 GCA_945787495.1 uncultured Afifella sp. | reverse complement strand
AAACTGGCGGAGAGGAAGGGATTCGAACCCTCGAGACGGTTTCCCGTCTACTCCCTTAGCAGGGGAGCGCCTTCAACCACTCGGCCACCTCTCCACTTCCGCAAATGCCCGGTTTGCCGGCTTGCGTCAACCAGCATGCAGTCAAGAGGTGTCTTGGAGCGCGATGATCGTCATAACGGCGGCCGATTTCCACGCCGTCGTCACGATTTGCCGGCGGTTAGGCTGCGGTTGGCCTCGCGCAGGCGGCGGATCAGCGTCTTGATGAAGACGACCGCTTCGCCGGGATCATTATCAAGAAGGTCGAGCAGTTCATCGCCGTCATAGCCGGCGCAGACCGTATATTGATTGGCGTGTGCATCGGCTGAGCGGGGACCGGCGTCGATGAGGCCCATTTCGCCGAACACCTCCCCAGGCTCAAGCGAGGCGATTTTCACTTCGCCAGCTTCGCCTTGAACGGAAATATCGACGCCGCCCACGACGATGACATAGGCGAGGTCGCTTTTATCGCCGGTCTTGAAGATCGTCTCGCCGGCCTTGAATGCCTTGCGCTGCATACCGCCCCCTTCGATATAAGTTGGCGGGCAGGTTAGACGATCAGCCGGCCGCTGGCGAGAAGGCCGCAGTTTCAAACTGCGGCTTCAGGCCGGCGTGGTGGCGGGATTTAATGGCGCGAAAGCCACTCGCGCGCCGAGCGCAGCGCTTCGGCGATCTGGTCGCGGCTCATCTCGCTGGCGATTTCCTCGCGATGCGCGATGGCGGTCCGGTCGCCGCGGGCCGCGGCAAGGTTGAAGCATTTATGCGCCTCGACATAGTCGACCCGGCCGGCCCGGCCGGAGGCGAAGGCGATCCCGCGCTGGACCAAATCTTCCATCGTGGGTGCTTCGGTTAAGAGCCGGCCCATCTGAGCATAACCTGACATGACAACCCCCCTGGGTTTGCAGCCGGCACGCGTCCGGTCCGCTTCTTTGTCGGGGCTGATGATCACCATCGTTCTTGACGGACGCGTTAAGCAACGGCGTTAACGCGGCCTCACCAAAAGCTTTCGCTGCGGTAAAACGCAACGCCAGAAAATCTCTTAACTATCTGATATCGCTACGTTATCCGAAAATAGTCAATTGCCGCGGGCGGCAGATTTGTTTATAGTCTTTTCACCCTAAAGCCATTCGCCGGCGCCACGGCGCGCGCCGGCAGGCGCGCCGGGCAAGTTTTTTCGCGAGGCCAGGAACCATCTTCAGGAGGAAATCATGAACCGATCGATCATCACGGCTTTGGCCTTTTGCCTCGCCGTTTTCGCGACACCGGCGCTCGCCGCCGAACCGCTTGGCACCTGGCTCAGCGAATCCGGCGACACCAAGGTCGAGATCGCGCCGGGCGGCGGCAGTTTTGTCGGAACCGTGGTCTGGGTCAAGGGCGGCGATGCCGCCTCCGACTGCATGGGCAATCCGGTCGGCATGAAAATGATCTACGACGTCAAGCCGTCCGGCAAGGGCTTCAAGGGCAAGCTGAAGAACTACAAGGACTGCAAGACCTATACCGGCAAGCTGGAACTGGTTTCGCCCGACAAGCTGAAACTGGCCGGCTGCGTCATGGGCGGGCTGTTCTGCAAAAACCAGTTATGGACGAAGGCCGACTGACGATGCTGGCGCGCATTGGGGCCAGCCCCTAACCGCGCGCCCGCTGGCCGAACAGCACCGATTTCGCCTGCTCGTCGTCGGCGATGTTCGAGCGCTTTTCAAAGCCAAGCGCGATGCCGCGCTCAACGGCGGGCCGTGCCAGCAGCCGCTCGCGCCACGCCTTGAGGTTTACAAAGTCGTCAATCTCGATGCCTTGCCGCTCCGGGCTGCGCATCCAGCCGATGATCGCCATATCGGCGATGGAATAATCGCCGGCGACAAAGTCGCGGCCGGCGAGGCGTTTGTCGAGCACGCCGTAAAGCCGGTGCGCCTCGTTTTCGTAGCGGGTGATCGCGTAGGGCAGCTTTTCGGGCGCATAGTTGCGGAAATGGTGCGCGTAGGGCAGCTTTTCGGGCGCATAGTTGCGGAAATGGTGGTTCTGGCCGAGCATCGGACCGACATTGCCCATCTGCCACATCAGCCATTCTTCCACCTCGATGCGGGCGCGCTCATCATCAAGGGGATAGAAGCGGCCGAATTTACGGCCCAGATACATTAGGATGGCGCCAGATTCGAACACTGAGACCGGTTTGCCGCCCGGCCCGTCCGGGTCGATGATGGCCGGCATGCGGTTGTTCGGCGCGATCGCCAGAAAATCCGGGTCGAACTGGTCGCCCTTGCCGATATCGACATAATTGACGTCATAGGGCGCGCCGAGCTCTTCCAGCATGATGGAGATTTTCCAGCCATTGGGCGTCGGCCAGTAATAGAGAGCGATTGGTGATTGTGCAGGGGTCATTGGCTTTTTCCTTCCCGAGAGCGGCGCGGTATCGATGAGTTCGTACCGGTAATCTTATCCGGCCCGCTTGAGGGCGGCGATGAAAAATCCATCGGTCCCCGTCGAGGCCGGAGACAGGATAATTTGATCGGCCGCGCAATGGCGCGGCGGCGCGATCCCGGCGCCGAAAGCCTCATGCCAGACCACGTCCATGTCGCAGTTCGTAAAATCGTCGCGCCCGGAAAGAAACGCCGTAACGGCAACGCCGTTCTCGCGCGCAAACAGCGAGCAGGTGACATAGACGAGAACACCGCCGGGCTTGACGAAGGCGGCCGCCTCGCCGAGCGCTTGTCTCTGTTCCGCGGCCCGCTTGTCCAGCGCCTCGGCGCTCAGCCGCCATTTGGCGTAGGGCCGCCGCCGCCAGACGCCCGAACCGCTGCACGGCGCATCGACAAGCACCCGGTCCATCTGTCCCTCCAGCCCGTCAAGCGCCTTCGGGCCGGGGGGGCGAATCTGGACATTGCGCACACCGGCCCGTTTGATCCGCTCATAGATCGCCGCAAGCCGGTTGCGGTCGGCGTCATAGGCGTAGATCTGGCCTTTGTTTTGCATGGCGGCGGCCAGCGCCAGCGTCTTGCCACCAGCGCCTGCGCAGAAATCCAGAACCTGGTCACCGGCCGATGCACCGACCAGCATGGCCGCGATCTGGCTGCCCTCGTCCTGCACCTCGATACGGCCGCGGCGAAAAGCCTCCTCGCTCTGGATATTGGGATGGCGGCGATCGCCGGTGCTTGCCGGGATCCGCAATCCGCCCGGCGCATGGGCCGTGCGCACAACGCCAAGCCGGGCAAGCTGCTTGGCGACCTTGTCGGGCTCGGCCTTCAGCGTGTTGACGCGCAGATCAAGCGGTGGTCGCTGCGCCAGCGCCCGCGCCTCCTCAGGCCAGGCCGCACTGAAGGTTTCCTCAAACAGCGGCGCCGTCCACTCCGGGATATCGGCGCTCACCCAATCGGGCGCGCCGGCAAGGTCGGCGCCCGTCAATTGCGCCAGTTCGCTCTCGCTGAGGGCATCGGGTGCATGACGGTCGCCGGCGAACAGGTCGTTCAGGCCAGCCGCTTGCGCACCGCCGTGGAGAACGGCGGCGCCGAGCGCCAGAGCGCGCGGTGTCTCGGCGTCCATCAGCCAGCCGAGCGAGGCGCGATGGCGCAGCGCGTCATAGACCAGATTGCCGATCGCCGCCCGGTCGCGCGAACCGGCAAAGCGGTGCGACAGCCCCCAGTCGCGCAGCGCCTCGGCTACCGGGCGATGGCGCGTTTGAATATCCGCCAGCACCTCGATGGCGGCGGCGATGCGGCCGGGCAGGCGCATCAGGCTCTAGAGCGAGATGAGGTCAAATTGAATCATTGGACCGGCTTTTGGCGTCTGCTGACGAGGCGCGGTTCGCGCCGTGGTCCGGCCGACCACAAGCGGACCGCAACGAAGCTCAGCGGGCGCCAAAAGCCAGCCTCCGGTGGGCCAAATCAGCC
>CALZIL010000405.1 GCA_945787495.1 uncultured Afifella sp. | reverse complement strand
CCGCATTGGGTCACGAATGCCCGTAGGGGCAACGGTGGTTGTCAAGGGTACAGCTGCCGCCCACTGTGGGCCGCTGAAGAGTCTCGAAAGGGGCAAAACTTCCTGTGCGTCGTGAACCGCCCTATGGCAGCTTTGCGCTATTTGCTGCCGTGATCCAAATGCCCACGAAATGTCTGAAGCTGAAGGAACAGAGGACGCTCGGCTGCGGACTGGCAGGGGCATTTAGTGCCAGGAGCGGTCATTCCACGAGTGTCGTAAATTGGTTCCATTTACGCCGGGATGATTTCTTTCTCTTCCGCGATCCAGATGGGTGAGCGCTCCAAGTCAACAAAGCGCTCCTCATCGTCCCGTAACTCCTTACTTGCGGTCCGTGCCTCCGGGTCACGACCGAGACCCTCAAGCGCCTCGTAGCTTTCATACCAGATTTCCGCGATCCCGTCGTAGGGCTCGGGCGAGCTACGGAAACTGCGGAGGCGTTCGGTCATCGTCCCAAAATCGGTATGGAGCTGGACATAGCGCATGATGCGCAATGTTTGCCGATGCTTCTGAACCAAGGGCGCGTGGATATTGAGCCAATGATCTTGAAATTCCTCGGCGGTGCGGGATGGCAGCCGGCGCAGGCAAAAGACAACCTTGATCATTGGACCTCCTTTATTGCCAAATAACATGCCGACGGACATTCTTGAACCAGAACACCCCGACTTGTAACATCGCTCTCAGATATTACGGGCTACCCCAATTTGTAACATGCGGCAGAGTCGAAGGTTTGCTATCGAGGGAACAGCGGTCACAAATTTTCCGGAATGGTGTCTTGCATGGAAGGACGACCGGATACATTCTCATACCAGGCAGCCAGGGCCGGACAGGATGCGCGCCAATCGATGTCCGGCAGCCTGAAATCCAGATAGGCCAGTGCAACTGCCGCGCCTATCGCGGGAATATCAAACCCGCCCTCTAACTCAGCTGCCAATAACTCTAGCTGGACCAGGCTGCGTTCAATCGCATCATGCCAACGATCCATCCATATGGCAGAGGGTTTATCCGTATCGGTTCGGCGGTTTTCGCTAACGATCCAGAACCCGGCATCGGTAATACCGGTCACCAGGGCTTCAATCTGCATTCCCTTCAGGTCTGGCCAGGAATCGCCCTGCCCGGAAACTTCCAGCAAACGCCGGTTAATTACCGCAGAATCATACCAGCAAGTACCATCATCCTCTTTCAGGGCCGGAATTTTCGCCAACGGATTGACTGCCAACAAATCTTCAGGATTTTCATACGGTATGGCAAAAACTTCTTCGACTCGGCCCATCAGGCCAAGTTCGCGCGCCAATATCCGGCAACGTCGGGCATAGGGTGATGGTGGTGCATAAAACAGTTTCATGAACCAGGTCCCCCTATAGATAATGCGAGGAGCCTATACTGCTCGCGATTCTGCCTGCAAGGCCTCTAGCGCATTGTCTGTGAACATTTGCGTGCGAGTATAAAACCGTCGCTCCCGTCCATTATCCAATGAGAACATACCGTCGCGCGCGAGAGTCCGTTGTGGGTCAAAAAGCCGCTTCGGGCTGACGGTGGCTATCAGGGGCATAGCTGCCGCTAGCCAGCAGAATTCGGCACTTCCGCTGCGCTGGGGTAAATTTCATTGATTCAATCTTCCTGATCTGTCCCAAAGGCGTTGATGTCAGGCAGTGATCCACGCAATCTCTCGGGGTTTCGGGTGATGCAAGGGGAAAAAGACTATGGCGGAAGAGGACACTTCGACCGCGATTACGGGGCGGTGCTATTGTGGTGCGACGACGATCAGCGCGACGCAATTGCCGCAAACCATCGCCTACTGCCACTGTACTGACTGCCGGCGGGTGACGGGTGCGCCCGTCGCGGCGTTTGCGGCGTTCGATGAGACGGCGGTAACTTTCGCGCCGGACGATGGGCGCAAGGTGGTCGCCAATCCTGGCGTGATGCGCACGTTCTGCGCGATCTGCGGGTCTCCGCTCACAGGACGGTACGAGTATCTGCCGGGACAGGTTTACATCGCGGTAGGTGTTCTCGACCAGGCGAACGAACTC
>CALZIL010000404.1 GCA_945787495.1 uncultured Afifella sp. | reverse complement strand
AACCGCCCGCCGAGCGAGACAATCGCAATGGTATTGCCTTCGCGCAGGATGCGGCCACGGCCGATTTCCAGAACCACGCCGCGCGCTGGCAGGTAAATGCCGAGCCCTTCGCCGCGCGGATAGCGGAAGGCGATAGGCCCGAGGTCATATTCGGCCGCCGTGCGCACCATCGCCTGCAATTCCGCCTCGTCGGAAGCCGCCATGACGACCATGTTCGGCAGGCAGCCGAGATAGGCGACGTCAAAGGCACCGGCATGGGTCGGGCCGTCGGCGCCGACCAGCCCGGCCCGGTCGATGGCAAACCGCACCGGCAGGTTCTGGATGGCGACGTCGTGCACGACCTGGTCATAGGCGCGTTGCAGGAAGGTCGAATAGATCGCCGCAAAGGGCTTCATGCCTTCCGCGGCAAGGCCGGCGGCGAATGTGACACCATGTTGTTCGGCGATGCCGACATCGAAAATCCGCTCCGGAAAGGCTTCGCCGAAGAGATCCAGCCCGGTGCCCGACGGCATCGCCGCCGTCACGGCGACGATGCGCTCGTCATGGCGCGCTTCGGTGATCAGGCTGGAGGCGAACACCTTGGTGTAGGACGGCGCATTCGCCTTGGCCTTGGCCTGTTCGCCGGTGATGACGTTGAAACGCGCCACGCCATGATATTTGTCGGTCGATTCTTCCGCCGGCGTGTAGCCCTTGCCCTTTTGCGTCACGACATGGACGAGGATTGGACCATGCGTGTCGGCGTCGCGGACATTGCGCAGAACCGGCAGCAGGTGATCGAGATTGTGGCCGTCGATCGGTCCGACATAGAAAAAGCCGAGTTCCTCGAACAGCGTGCCGCCGGTGACATAATTGCGGGCATGTTCCACTGCCCGGGTGATCGCCCGGTCGAGCGATTTGGGCAGCTTTGCGGTGAGCTGCTTGCCGATGTCGCGGATCGACAGATAGGCCCGGCCGGAGACGAGCCGCGCCAGATAGGCGCTCATCGCCCCGGTCGGCGGCGCGATCGACATGTCGTTGTCGTTGAGAATGACGATCAGCCGCGAATGCATGGCGCCGGCATTGTTCATCGCCTCGAATGCCATGCCGGCCGACATTGCCCCGTCGCCGATGACGCAGACGACCTTGTTGTCGTCCTCTTTCAGGTCACGCGCCACCGCCATACCGAGACCGGCGGAGATCGACGTGGAGGAATGCGCCGCGCCGAACGGATCAAATTCGCTTTCCGCCCGCTTGGTGAACCCGGAAAGGCCGCCGCCCTGGCGCAGGGTGCGGATGCTCTCGCGCCGCCCGGTCAGGATCTTGTGCGGATAGCACTGATGGCCGACATCCCAGATCAGCCGGTCGCGCGGCGTATCGAAGACATGGTGCAGCGCCACGGTGAGTTCGATGACGCCAAGCCCGGCGCCCAGATGACCGCCGGTGAGCGAAACCGTATCCACAGTCTCGGCGCGCAATTCGTCCGCCAGTTGGTGCAGTTCCTTGTCGTCGAGCGTGCGCAGATCCACCGGCGTGCGCACTCCGTCAAGAAGCGGTGTGGCGAGCGGCACAGCCGGAGGTGATGAATCAGGCGTTGAAATGGGTGTCAATGGCGGCATGTCGGCAGATGTCCAAACGCTGTTGCAGCTGCTGCACTTAGCAAGCCAACATAGGACAGACAACCGCGCCGTGCGAGGTGTAAGATTGTCACCGCGCAAGCTGGCCGAACGAGTCGGATAGTGTGGAGGTCCCCAATGAGCATTGCCATGGCATCGGAAGTCTTCATCACCTGCGCGCTTACCGGCGCCGGCGACACGGTCGATCGCTCGCCGCATGTGCCGGTAACGCCCGATGAAATTGCCGATGCGGCAATCGAGGCCGCACAAGCGGGAGCGGCGATCGCCCACATCCATGTCCGCGACCCTGAGACAGGAAAAGGCGCCCGCGATCCGGCATTGAATCGCGATGTGATGGAGCGCGTGCGCGCCTCCGGCGTCGATGTGGTGATCAACCTGACCGCCGGCATGGGCGGCGATCTGGTGCTTGGCGGCACCGAAAGCCCCTTGCCGCCGAACCCAGACGGCACCGACA
>CALZIL010000403.1 GCA_945787495.1 uncultured Afifella sp. | reverse complement strand
CTCGCCGCACGACTTCAGACCATGGCCGAGCCCGGCGGCATCCTGATCTCCCAGCAGGTTTACGATCAGGTCCACACCAAGCTCTCGGTCGGGTTCGATTATCTGGGCGCGAGGCGCCCGAAGAACTTTTCCGGGGACGTGGCGGTATATCGCGTCTCTCGTGGCAAAAAGCAGGGCGCGCCTGGCAAAAACAAGCACAGCGCGCGCAATCCCCATCCGCCCCGAATGCCGGAACACGCGATGCCGGACCCAACCGACCTGCGCGAACGCGTAATTCGCCACGCCAAGCTGTTCGGCGTCATCTGGGTCGCGCTGCTGGTGGTCGATCTGGTCACCGGAGCGCCCTTCTGGGCGCATTGGCCGGGGATCGCCATGACGGTGCTTGTGGCGTTGGAGGCAATGCCGTTGTTCGTTCGCGGCTTGTTCAATCTTCAGTTCGCTCGCGGCGCGGTGATCGTCGGCGGGCTGGCGTTGGTCAACCTCGTCACCTGGTCAGGCTATCCATGGGTGATGTGGCCCGCCGGCGCGCTCATCGCCATCGAATTGCTTCGCCGTTTGGGCGTTCGCTCACGCTGATCCCCGAAACGGAGAGCGCCCGGCCGAAAGCGCTCCTCACCGTGGCCTCAGCCCCTCCAGAAACACTGTCAGGATCGCCGCCTGCGCATCGTCGAAATGCCGATCTTTTTCGGTTGTTTCAGCGGCTAGAACGGCGCGGACCTGGACGTCGAAATCGGCGTAATGCTGGGTCACCGCCCAGATCATGAAGATCAGATGCGCCGGTTCGACCGGGGCGAGGGCGCCTCCCTCGACCCATCGCCGGATGATCGCCGCCTTGTCGTCGACCAGCGATTTCAGCGGACCTTGCAGGAACCCGCCGATCGCCGGGGCGCCGTGCAGGATCTCGTTGGCAAACAGCCGCGAGGCTTTCGGGCGGGCGCGCGACATGGCGATCTTGGCGGTGATGTAGCGGCGGATCTCGTCTATCGGATCGCCGTCAGGATCGAGCTCCGCCAGCGGCGCCAGCCATTGGTCGAGCGTATCTTCCAGCACCGAGACGTAAAGGTCTTCCTTGCTGGCAAAATAATAGATTAGGTTGGGCTTCGACATGCCGGCCCTGGCGGCGATCTGGTCGATGGTCGTGCCGCGGAAGCCATAGGTGGAAAAAACGTCCAGCGCCGCATCGACGATGATTTGGCGGTTCTTCTGCTGAATACGGGATTTCGGGCGGTTGGCGCTTTGCGTCGACTGGCTTTCTGGCAAAGACTCCTCCCGGACCAGTGGCGGCACCGGTGGTCACAATGGTGCTCGGTGCGGATTATAACACTTTCGCCTTGACCGGGGCGGTCATCACCGTTTAGCGTTTATTTTGACCATCTAGTCAAGTTTCCTCCCAGGGCGGTTCGGGGGTGCGCGTGGCGGCGCATCCCCGGCCGCCCGGTTCAAATCTGGTCCAAATCAGGTCCCGGCATCCTTGCCGATGCCGCGCGGAAAGCTGCATACTGATCGGTGGCGGGTCGGCGCCGGCGGGCATCAAATCGGAGGCGGTCAGATGGCGTTGCAATCAAATCTGAGAATCAATGGCGACCGGCTGTGGGAGTCCATCCATGAGATCGCCGAGATCGGTCCGGGCGTGCGTGGCGGCAGTAACCGCCAGACGCTGACGGACGAGGATTCGCAGGGCCGCAAGTTGTTCCAGACCTGGTGCGAGGATGCCGGGCTGACGATGGGCGTCGACAAGATGGGCACCATGTTCGCCCGCCGCGAGGGTGCCGATCCCGATGCCCTGCCGGTCTATGTCGGCTCCCATCTCGACACGCAGCCGACCGGTGGGCGCTATGACGGCGTGCTCGGCGTGCTCAGCGGGTTGGAGATCGTCCGCACGCTCAACGACATGAACGTCAAGACCAAGCATCCGATCGTCGTCGTCAACTGGACCAATGAGGAGGGCACGCGCTTTGCGCCGCCGATGCTTGCTTCGGGCGTCTTTGCCGGCGTCCACACGCTCGACTGGGCCTATGGCCGCGAGGACGCGGAAGGGGCGAATGTCGGCGATGAACTTGAGCGCATCGG
>CALZIL010000402.1 GCA_945787495.1 uncultured Afifella sp. | reverse complement strand
GTGTTATGGCTCGTCCGGAACGCGCTAACATGCGGCGAGTAACGGGATCGCGGGGGTCACAATGGGTGTTTCCATGGCATCGGAAGTCTTTATCACCTGCGCCGTTACCGGCGCCGGCGACACAATCGGCCGCTCGCCGCATGTGCCGGTAACGCCCGATAAGATCGCCGATGCGGCAATCGAGGCGGCACAAGCTGGGGCGGCGATCGCCCACATCCATGTCCGCGACCCTGAAACCGGAAAAAGCGCCCGCGATCCGGCATTGTATCGCGACGTGATGGAGCGCGTGCGCGCCTCCGGCGTCGATGTGGTGATCAACCTGACCGCCGGCATGGGCGGCGACCTGGTGCTTGGAGGCACCGAAAGCCCCTTGCCGCCGGACCCGGACGGCACCGACATGGCCAGCGCGACGGAGCGGCTTGCCCATGTCGCCGAATTACGACCGGAAATCTGCACGCTCGATTGCGGCACCATGAATTTCGCCGCCGGTGGCGATTATGTCATGACTAACACGCCGGCCATGCTGAAAGACATGGCGCGCCAGGTCCGGGCGCTCGGCGTGCGTCCCGAACTTGAGGTCTTCGACACCGGCCATCTGGTCTTCGTCAACGAAATGATCGCCGAAGGGCTGATCGACGCGCCGCCGATGATCCAGCTGTGCATGGGCATTCCCTATGGCGCGCCGGACGACCCGGGCACCTTGCAGGCGCTGGTGGGCCGGTTGCCGGCCGACGCCGTCTGGTCGGCCTTTTCCATCGGCCGCCGGCAATTGCCCTATGTCGCCATGGCGCCGCTTTTCGGCGGCAATGTCCGCGTCGGGCTGGAAGACAACCTGTTTCTTGCCAAAGGCGAACTGGCGACCAACGGGGCGCTTGTGGAGCGCGCTAGGACCATCCTGGAAGCCATGAATATCCGCGTCCTCGGCCCGGCCGAGGTGCGCCACCTGCTGAATTTGAAAACACCGGACTGAGGTGTGTCGTGAAGACCGTCAAATTCACCCAGATGAGAGATGGCGACAAGGCCGATTACGCCTTTCTCGACCGGCACGAGCGGGCCTATGCCGCCGGCACGGCGGACCGTCTGTTGAAGGCGCTGGTGGAACTGGACGAAAGCCTGTCGGGCTATCAGGTTACCCGGCTTGAGCATTCCCTGCAGGCCGCCACCCGCGCCTGGCGCGACGGCGCCGATAGCGACTGGCTGGTCGCCGCGCTGCTGCACGATATCGGTGACATCTACGCCCCCTACAATCACGACGAATACGCCGCCGCGGTTCTGCGGCCTTTCCTGCGCGAGCAATGCGTTGAGGTGGTCGCCATGCATGGCGACTTCCAGAAGCTCTATTACGCCCACCACGTCGGCGGCGATCGTACAGCGCGCGACCGCCACGCCGCCAGCCCCTATTTCGACGATTGCGCGGCGTTCTGTGAGCGCTGGGACCAGACCTCGTTTGACCCGGCCTATGACACACTGCCGCTGCAGACCTTTGCGCCGCTCGTCCATGAAGTGTTTGCCCGCACGGCTTATGATTCGGCCGTCATCCGGTCCGGCGCCCGCGAGCCGCTCATGCGCCCTGATGTGGCGGAAGAGCGAGCCGCCTGATGGCCCCGCCGCAAGAATCGATGCAGCGAGCAGCCGTAGTCGGCGGCGGCGTTATCGGCGTCGGCTGGGCCGCCCGTTTCATATTGAACGGCATCGACGTCGCGCTCTTCGACGTCGACCCCGATATCGGCGCCCGCCTTGATGCCGTCATCGCCAATGCCCGCCACGCTTGGGAGAAGGCCGGCTGGCCGGTCGGGCGGCAGGGCGCGGTGCGCCTTGCAGCCTCTGTGGAGGCGGCGGTCGCCGACGCCGATGTCATCCAGGAAAGCCTGCCCGAGCGCCTCGATCTGAAGCAGAGGGTTCTGGGCGAGATCAGCGCCGCAGCCCGGCCCGACGCGCTGATCGCCTCTTCGACGTCAGGGCTGTTGCCGAGCGAGATGGCCGCCGCCATGCGCCGGCCCGAGCGCTTCCTCGTCGCCCATCCCTTCAATCCGGTCTATTTGATGCCGCTGGTGGAGATCGTCGGCGGCGA
>CALZIL010000401.1 GCA_945787495.1 uncultured Afifella sp. | reverse complement strand
GCAAAAGCCGCTTTTGATTTTGACACCCGAAACGGTTCTGCGATGGCACCGCAAAGGATGGAAAGCCTATTGGCGCTGGCGGTCTCGACCGCAAGGACGATCGGGCCGCAAGCCGATTTCGCCCGAGACGAAGGCGCTCATTCGTCGCATGGCAACTGAGAATGTGCTGTGGGGACAGAAACGTATCCAGGCAGAGTTGGCCAGGTTGGATTTAAAGGTCTCGGCGCGGACCGTCGCCAAGTATATGCGAGGTCTCCGTCGCGGACCTCCATCGCCAACCTGGCGCGAGTTTCTCACCGCGCATGCCCGGGAGATCTGGGCCTGCGATTTCTTCTGCGTCCAGACAATTCTGTTCCGGACAATCTATGTCTTTTTCATTGTTCATCATGCCAGCCGGGAAGTCGTTCATGTGCGGACCACGAGTCACCCGACAAGCGAGTGGACAGGGCGCCAGATCGTCGAGGCTTGCGGGTGGGAGCATGCGCCACCGCGCTTTCTCATCCATGATCGCGACAGTCGGTACGGAACAGCTTTTGACCTGCGGCTGAAAGCTCTCGGCACGAGATCAGTCCGCACGCCCTTCAGATCGCCTCAAGCTAACGGCATCGCGGAGCGATGGGTGAAATCGGTCCGAACCGAATGTCTCGACCACCTGTTGATTCTGAACGAGCGGCATCTGCGGCGCGTGCTGACGGAGTACGTCACCTACTTCAATCGTTGGCGTCCGCACCGGTCGCTCGGGCAACGGGCGCCATGCGCCCCGGCACCTCCCTCGCGCGCCTCAAACCGGAACGGAGCCGGTCTTATCACGCGACCCGTGCTCGGCGGGCTGCATCACGTCTACGATCATGCCGCATGACGAGCCGGATAATGTTTTTGCGCCCTACAACTGCTCAGGTACGAGCGCATCTACCAACCGACGCCCGCCTGACTAGCCGGAAAGTGGGCGCCAACTTGCGAGGGTAACGACGATTTGATGGCGAAACAGGGTAACACCCGAGATCGGCCAAACCCGCGGCACTGTCCGAGCATCAAGCTCGTTAGTCTGACTGGGCGCCGATCTTTCGGATTCCATCAGGGCCAGCGGTCAGCGTACCGCAGCGAAAAGGCCGGATACATGACTGCAAGCTCTACCGCCGCTTCAAATCAATTTTCCCCTTGCAACACCGGGGGCGTCCATACATGACATTGCCCTATTTTTTACTAAATAAAGACAAAATATAAGATCCCAGTATATATTTTTGATTTTGCTTCTTTGCATTGAAATGCAAGATAAAAGATAAAACAGCATTCAGAATATAGAGACTCGCGAGTAAATTCCGCTCCTGAACGTAGAGGCAAACAAAAAATCCCACCAGAAGGATATACCTGGCAGGGGCGTTTCGCACTTTATGGGATAGATAAAACCCATAATCCCTCGCGGAGTACCAACGGAAAGTGTCTCTATTATTTGTAGCAATGTCAGTAACCATCATTAAAAGTGACATGGCGAGCAAGGCCCAAAGGGCCAACATGATTGATTGTTCTAAGTGCACAATAGGTAGGTCGATGAATGTCATGAAAATCACCGCAGTATGAAGAGATGGCCATAAAATTGAACCTAATTGATGGCCGGTATTCCTTATCCTTTGTTTCCGCTGTTTGGGCTCGAATTCGGTCATCATTCACAATCCCTCAATGTATCAGTTAAAATTCTATATGGAATTAAATTTGATTATTTGCGATCACGCGCATAATTATGTACTCAATAGGCTCCAAAGGTAAATTTAAAAATTTCCACATCTTGATTATATTTACCAATACCTAGAGGCATTGGTTTGACAATTTCCGCTTTCGGCTCGTCTTATTCTTTACGGTTGCGCATCGGCGAACCAAACTGTCAGGTGATTGCCGTCTCAGGACACACCGACTAAGTGCAGAAGCGCGAAGCTGCCTGACAGAACAACAAGGAGCAGAATTTAACAGCCATAGCTGAATACAGAAGGTGATTACTTAGAAGATATGGTCCAAGATTTTCGCGAACAGGTCCCAAGCCTTTCCGAGAGCATACCATCGTCCCTTCTTTTTAATTTT
>CALZIL010000400.1 GCA_945787495.1 uncultured Afifella sp. | reverse complement strand
CAACCAGCTGACCGATCGATCCGATGGTGAAAACGACAAAGGCCAGCCAGCCGACAAAGGTGGCCGAGTGAGCGATGTCGGCGGCGCGTTCATCAACGATTTTGGGCAGCGCAAAGGTCGTGCTTTGGAAAACCATCCCGCCCAGCGCGGTGGTGAACATGACAATCGCGATGACCCGGACGAAAACGGCCTTGTCATAGGTGGAGACGTCCGGCTTGGGTGTTTTTTTCGCCGCTATCGTGCCGGCAGACCTGATCGCGCGATCGGAAAATATGAAAACGCCGTAGGCGATGCCGATGCCGATTGCGATGACCCCCGGCCACACAAACGCCGACCGCCAGCCGGTCTGGTCGATCAGATAGCCGGTGATCAGGGCGGCGGCGGCAACGCCCATATTGCCAAACACGCCATTGACCGCAATGGCCATGCCGGCCCTTTTGCGGCTCTCCAGCACCAGCGCAATGCCGACGGGGTGGTAGATCGCCGCAAACACGCCGATTGCAAAGAGCCCGGCGCCGATCTGCAAGGGCGTTCGCGCCAGCGCCGTGAGTATGGACGCGGCGCCGATGCCGATGAAGAAGATCACCAGCATGCCGTGCCGGTTCCACTTGTCGGCCAGCCAGCCGGCCGGCAGGGCAAAGGCGCCGAAGGCGATAAAGCCCGGCATCGCGTATGGAATCAGTTCGGCATAGCTGAGCTGCCATTCCCGGGTCAGCGCCAGCGCCGCCACGGTTGCGAAGACCAGCATGAAAAGATGGTCGAGGAAGTGGCCGACATTGAGAAACAGGAAATGCAGCTTTTCGCGCATGAGTCGTCTCAAAGCCAAGTCTGTCACCGCAGTCATCACCCACTATTTTGATCGGCGCAAGCGCGGATAGGCCACAGACCGACGTCCCATCGCCATTAGTGAACCGGCTTGCCGCTTGACTTTGCCATTGACAGCGACACAACCGTGGGGACGCTGAAAGGCAGGCATCATGACCCAGGCCACCGCAGACACGGCAGCGACGACAGGATCGACCGTCGACGACGCCGAGATCGCCAAGTTCGAACGGCTCGCCTCCGAGTGGTGGGACCCGCACGGCAAGTTCCGGCCGCTGCACAAGTTCAATCCGCTCCGCATTGGCTATATCAAGGATCAGCTCTGCCTTTATTTCGGCCGAGACGCCAAAAGCGCCGATGCGCTCAAGGGTTTGCGGATTCTCGACATCGGCTGTGGCGGCGGGCTTTTGTCGGAACCGATGACCCGGCTCGGCGCGGACGTCACTGGCGTCGATCCCTCGCCGGTCAATATCGAGGTGGCCGGCCTGCATGCGCGCCAATCCGGTTTGGCGATCGATTACCGGGCGGCGACGGCTGAAGACCTTGCGGCTGCCGGCGAGAGCTTCGACGTCGTCCTTAACATGGAAGTCGTTGAACATGTCGCCGATGTCGAGGCTTTTGTCGGCGCCTGCGCGGCGATGGTGAGGCCGGGCGGGCTGATGGTCGTGGCCACCATCAACCGGACGCTGAAGGCGCTGGGCCTGGCCATTATCGGCGTTGAATACATCCTGCGTTGGCTGCCGCGCGGCACCCATCGCTTCGACAAGCTGGTTCGGCCGGAGGAACTTCAAAGCGCCCTTGAGGCCGGCGGCCTGCAACTGATCGACGAGACCGGCGTGGCTTACAATCCGCTCACCGACCGCTGGTCGCTATCGCCGGACATGGACGTTAACTACATGGTGCTGGCGGAACGGCCGAAAGCGTAGAGCGCTTTTCGCAAATGCGCGCCAGTTCCGGTCTTCGCCGCACATCAACCGGACATTGGAATGTCCGAATCACCTTGCAGAGCGGACATCGCTAACTTCGGCACGCATGTCGCAGATTGATCCAGTGGCGACATTCGGCCTCAGTGGACTTACCCTCAACTGGCACATAGAATTCAGCGACCACGCGCATCTGGATGGATGCGGCTATGGTCGAGAAGCACATTCAACGAAAATTGACGACAATCCTTGCCGCTGACGTGGAGGGTTTCAGTCGGCTGATGTCTGCCGACGAAGAGACAACCCTCAAGACCCTCAAAACCTATCGCGAA
>CALZIL010000399.1 GCA_945787495.1 uncultured Afifella sp. | reverse complement strand
CATACAGAAAATCAGCGCAGCCGGCACGATCGCTTCAGACAGGTTGATTCGTCATGGTATGGTGTTCAAAATAAACGCTTGGATTTTGAACTCTCTAAAAATGGCCGAGCTTCGATTAGATAAATCCAACTGTTTGTTCTACCTACACTTTCTTCCCACACGGACAGAGGCAGCGACATTTGTGTTCGTCAATGCACTGACCGGTTCCACCGATCATTGGGAAACGGTCGTGGCGCCGGCTCTCCGGAGTGAGGGGTTCGGAACGCTAAGCTACAATTTCCGTGGTCAAGAAAATTCCTCGTTCGTCCAAGGCGTGGATCTCACAAATGACCTGATAGTCAGTGACCTCATCGCACTGGTCGACGAGATTCGACCATCTCGTCCCATACTTACTGGGCTCTCAATTGGCGGCCTCTATGCCGCACAGGCCCGCGCCTGCGGTGCGCCGGCTGCAGGGTTGGTGCTGCTCAATACGCTCCGAGAGACAAACCAGCGCATCGCCTGGATAAACGATGCGCTGCCGCACTACGTGGCGACCGGCGGAACGGCAATGTTTATGGGGCTTATGATGCCTCTGCTGACCAATCCCGAGTTTGCCGCCAGCGTACGCAACAACTTCCTGAAGGGACCCTACACGCCGCTTGATCCTGCCCATGGACACGCGAACCTAGTGCGCAATTCGGTCGATACCGACTAAGCTTTCGACTGGGCCTCGCTCGATTTGCCTGTGCTTTCGATCACCGGACTACACGACCGCGTGTTCCGCGACCCCGACGTTATTGACCGTCTCTTTGCCTTGTTGCCCGAGGCGCGGCGTGAGGACTGGGACAATGCCGGGCACCTGTTGCCGCTTGAACGGCCCGAGCGGCTCGCCAGGAGCCTTGTCCGATTTGGCTGGGAAATCGAAACATGAACATTCCCGTCCGATGGGCCTACTTGGCCGTTTTCATTGGAGTTTGTGGACACGCCAGCTCGGAATTCTTTGCCAAACTTACAGGGATCGCAGGGCCTGAAGTTTCGGTCTGGCGCTACCTAATCGGCGCGGCGGGTTTGCTGTTTTGGTCGTTTTCCCGAGCCGACAGCCGCGACCTGGTCACACCATTGCGACAGGATTGGCGGAAGCTGATTCCGTTGGCGCTGCTCGGGGTTTCGGCGGCCTACCTATTTTTTCATTGGGCGCTCGACTTCGCCAGCGTAATACAGGTGGCGACGCTGGTCACTACGATCCCGATCTTCGTGGGACTCGCCAATCTCGTTGTGAACAGAACGCCGATATCTAAAGTGAAAATCGTAACCGGAGCGCTCGCGATACTCGGCGTCGCGATGCTATTGACAGACGGGTATCTTGACCTTCTCGGCGAAGGCGCTTCGCTTTGGGGCGTGCTAATGGCGGTGGCATGTGCGGCGCTGGTAGCGAGTTATTCGGTGCTGGCCAAACCGCTGATGCAGGTCCACGGTGGGATGCGCATCACCACTCTCGCGATCACAATTGGTGCGGTAGGCCTCTGGATATCCGTCGGCATATTCTGGGGCAGATGGGTAAATCCGCTCTCGCTGACCACGATGCCGTCAACCGCCTTTTTGTCGCTGATTGTGCTCGGACTCTGGAACACAACCCTCACGCAGTTGCTCTGGTTAGGCGGTTTGGCCGCGGCGGCGGATATGACGCGGGCTTCTTACCTGTTCTTTCTTAAACCAGTCATAGCCGCTTTGCTTGCGGTTGCAATTCTGGGAGACATCCCGACTTGGCTCCAGGTCGCGGCAATTGTCGTCGTCTCAGGATCTGTGCTCGTCGAGATCTTCTGGCCGTCCGGCAATCGGTTGCAGACGCCCGAGTCTTGACAAATCGGTGCGCGATACGACCTATCGGGGTGAAGGATTGTCGCCATGGTTATGATCAGAAATGCCAAATTCCAGGTTGGGCAGGTTGTCCAGCACCGGGTTTTTCCATTTCGCGGCGTCGTATTCGACGTCGATCCGGAATTCGACAACACCGAGGAATGGTATGAGGCCATTCCCGCCATTCCCGAAGAAATCCGGCCGCGCAAGGATCAGCCGTTTTATCACCTCCTCGCCGAAAACGAGGAAACTGAATATGTCGCCTATGTCTCAGAGCAGAATCTGTTGCCTGACGACAGCGGTGAACCGGTGCGTCATCCGCAGGTTGCCGATTTCTTCGGACCGTTGAAAGACGGTATTTATACGAGCCGCGAGCTGCAAAATTAGGCTCGATCGCCGGGCAAATGACATGCGGATATGAAAAGGGCGCGGAAAAAACCGCGCCCTTTCTAATGCTGGAACCGGGGCGAACGCGATCTACTGGCTATTGGCCCTGCTGCTTTTCGATCAGCTGCTTGCGCGCCTCTTCGGCCTTGCGCTTGAGCTCCTCCTGAAGCTTCTTCTGGTCTTCCTGCAGCTGTTTTGGATCGATCGCTGCGCCATCGTAGGATTTGGTGAATCCGGAAAGGCTGATGTCGAATTTGATCGGCTTGGCCTGCTGCGTCAGGGTGGTGACGATCAGATTGTTGCCGGCTTTCAACGACCCGACATAATCGGCTTTGACCTCCGCCTCGGCGAAGCAAAGATTGGGAAAACAGATCGAGTAGGCGGCTTTTGTCGGCGTATTGCCGTCGATCTGGACCTGCAGGCCAGGCTTGAGCAGCATGCCTGGCGGCACAGCGACGACCAGGATTTTCTTGTCCTTGACCTCACGCAGCGAAACCGCGGCCAGAAGCTGTCCGGTCGCCGCCCGGCGTTCGCGCGTGACGACACAGACCTGGGTCTTGTCCTTGGGGTTCTCACTGCAGATCTTGATCCATTCCGGCTGCGCCGCCGGGGCCGGCTGGCCGGTTTGCTGGGTAGTATCCTGGGCCATAGCCGGCATGGCGAACATCGCCGCCGCCGCGGCGATGAGGAGACCGGTTCGCATATTTATGCCGTCCTGGCGGCAAGCGGTACGAAGCCGTTCGCGGAAGATCATCATGAAATTATTATCCTTTTTTGTCGTTTTCCGCTGCTTGATCGGGCGGATACGAAACCTGCCGATGGCTGGTGTTTGAAAATTGCGGCCACAACGGGGCCGGATATTCAATAACACTTCATAGCCATGATTTGTGCGTTCCATAACCGCGATTTGCGTCCGTTTCCAGATTGGCACAGACTTTTGATGTCGAAAAACGCCGATTCCCGGTAAAACACCGGCGAAATTAAAGGACATTCTGCCGTGAGTCCCAATCTGATCCGGTCCGTTCTCACCAATGCCTTGCGTTTTACGGCGATTTGGACGCTCGCCGCACCTGCCCTGTTGGCCGCCGGGGCGGCCGCCGAACCGATGCACGGCATTGCCATGCACGGCGAGCCGGCCCTGCCGGCGGATTTCGCCAATCTGCCCTATGCCGATCCGGATGCGCGCCAGGGCGGACGTATCGCTTACGGCTTCGTCGGCACGTTCGACAGCCTCAATCCCTTCATTCTGAAGGGCAATGCGCCACGCGGCCTGCATGACTCGACGCTCGGCAACAATGTCTTTGAATCGCTGATGATGCGCTCGCGCGCCGAACCGTTCACCCTTTATGGGCTGATTGCGCAAACCGTCGACATGCCGGACGATCGTGGCTGGATCGAATTCCATCTCAATGCCGCCGCCAGATTCTCCGACGGCGCGCCGATAACCGCCGACGACGTCGTCTTTTCGTTTCAGGTTCTGCGCGACAAGGG
>CALZIL010000398.1 GCA_945787495.1 uncultured Afifella sp. | reverse complement strand
CATCACCGCTGATGCATCGCCATCCATTCGCGGGCCATGCGCTGGGCCTCGAAGATCTGCTCGCGGGTCATGTGGCTGGCGACTATATCCCGCTCTTCCTGTGCGCGCTCATCACCCAGCACGTCAGCGATGTTGTGCCACATGTGCGCCTGCATTAAATCCTGCGGAACGCCCTCGCCGATGTAATACATCAAGCCAAGGTTGGTCTGCGCGCCGACATGCCTCTGCTCGGCGGCCATGCGATACCACTTCAGCGCTTCGACATAATCCTGCAGTACGCCCCGGCCGGCGGCGTACATGACGCCAAGTTCGTTCTGCGCATCGGCATCGCCCTGCTCGGCGGCCTTGCGATACCACTTCACCGCTTCCGCATCGTCCTGCGGCACGCCCCAGCCATCGCGGTTCATTTGGCCAACGTTGTACTGCGCCTCGGTATGGCCTTGTTCGGCGGCCTTCCGAAACCACTTGACTGTCTCAGCATCATCCTGCGGCACTCCCCGGCCGGCGGCATACATGACACCAAGTTCGTTCTGCGCATCGGTATCGCCCTGCTCGGCGGCCTTGCGATACAACTTCACCGCTTCGCCATCGTCCTCAGGCACGCCCTCGCCCTCGGCGTACATGTAGCCGAGGGCGTATTGCGCTTGGGGATTGCCCTGTTCCGCAAGCGGTCGCAAGAATTTCAGCGCTGTCGGGTAATCGCCGCGTTGATACGCCGCCATGCCATCCTCAAATGGCTCCGCGCTAGCCGGAATCCGTTTTCTAACGGAAGATAGCGGCCACAGATGACGCATTGCTGATTGCATTCATCTGCCCCCTAGTTTCAGTTACCTGCATGACGGCTGCCCGGTGCCGGGTACCCTAGCGATTTGGCAGATTCATTTGGAGTCGATCAGAACAACTCGGAGCGCATTTCTGGCCGATGTTGCATAATTGCCCCAGTTGAATTTCCATCACCTTGCGGAGCCGCTTATGTCGCCTCTTGGCACTTTTCGGACATCACGCATTGTATGAGCGACTTCCCCTTTCGGGCGCTAGGCGGACGTTCACGGAACTCGCTGCGAAACGCACGATCAGCTGAAAATCTGTCGCGATTGAGACCCGGCCCGCCCTTGCGGATGATTTCGGCAAAAGTTGAATTTCCTCATCCTCGTGCGGCCAAGGCCGCGTCACCGAACCCGAGAAGGACAGTGGAGTGAGGCGGAGGATGACGGCTGCGAAACCCTTACATGCCGCCCCCCGTCCCGGTGACCGGCATCTGATCTGGGAAACCAGGCGATCCTATCCACAAGCCAATCACAGACAAGGCTCTTCAGCCATTACCTTGGTCACTTGGCGCCGATTAGGCTTCATGGCAGGCAATGAGCCGCGAAATCGCCTTTGAAGGCCGAGGAATGATCAACACCGCCGACGCCTGGGGTGTGACCATGCGTGATCTTGTCCGGGTGATATTGGATCGTGATGCCTTGCGCAGTGCTGCGATGGACAAGCGGCCGCCCCGTAGTCTCATCCGTTTTTTGCAAGCTTGCCTGGACGTTGGGATCTTCGGGGTAGTCGCGCAGCCAGCCGCCGCCCACCCGATTTAGCCCTTGAGTCGCGAGCCCCGCGCCGACCACGGGGCTATCGCCGGGTGCGAGCAGGTCATAGTCCAAGGTGACGTTGAGGGTGGCGTCGCCACTGCCGTTGGTGATGACCCCATTGGCATCCAAGGCCATCCCGTCAAAGACCCCTGCAGTCGTGGCGAACGCCGGGGCAACGCCCCGCGCCAGCGCGCCTTCGTTCAGAGGATAGTCGGCAGCCAACTCTCCCGTGGCGCGGTTCTTATGGTCGATCCAGGTCGTGTACAGCGAGTCCGGTTCGGCATTCTTGAAGGTGATGGTCAGCTGGTTGCCATTGATCTTGACCTTCGCGGTTCCCGGCTCCTCGGCAGCGGCTTCTAGATTGTAGTTGCAAGGAGCAGCGAAAACCCCGGTGTCGAAAGCCATGAAGGCCACAAATGCTGCCGAGGTCAGAGTAGGTGCTGTTTTCATCATCGTGACGCTCCCTCACTTACGCTTTGGACAATCGCTAGGCCGTCGAAGGGTCTCGACCAACGATTTGCCGACGTTCCTTTAAGGTTATAAGCTTTGTTGGTTCCTTTTATATTTGTCATTGTTGTGAGCTCTCCTTGTTAAACGATCTACTTCCTATGAATTCAACTTGTTTTGGGGTTGCCTTGCCTTTTTGAAAATGGATCTCTGCTGCCTAAGGTCTATATTTCTCGACCTTTCAACATCGCCAATAATTCAGCGTTGAGTGTGCCATCGGCTGCCACACCTTGATCCATCTGAAACTTTTTTAATGCGGCTGATGTCTTTGGGCCTAGGATGCCATCGACAGGCCCAGAATTATATCCCAGCTGGTTCAGGATTTTTTGGGCCTCAAGAATCTTTACCCGAAAGCGAGCTTCGCTGACGAGCTGCTCTTTGGCGGTGCCAAAAAAGCAGGCATCTTTCTGCCAGTTGCCTGCTTCCAGCTCCCAGGTCGTCGCTTGCCATTGCTTGTGACCGGAAGCGCGCAACTCCTCTAATCTGTCGCGTACCGTCTCGCCGATTTTTGCCAATTCGCTGCAACGACGTCGAAAATAGGGCGTCGATTTGTGGGTGAAATCGTAACTGACCAAAGTCGTTTTGCCAATTCGCTGCAACGACGTCGAAAATAGGGCGTCGATTTGTGGGTGAAATCGTAACTGACCAAAGTCGGAAGGATGGCGACCGTGTCCAGGTTTTCAGCAAAGCCGGGATAGTTCACGGTTGCAGGCTGATACTCCGTCGCCGTAGCCGGGAGTTTGAGCTCCAGCATATGGACCTTTTCAGTATCGGACCCCAATGCCTCGCTCTGGTCCATCGCACCGAGTTTCTGGACCACTCCCATCGGTGCATCGCCGACGACGAAGGCCGCATCAGCCTGATCCAACAGGACAGCCGTGATCCCGGCGACAGGTTTCAATTGCAGCCGCTCGGAGGGCGTCACACCGTGCAGGTGCAGGAGGTTGTTGGATACCACCCACAACGCCGTATTGTCGGGGCCCATGACCACCCGCTTGCCGTCGAGATCGTCCAGAGTGCGGATGCTTGTCTTCGCGATGACATGAACGACCTTCCGGCCGATCGTCATGATAAAGCGCAAGCGATCCTTGGCCTTGAGCAGCCGAGGATCTTCTGACCGCGCTGTATACTGCAACATGTCAGACGGCACGACACTGAGGCCGGCGTTCTCCCGGCTCAACAGCCTGCCAACATTCGCGATGGGGCCGGCGGTCGGCTTGACCATGGTTCCCGCCTGTTTATCGGTGACCATATTCGACATCTCGTGCCCCATTTGGATCAATACAGGATCACCTGAATCGATCACCATGCCAATACAGGCGTATGGGTCATCGCATGGGCTCTTGTCTTGAGCGATGCCGTTCTGGGAACCGAAAATCAGTGCGGCGACAATCATTATATATGATATTTTGCGCCTTCTATTCATCATACTCTTAACTCCACTTCGACTCGAGAAACTAAACAAGCACCGCATTAATGTGGCCCAGACCTTTTTGCGAGGTCCCAAAAAGCAACTCTCGCAGCGTTTATCATTGGCGATTTTTGTCCGATGACATATTCAAAAATTCAATTCGCAATCGCCTCCAGACCGACTTCACCACTAAGGTATTTCATTAATTTCTTGCGTTTGGATTCAGTTGTATCTCCGCCCTGAAGGCTCCCCTGGGGTTCCACAGCCGTGGTCTTGAGGGAGACGGTCGTGGCATTCGAGTCACCGTCACTGAGCTGCAAATCGCGGGTCAGGGGCGCAAAGCCCTCTCGCTCAAAGGACAGCGCCCAGTTTCCCTGCTCAAGGCGGCGCAGAAACCCCCTTCCGTCAGCGTCGGTAATGATCCACTTGCTTTTGCCGGTCTGGGCATTGGTGGCAGTGATGGTGACCCCTGGCAGCGCCGCAGAACCATCGGTCACGGTCAGCTCGATCGTAGCGCCGGAACCTTGTTGCGCGCCTGAAGTCTCAACAGCAGAAGTCGCCTCGGACGCCTCCAGACCGACTTCACCACTGAGGTATTTCATTAATTTCTTGCGTTTGGATTCAGTTGTATCTCCGCCCTGAAGGCTCTCCTGGGGTTCCGCAGCCGCGGCCGCGAGAGAGACGGTCGTGGAATTCGATTCACCGTCATCGACGTGCAAAACGTGGCTATGCGCGGCAAAGCCTTCTCGCTCAAAGGTGAGCACCCAGTTTCCCTGCTCAAGGTGGCGCAGAAATCCCCGTCCGTCAGCGTCGGTAATGATCCACTGGCTTTTGCCGGTCTGGGCATTGGTGGCCGTGATAGTGACCCCCGTCAGCTTCGCAGAGCCATTGGTCACGGTCATCTCGATCGCAGCGCCAGAACCTTGTTGCGCGCCTGAAGTCTCAACAGCAGAAGTCGCCTCGGACGCCGCAACGAATGCCTGCTCGATGCGTTTGGCGATATCGTTTTGCGTTTTGTCGAGCTCGGCTCTCAAGGCATTGCGTTCGTCGCTGACCTCGCCGAGATTTGCTTCAAGATTTTCGACCCGCAGCTGAGCCTGCCGTAGGGCGTCGCGCACACCGTGCGCTTCGGCCACCGACGTATTTGCTTTGTCGAGCCTCGACTCCAGGGCTTGGATTTTCTCTCCGGCCACGTGAAGATCCTTGCGAAGCGCTTCGGCTTCGGCCGTTGATGCCTGGGCCGCGTTGGTCACGCGCCGCAGCTCCTTTTCCTGGGTTTTCTTCGCGGCCCAC
>CALZIL010000397.1 GCA_945787495.1 uncultured Afifella sp. | reverse complement strand
GTCAGGCGATTGCGGAGCTCGTCGGTGACCTCGCGCGCCTGGGCGGGGCCGCGGACGACGCGCGGGGTGATCAGCGCCAGGAGCTCGGTGCGATTCCCGCTCTGCCCGTTCGTCTTGAACAGATTGCCCAGGAGCGGGATGTCTTTGAGAACCGGAACGCCGCTGGCCGACAGAGTGGAACCTTCGCGAATGAGGCCGCCGAGCGCCACGGTTTCACCGCTCTGCACCGCAACGATGCTCTGGATGCTGCGCTGCTGGATCGTTGGCGAGTTGATGCCCGAGGTCTCCGTCGCAACCGCATCGCTTACTTCCATATCGACCGTGAGCGTGACCTGGCCGCCGGTGTTGATCCGCGAGGTGACCTCGAGGATGACGCCGGTGTCGAAATAATCGATCGCGTTTACGACCCGCGCGTCGGGATCGCTCGTCGCCACCGCGGACTGGGTTGCAACAGGCACCTGATCGCCGACTTGCAGCCGCGCCGACTGATTGTCCAGCACCATGAGCTGCGGCGACGAGATCACTCTGACGTCGGTCACCTCCGACAGCGCGTTGAGCACGATCTTCACGTCGGATGAGTCCAGCACCAGGTTAAATCCCGGGAAGGACGGTGTGACGGCGCCCAGCAAACTGGCCGGTACGGAGTCCAGCAATTTGTTGGAAAGACTTCCGCCAAAATCGCCGGTCTCGAAGGCCCATTGCAGGCCGTATTCCAAATCGTCATTCAGGGTGACCTCGGCGATCGTCGCCTCAATCAGCACCTGCAACGGCAGGATATCGAGCTTCCTGAGCGTCGCCTCGATCATGCGGTACTGCTTGGCCGTTGCGGTGATAACGACCGCGTTGTTGCGTTCGTCGGCGACGAAGCGAATGCCTGTATCGCCTGAGCGCGGGCGGATGCCGGCACCTGGCGGTTCAGCCGCGGGGGCCGCCGCCGCCACCAACGGTGCCTCAGGCCCGCCATTGGCCTCCGGATCCGGCTGCGCGCGGGGTGCGATCAATTCGACAGGCGCCAGACCGGGCGCAACCACGGAACGGGAATCAACCGCGTCGATCGCGCTCACTTCATCACCGAAGACCTGATTGAGTAACTCTGCGAGATCGCTCGCCGGGCCGTTTTTCGCGTAATAGACGAACACCCGTTTGCCCGCCCCGGTGTCGGTGCGGTCCAGCCGCGCAACCCATTTGCCAGCCTGCTTGAGATGGGCGGGGCGGGACGCGATTGCCAAGACCGCATTCAGCCGCTCGATCGGCAGGAAACGGATAACGCCACTTAGCGCCCCCACAGCGTCTGTCGCAAACACCGCCTCGAGTTCGGCCGTCACCGTCTCAGCGTCGCTTGATTGAACCGGAAACAAGGCGAAAGACTTGCCTGCCAGGACATCGACATCAAGCACCGACACCATCTCTGCGACCGCCCGAGCTTCCTGCGCCGGGCCAGTGTAGATAAGGATGTTGCGCGCATGATCGATCGCCAGCTGATGGCCTGGACTGACCTGTGAGGCCACGATCGTCTCGACCGAGGCAACGGACGCGAACTCCAGGGGGATCACATGGGTGCCGACACCCTGCTTCTGCGGACGCTCGCTCGGCGTGACGACAACTTTCGGCAAATTCGCGACGGCTTCGATCGGGACAATGTGGTAGACGCCTTGAGACTCAATCAGCGCCGCACCATTCAAGGCGAGGATGTTCTCCAGCATCGGCAGCACGGTCGAGCGTGGAATCGGCTTGCTGGTCCGGGCGGTGACCATGCCCTGCACGCGCGCATCGATGACATAGTTCAGCCCCAGAGTCTTGCCCAGGACAACGTCGACCACTTCCAGAATGCCGGTCTCCACGAAGTTGAGGCTGACTGTGTCGCCGGATTCATCCGTCGTGACACCGCGCCGGCCGGCGGGCTGGGCCACGACTCCGTCAGAGCCATAGTAATATTCCGGCACGACAAGCGCGTCGCGCGCCCGGTCCGTGGCGCTTGACCGCACGCCCGCCGGCTTGAAAGCGCCATAGGCCGACTGCCGTCCGGACACCGGTTCCGGCACCTTGACCTGCCAGCGCGCGTAATTCTGCTCGATTGATTGGCAGCCAGCAAGGCCCGCCGCGATCGCCGCAAATACCGCTACA
>CALZIL010000396.1 GCA_945787495.1 uncultured Afifella sp. | reverse complement strand
CCGGTCAGCGTCATCGGCGTATCGGCCCTGAGCTTGGACCATTCCTCGACCGAGAACAGCCGGTAGGGCGATAATGATTTGTGAGCGAGCTGGTCCATCAGACCTGTCCCGGCGGCCGCGCCGCCTTTTCCTCAAGCCCGGTCTGGCCGGTGCGCCGTCCGAGTTCCGCCTTGACCGCCGAAAACGGCACGCCGCTGATCTCCAAGAGAACGAGCAGATGATAAAGCACGTCGGCGGCTTCCTTGGTCAGCTCTTCCGCATCATCTTGGACGGCGGCCAACGCCGCCTCGACCGCCTCTTCGCCGAGTTTCTTGGCGCATGCGGCAACGCCGTCGCGCGCCAGCTTGGCGGTATAGGACGAGGCATCGCCCGAGCGCGCCCGCTGCGCGATCGTTTCGGCAAGCTGTTCCAGCGAAAATTCGGTCATGTCCTGTCCGCGGCGTCTGCGCTGCCCATGGTCTTTTAGCCCTGAACGGCGCGCACGGGTATCCCTGCTTTTGCCATATGCGCCTTTGCTGCGGCGATGGTGTAAGTGCCGAAATGGAAGATCGAGGCGGCCAGCACGGCACTCGCATGGCCCTCGCTTATGCCTTCCACCAGGTGATCGAGCGTGCCGACGCCGCCCGAGGCGATTACCGGCACCGGCACCGCATCGGCGATGGCGCGGGTCAGTTCCAGGTCGAAGCCGGCTTTCGTGCCGTCCCGGTCTATCGATGTCAGCAGGATTTCCCCGGCCCCGAGCGCCACCACCTCGCGGGCATAGTCGACCGCGTCGATGCCCGTCGGTTTGCGGCCGCCATGGGTGTAGATCTCCCATTTGCCCGGCCCGGTCCGCTTGGCGTCGATGGCGACGACGATGCACTGGTCGCCGAATTTTTCGGCGGCGCGGGCGACGAAGGCGCGGTCATTCACCGCTGCGGTGTTGATCGCCACCTTGTCGGCGCCGGCCAGGAGCAGCTTGCGGATATCGTCGACATTGCGCACGCCGCCGCCCACCGTCACCGGCATGAAGCAGTGCTCGGCAGTGCGCCGTACCACGTCGAAGATCGTCTCGCGGTTCTCGTGGCTGGCGGTGATGTCGAGAAAACACAGCTCGTCGGCGCCGGCCGCGTCATAGGCAATGGCCGCCTCGACCGGATCGCCGGCATCGACCAGATCGACGAAATTGACGCCCTTGACGACGCGGCCATCCTTGACGTCGAGACAGGGTATGACGCGGGCTTTCAGAGTCACGCCTTGGCCTCCAGCATCTCCAATGCCGCTCTGGCATCGAGCCGTCCGTCATAGAGCGCCCGGCCGGAAATCGCGCCTTCAAGGCGTGCCGCATCGGGCATCGTCAGCCTTTCAATATCGGCCATCGAGGCAAGCCCGCCCGAGGCAATGACCGGGATCGAGACGGCCTCGGCGAGCGCGATCGTCGTCTGCCAGTTGATACCGGTCAGCACCCCGTCGCGATCGATATCGGTGTAGATGATCGCAGCAACGCCGGCATCCTCGAACTGCCGCGCCAGATCAATGGCTTCCATGTCGGAGGTCTCTGCCCAGCCCTCGACCGCAACCTTGCCGGCCCGCGCATCGATACCGACGGCGATCCGGCCCGGATGCGCTTTCGCCACCGCCTTGACGAGAATTGGGTCGTTGACAGCGATAGTGCCTAAAATGACTCGTACGACCCCTTTGGAGAGCCAGCCTTCAATGCCGACGATATCTCGGATGCCGCCGCCGAGCTGCACATGCATGTCATCGCCGATGGCGGCAAGGATCGCCTCCACCGCGTCGCCGTTCTGACTCTTGCCGTCAAAGGCGCCGTTGAGATCGACGACATGCAGCCAGGAAAAGCCGAGATCGCGAAACCGCCGCGCCTGATCGGCCGGGTCGGCATTATAGACCGTCGCCTGGTTCATATCGCCCCTGACCAGCCGCACGCATTGGCCGTCCTTCAAATCGATGGCGGGGAAGAGGATCAGCTTGCTCATTACGGCGCCCACTTCAGAAAATTGCCGATCAGCGCCAGACCGAGCGCCTGGCTTTTTTCCGGATGAAACTGCGTGCCGGCATAATTGTCTTTCGCGACCATCGCCGTCACCGGCCCGCCATAGTCAGCCGTTGCTACCAGATCGTCCGGGTTCTCCG
>CALZIL010000395.1 GCA_945787495.1 uncultured Afifella sp. | reverse complement strand
ATTTATTGTCCCGATTTGAACTGAAAACCAAAAACAAGGCCAAACACGCCGAGGAACACCCAATGCGTCTGAAATCCGTATCCCCTGAAGAGGCCCGCCTGATGATCGATGGCGGCGCTGTCCTCGTCGATATCCGCGAAGCCGACGAGCACATGCGCGAAAAGATTCCCGGCGCCCGGCACTTGCCGGTTTCAGCTGTGGAGACCGGCGAGACCGACGGCTTCCATCCTGGCGAAACGGTGATTTTTCATTGCCGTACCGGCATGCGAACAACGGCCAATGCCGAACGGCTGCGCGGTCTGACGGAATGCGAGGCCTATCTGGTCGAAGGCGGTATCGATGAATGGAAGAAGGCCGGCCTGCCGGTGGCGGTCGACCGCAATGAGCCGCTGCCGATCCAGCGTCAGGTGCAGATTACCGCCGGCGGCCTCGTCGTGCTCGGCGCTATCCTCGGCTTCACGCTCTCCCCGTGGTTCCACCTGTTTTCCGCCTTTATCGGCGCCGGACTGATGCAGGCCGGCATTTCCGGCTGGTGCGGCATGGCGCTGCTCTTGAAGGTGATGCCGTGGAACCGGCGAAACGCCCCTGCCACCGCCGCCGCCTGATCGGCCTTACATCCTGAAGACGCCGAAGCGCGTCTCTTCCACCGGCGCATTGAGGCAGGCGGTAAACGCCAGGCCAAGCACATCGCGGGTCTCGGCCGGGCGGATGATGCCGTCATCCCACAGCCGCGCCGTGGCGTAATAGGGATTGCCCTCCGCCTCATATTTCTCACGGATCGGCGCCTTGAACGCCTCTTCGTCCTCGGCGCTCCACTTCGTGCCTTCGGCCTCCAGATTGTCGCGCCTGACGGTCGCCAGAACCGACGACGCCTGCTCGCCACCCATCACTGAAATGCGCGCATTCGGCCAGGTAAACAGGAAGCGCGGCGCATAGGCCCGCCCGCACATGCCGTAATTGCCGGCACCATAGGAACCGCCGATGATGACAGTGATCTTCGGCACATTGGCGCAGGCCACCGCAGTGACCATCTTGGCGCCGTCCTTGGCGATGCCGCCGGCCTCATACTGACTGCCGACCATGAAGCCGGTGATGTTTTGCAAGAACAGCAGCGGAATGCGGCGCTGGCAGGCGAGTTCGACGAAATGGGCGCCTTTCAACGCGCTTTCAGAAAACAGGATACCGTTATTGGCGAGAATCCCGACGGGCGCGCCGTGAATGCGGGCAAAGCCGGTGATCAGCGTCGTGCCGTAAAGCGCCTTGAATTCGGAAAAGTCCGAGCCATCGACAAGCCGGGCGATCACCGCGCGCACGTCGTATTGCTTCTTCAGATCGACCGGCACGATCTCTTCCAGCCCGGCCGGGTCGTGTAGCGACGCGACGCTTTCAGTGATGGCGATATTGCTTGCCGGGTCGGTGTCGAGAGTCCCGACGATCTGCCGGACCAGCGCCAAAGCATGGGCGTCATCGATGGCCAGATGGTCGGCGACGCCGGATTTGCGGGTATGCACGTCGGCGCCGCCAAGGGCGGCGGCGCTGACCACCTCGCCGGTCGCCGCCTTGACCAGTGGCGGACCGCCGAGAAAGATCGTGCCCTGGCTGTAATCATCACCACCCTCACCCTTGACGATGACGGTCTCGTCCGACATCGCCGGCACATAGGCGCCGCCGGCCGTGCACGACCCCATGACGCAGGCGATCTGGGCAATGCCGGCGGCGCTCATCCGCGCCTGATTGTAGAAAATCCGGCCGAAATGATCGCGATCGGGAAAGACCTCGGTCTGATGCGGCAGGTTGGCGCCGCCGGAATCGACCAGATAGATGCACGGCAGCCGGTTGGCCTCGGCGATTTCCTGGGCGCGCAGATGTTTCTTCACCGTCATTGGCAAATAGGTGCCGCCCTTGATGGTCGCATCGTTGCACACGATCATCGCCAGCCGCCCGGCAACCCGGCCGATGCCGGTGATCAGGCCGGCACCCGAGATGGCCTCGCCATACATGTCGTCCGCCGCCAGTGGCGACAATTCGACAAATGGCGAACCGGGATCGATGAGTTGCGCCACGCGCTGTCGTGGCAGCAGCTTGCCGCGATCCGTATGGCGCTTGCGGGCCCGCTCCGAGCCACCCTCAGCCGCCTTTGCCCGCCGCG
>CALZIL010000394.1 GCA_945787495.1 uncultured Afifella sp. | reverse complement strand
CCAAAAGTGATGATCAGACATGGCAAACTCCCCATTATCAGGGAGTTTGAATCATATTCCCACATCCTTGGGAATCCCGTTTATGGGTCCTGAGCCTAGATCTCCTTCGCTCTCTGGCACGAGGCGGCGGACAGACGAGCCGGGCGTCGACGGCGGTACCGGTGCGGTGAAAGACTTCCCTCAGTCGGAGGGCCGATCGCTCACCCTCATGACAATCCCGGTTGCCGACGTGGACGACATTATTAGCAAGGTCGAGCAGAACGGCGGGGGCGTCGTCGAGCCGAAGCGCGCGATTTCTGGAATTGGGTGGTTCTGCACATGCGCTGAGCCCGGGGGGCTCTTGTTCCGTGTTCTTCAGCCGGACCCGGGTGCAGCCTAAAAGCCAAATGATCCGGGTCCAAATCGCCGAGGCCCAGGCGACGGCCCGGCGTTGGGCGGCTTCCGCGCCGCCTCCAGCTATCGCGGGCCAACCCCTTCGGTTCCGAATGAGGCACGAAGTGCCGGCACGGGCATCTTCGTGTTCGCCAACGGGCAGGTTTCTCACCAACAACTACGTCGTCGATGAATGTAAGGAAATTGCGGCCGCCGAAGCGACGATGCGTTCAAGCCGGCACTCCTGCTCTACGCCGATGGCGCGGACGATCTGGCTCTTCTTAAGAAGAGGCTCTGCCCAATCTCGACTTGCGCGGAGGTGGACCTTCACACCACGTCCCTGCCCTTTCTATCCTTCATCACCGCTTTGACCATGCGGCCGAAGTCTCGTTCGCGCGCCCGCCGTTGGTGAATCGCTTCAGAGTTTCGGGCCTCCTCGGCGGCGAGCTTGCGGTAGCGGCGAAGTCGATCCGGATCGAGGCTGCCGTCGTCGAGCGCGGCGCTCACCGCGCAGCCCGGCTCGTCTTCGTGCCGGCAGTCGGTAAAGCGGCATTGACGCGCAAGCGCGGCGACATCGGCAAAGACATCCGCCACGCCCTCGGCGGCATCGGCCAGCTGCAGCTCGCGCATGCCCGGCGTATCGATCAGCCAGCCGCCGCTCGCCAGCCGGTGCATCGAGCGCCCGGCGGTGGTGTGGCGTCCATGGGCGTCGTCCTCGCGGATCGGCGCAGTCGCCTGGATCACGTCGCCGGAAAGCGTGTTGACCAGGGTCGACTTGCCAACCCCGGAGGAGCCAACCAGCGCAACCGTCTGGCCGGGGCCACACCAGCCCGACAGCATCGTGACGCTCGTCGGGTCGCGGGAGTCGACGCACTCCGCGAGCAGCCCCGGCATCACATTCAGCGCCGCCGACAGATAGGCACCGGGATCATCCGCCAGATCGGCTTTGGTGATCACGACAACCGGCAGCGTTCCGGCGTCGCGCGACAGCGCGAGATAGCGCTCCAGCCGCGCCACGTTGAAGTCCTTGTTGCACGAGGTCACGATCAGCAGCGTGTCGATGTTGGCGGCGATCAACTGGATGCGCTGCTGCAGGCCCGCCGCCTTACGCTTGAACAGGGTCCTGCGCGTCAGCAGCCGGCCGGGAACACGCGTTGCCTTGTCAAGCAGCAGCCAATCGCCGACGGTCGCCCGGTCTTCTTCATCGTCCCCCCCAACGAACTGCGGCACCCGCTCGGCGGTCCCGCCAGCAGCAACCTCGAGGCCGCTACGGTGAACGGCAAGCACCCGGGCCGGGGTGAACCGCTTGAGGTCATCGGCACTCAGTTGCGATTGAAAGTGGCTCGACCAGCCAAGTGCGGCCAGATCAGTGATATCGATTGCCATGCTGTCTCAACCATCCATGCTCCCCCGACGCATGTCAGAAGAGCATGGCATATCATTCAAAGAAAAGGCCCGCCGTGAAGGCGTTGGGTACCTTCTGTCAGATTTAGACCACTAGTACATGGCTTCGAAGATGCGAATTATGACGCTTCTTCGATGATATGAACCATCCGGCTGAGCTATAACTTCCAGCGTCTGATCTGGCTTCATGGGCGAGGTGCGCCTGCATAACGGGAAATGCCAGCAGACAGATCCGTAGCCGGACAAAGACGGCGCAAATGCCAAGAAACCCAGCCCATTGGCCGCCATCAAGCGGCCGATGGGTACATCCCCGCCTCGTCAGATCAAACTATCGGTAAATCGATGCACCCAGCTGTGCTAAAGGCGCCCATCCC
>CALZIL010000393.1 GCA_945787495.1 uncultured Afifella sp. | reverse complement strand
CAAACCGGCGACCCCAACTGACGACCCCGAGGGGCGGCTGACGACCGATGATGGTGATGCCAACTTCATGCATTGTCGAGTGGCATTTTTTCGACGTGCTCGCCGTGCAATTGCCACGCCTCCGGCCGGCAGCTATACGCGGTGCCGAACGAGATTTGAGGTCATCCGAAACATGTCTGTCGACAGCAACACCGTCAAACGCGTCGCCCACCTTGCCCGCATCAAGGTCAGCGACGAAGAGGCCGAGGCGCTGAAGGGCGAACTCAACACCATTCTAGGCTTTGTCGAACAGCTGGGCGAGGTCGACGTGGAGGGCGTCGCGCCGATGACCTCCGTCATGCCGATGGCGATGAAGAAGCGCGCCGATGTGGTGAACGATGGCGGCAAGGCCGACGACATTGTCGGCAACGCCCCGGCGGCGGAAGACCATTATTTCCAGGTGCCGAAGGTTGTGGAATAGCCAATGAGCGATCTCACCAGCCTGACCATCGCCGGCATCCGCGAGGCCCTGGCGACCAAGACCTTCTCCGCCCTTGAGCTGACCGATGCCTATCTGGCGGCCATCAATAAGGCCAACGACAAGTTCAACGCCTATGTCGCGCTCACCCCCGACAAGGCGCGCGACATGGCCAGGGCGTCCGATGCGCGCATTGCCGCTGGCGAGGCCGGCGCGCTGGAGGGCGTGCCGCTCGGCATCAAGGATCTGTTCTGCACGCGCGGCGTTCATTCCCAGGCCTGCAGCCACATCCTCGATGGTTTCAAGCCAGCCTATGAATCGACCGTCACCGCCAATTTGTGGGCCGATGGCGCGGTCATGCTCGGCAAGCTCAACATGGACGAATTCGCCATGGGCTCGTCCAACGAGACCAGCTATTACGGGCCGGTCGTCAATCCCTGGCGCTCCACGGGCTCGAACGCCGATCTGGTACCGGGCGGCTCGTCCGGCGGCTCGGCGGCGGCGGTCGCGGCCAATATGTGCGCCGGCGCCACGGCGACCGACACCGGCGGCTCGATCCGCCAGCCGGCGGCCTTCACCGGCACCGTCGGCATCAAGCCGACCTATGGCCGCTGTTCGCGCTGGGGCACCATCGCCTTTGCCTCCTCGCTCGACCAGGCCGGGCCGATCACCCGCACCGTGCGCGACGCAGCGATCCTCTTGAAATCCATGGCCTCGGTCGACGACAAGGACACCACCAGCGCCGATGTCGAGGTGCCCGATTACGAGACGGCCATCGGCGGCAGCGTCAAGGGCCTGAAGATCGGCATCCCGAAGGAATACCGCATGGACGGCATGCCGGCGGAGATCGAGGAACTGTGGCAGCGCGGCATCGGGTGGTACCGCGACGCCGGCGCCGAAATGGTCGATATCTCGCTGCCCTATACCAAATACGCTTTGCCGGCCTATTACATCGTCGCGCCGGCCGAGGCCTCGTCCAATCTCGCCCGCTATGACGGCGTGCGCTACGGCCTGCGCGTTCCCGGCGACGACGTCATCGACATGTACGAAAACACCCGCGCCGCCGGCTTTGGCCAGGAGGTTAAGCGCCGCGTGCTGATCGGCACCTATGTGCTCTCCGCCGGTTATTACGACGCCTATTATCTGCGCGCCCAGAAGGTCCGCACGCTGATCAAGAAGGATTTTGAGGACGCCTTCGATGCCGGAATCGACGCCATCCTGACCCCGGCGACGCCCTCGGCGGCCTTCGGCATCGCCGAAATGGCGACCGCCTCGCCGGTGGAAATGTATTTGAATGACATCTTCACCGTCACGGTGAACATGGCCGGCCTGCCCGGCATCGCCGTTCCCGCCGGCCTCGACAATGCCGGCCTGCCGCTCGCCCTGCAGCTCATCGGCCGGCCCTTCGACGAGGCGATGCTGTTCAGGACCGGTCAGGTCATCGAGGACGCCGCCGGCCGGTTTGTGCCGGAGAGGTGGTGGTGATCAACCTTGCATCGGCGCTTGAGGCGTTGGCGGAAGACGACTGGGACGGCGCGCACCGCATTGTCCAGGACGATCCGTCGCCCGAAGCGGCGTGGATCCATGCCCATCTGCACCGCATCGAGGGCGATGAGATGAACGCCCGCTACTGGTATCGCCGCGCCGGCAGGCCGTTCCCGGCTGTTGATCTGGATACCGAGCGCGCCGAAATCACCGCGGCTCT
>CALZIL010000392.1 GCA_945787495.1 uncultured Afifella sp. | reverse complement strand
CGACATGCCGACCGAACCGCTCGACGGCAAACCGCCAGCGGGCTCATCTGCCTCAAAGGCGGATTTCACCGAGCAGGTGTTCTACCAGCGCGCCTTCGAGGCCGTGATCTGGTCGATGCCGGCGGTCATCAAATATGGCATGCGGCGCGCCTCGATCGAAATTGGCGCCGGGAATAATGTTGTGATGGCGTGGTCCGGCGGCGCACGGCCTTTGCTGGAAACATTGACCCCCAACAACACGACGCCCTATGTCACTTCGACAACCGATTTGCGGAACGGTCCGGTGGTTCTGGAAGTTCCCAAGGCCACTGACAATGCAATCTTGTTTGGGCAAATTGCTGATAATTGGTACATCACCATCGCAGATATCGGTCCAATTGGTGTGGACAAAGGGGAAGGCAAAAAGATCCTGCTGACACCGCCGGGCTTTAAAGGCCAGGTATCGGACGAGTACGTCGAAATCAAAAGCCCGAGCTATGTGCTGGATTTCGCGTTCCGGTCAATTCCGACCCCGCAGGGCACCGAGGCAGACGCCTACAAGCTCTCCCAGTCGATCAAGATGTACTATTTGTCCGAGCTGCCCAATCCAGAGCCGACAAAGATCATCGACCCAATCAATACCCAGTGGTCGACACTGCCGCGCTACGATGATCGCTGGTTTGACGACCTGAAAAAGATTATCGATGCGGGCCCCGTTCGCGAACGTGACAAGGTCATGATGGGGATGTTGAAGACCATCGGGATCGAACCTGGCAAGCCATTCAATCCCGACGATAAGACCCGCGAAATTCTGCGCCGGGCAGCGGTGGATGCTTATTACTACATGCAGCAACGGTACCTGACCGTTGAACCGGATGAGCTGTGGTGGCCGGACCGGCGCTGGCGCGACGTGTTCTATGCTGACGCCAAAAAGGGCTTCAGTTGGGACCTGGACGGCATTCTCGACTACGACAATCGTTCTATCCATCCGTGGTTCACGGCGATCTACTTCCCGGCCAAAGTCGCGCCGAAGCCGGCCACGATGTATCTGGCCACAGCGCGCGACAAGGACGGCAACCTGTTCAAGGCCGGGGCGACGTATTCGCTCACCGTTCCCGAGGACGTTCCGGTCAACAAGTTCTGGTCGCTGACGATCTACGATCGTGACACATGGGCATTCATCTATTCGCCCGAAAACCGCCCCGGATTGTCCTCGCGCGAACGCGATCAGATGACGCTGAACGAGGACGGAAGCGTGACGATTTACTTCGGGCCCAAGGCACCTGACGGGCTGGAGGCAAACTGGATCCCGACCTCAGGCAAGGCACCCTATGCAATGTTCCGCTTCTATGGCCCCGAAGACGCGTTTTACGACAAGACCTTCAAACTGGCGGACGTAGAATTGGTTAAATAGTTGACCCGAAAACCCGAGAGGGACGATTTACAGGGTGGATCGTCCCTCTCGGACAAGCAGAGTCGTGAAGACATACCAATCTTTGATTTAGCGGCAAGCTGACCGTCGAGCGGGCTTGAATTGATCACCTTCTGCGCGTGAACTAATCAAGCCTTCCAATACAGCGAGCGCGGCTCGACTATTACGTCCGCATCCTGGAGATGAAAGGCGAAACTTTCCAGCTTAAAGGGGTTGCAAATGTTTTCATACGAAATCCTGGAAGACGAAGGTGTAATTGTGCTGGCTGCCACTGACAAGATAACATTGGAGGATTTTCAGATTGTTGCGCCGGCGTTTTTTGCGGACATCAGATCAAAGGGCATCCGCAAAATCTTGGTTGATTACCGTGAGCTTCAAAAATGGGCATCGAAGTCAGCGGAGTACCTTTCGTTTTTTGCTCGGATTGATAGCCGATCCTTATTTGACAGGATTGCCGTTGTGTATCACGCGGGCATCCGTGACGAAGTGGAAGAGCTCAGTGAGCTCTTCCGAAATGCCGACAAGGATGTCCGTCTATTTCGGCCGGAATTAAATGTCAGGGGCAGACATTTGTGCCGTTTGGATTGAAGGCAGCCAAGTTATTTTCTCGCGCCTGTAATCTCAATCAATCCTTACCCTTGTGAGCGTGCCTTCGCTTCACCCCTTCCACGAAACACTTCACCTATTCCTCCTGGCGCTTGGTTCATCAACGGACACCCGGCCCGGCGTATGGGGAAACGGCATCTTATGGTCCATTACGCCACCCACTATCGAGATGCGCATTGAACTTTGTTAATTAATTCGACCCGCGCAGAGCCGACAGGGATAAATCTGACGACCTTCTCACACGGATCATACAGTACATATAGATCTGCGTTACCGCCTAGATATAGCGCGCCAAGCGGTTCGCGTTTTTCGTGGAGATCGTAGATCATCGCCGGCCGCGCCGACAGGTCAAGCACTGTTGGGGCGAGAAAGCCGTGCAAGCCATCCGCGCGGAGGTCGGGACCTCGGATGAAAACCTCAATGCTCAGAACAAATATAAGTACTGTCACGAGGGTGCCAATCGTCGCGACCGCCGGTCGAACGAGTGATCCGGAAATTCTCAAAAAAGCCGGAACTGCGTATTCCAAACTCATAATATGCAATAACAATATTATAGCTATAATTTCTCCTATTGTAATAATTATTATTTTTCCACCGATATACTCAATTGCCATAGTGAAAGATATAATTATTATTATTGAATATAATCTAATTGATCTAACGCCAAATAACATTTTGCCAATTGATATTCCAGAAAATTGTTTCATACGCAATTTATCAATAGCATTATGGATTTTTTGGCCTGCCTCGAGTCTTTTGATTAATTCCAGCCACGTATCGATGAATATTATAGGGCCAAATATTCCAAATAAGACAAGTCCCAATACCAAAAACTCTGGGACACGGGCACTTGCATCGACTCCCAAATCCGTTACGCGAACGCCGATCTGCCCCCAATATTCCCGCCACATATAACTTATAAATGCTGCAATAATACCGATCATCGGTATGAACGATAAGAGAATCTGATAAAAACCATCCCGACGCTCTCTGGCGGAGACAGATAAAGACGATGCAGATTGTTGTAAAACATCGTATGTTTCTTTCGATGGCAAATGCAATTTTCCGCGCAAGACATCTTTAATCGCGGAAAAGATTGCTGTTGTTTCAATGTCCTTGCATACGAATCCGAGTGCTCCGGCCTGAAGCGCCAGAATCACGCGATCATAGGGAGCATCTCCCGGGCTCAAAGCCAGTATTTTCGCGTCCGGCAGAACGGCAGAAGCATGAGAAATGATCTCTATGCTGCGCAAGGCCGGCAGCATGAGGTCAACTAAAAGCAAGTCTGGCCTGGCGCTATCCACGAGTTCCATCGCGGTTCTCTTATTGTAGGCAACTCCCGCAATTTCAAATTTACCCGCATCATCGGAAAATAGTTGTTTGAGCTCGCTCAAAAACTGCTCAATGGCAGCGTGACCCTCGGCGATCGAGGCGACAATCAGGAGACGAACTGGTTTTGTTTTCATGGTCTTCAACATGGTCTCGAGGGGGCTTTGGGTCAAACATAATCTGTGACACTTCCGGCAGTCATGACTGCGAATGGTGCATAACTGATCGCCAGTGCGAGCGGGCTATCGCCTATAGATTCGGCTTTCCGATGTCGACGTGCAACAAACCGTCTAGTAAGAGCTGAAGCTTTAGAGCCTATTCCGGCGGGCGTTCCACTGGTTCATCAATGTCGGCATCAGCGGAAAGCGGTTCGGATGCTTCGAGCGTATCTGCTTCAGGCCTATAGCTCTGCGGCGAACCCTTTGGCGGATAATCAAGCGTTCCTTCAAGCTCATCCATTCTCGCGGTCGAAAAATTCGGAAACGGCAGCCGCCCACTTCTGCGCCAGGAGTTTACTTCCTTGAGTGCAGTTTCCTGGGTTTCCAAATTCAGACCGCTGTCGCGACCGATGTAAAGCGTACGAGACGGGAATGCGAAGTCAGTTCCAGTCGCGCGAATAATGTCGTTCATTCGCAAGTATACATCCTCACGTATTGCATAGAACTCGTTCCATTCGCGTGTTAGGGCATAGACCCTCACTTCAATTTCAAGCGACGAGTCCGCATATCCCGCAAAACGCACCCTGATTGTCTCGCGGTCGATCTTGGGGTGCGCGTGGAAC
>CALZIL010000391.1 GCA_945787495.1 uncultured Afifella sp. | reverse complement strand
GATATATGCGCCTCCACCGATCCCCGGTAGCTCAGTTGGTAGAGCAAGCGGCTGTTAACCGCTGGGTCGCTGGTTCGAGTCCGGCCCGGGGAGCCAATTCAAGAAAGGGCCTGGCGAATCCGTCGCCAGGCCCTTTCGCATTTTCCGATACCTTATCTTTGCCGCGCTGGCGACAGGAAAGGCGGGACCAAAATCCTGACCCGCCGAATGGGCCGGTCAGGTGCTTTTGCTACCCGGGTTCTAGCCTAGTCCGCCGCGAAGCAATAGAGCAGTCCGGCGCCGCCGGTTCCCTGCAGGTTCTCCTGACTGCATCCCCTCGAATTATGCGCGGAATTCCACGACGTGTTGCCGCCGCCATGCCGGTCATGGTGCCCGACAGTCGCGCTGCCTTCGCCGGAACTGGTCCAGTTGCTGCACGTACGGTCATTTTCTTCGCGCGGGAAATAGGCTGTGCCGTCGGCCATCGAACCGGTCAGAATGTCATGCTCGTTGGGACTGTCACCACGCCCCTTCACGCGATTGCCGTTTTCGTCCAATGCGGTTCTCATGACGATATTGGGGTTCAGATGCAGCTCGTCCAGATCGCTGGCGATCAACACACCATTTGCGTTGTACCAGGGACCAATGCCGATCCGGTTGCGGGCGGAAATACCGCGCTTGCCTTCGGCCTGGGTGCTCAGATAGGCGCGCCATGTGCGCCCGGATGAACCGGCAGCCTCGGCCAGCTTTGTGCAATAGGCATCGGCGCCTTCAAGGCCGCCCAGATTTGCGCCCTGCCCCATGCCGACACTGGTGATGAAAAATCCCATCGGATGATCTTCAGCCGCCAAAAGCGGCGAACTCATCAGAAACACCATCCCTGCCGAAGCCAGTACTCTGGTCACGTTCATTTCCAATTCCTCTCCCTGTTGTCCGAAGATCCTGCATCAACACGAGAACCCGGATGACCGTTTGCGTCAGGTCTGCTGCTGAAGCATCACACCCGCCTGATCGATATTGTGTCCCTACCCCGGTGAAAGGTTATTGCTCAGGTTGGACCGTGTCGAGGGGTTGCCTGTAGGTCCTGGATTGCGAGCAGCGCCATTTCCGCTGCCGGTTCCGGCAATCGTCCGCGATAAACCGGCGCCGGCCGCGAGAAACCGTCTCCAGAACGCTCGCGAAATTGAGCTGCTTCAATTTTGACGGTTGCCGGGGAGCCGATTTGCGACGGTCAGCGCCGCTTGATGCGCACACCGCCTTCCTTCGGGCGGTCGATATCGAACTTGCCGGTTTTCTCAACGACCGTGACCAGTTTGCTAAAGCCATAGGTCCGGGGGTCAAAGTCGGGAGCCATATGGTTGAGACGGTGACCGACCTCCGCCAGGTTGATCCAATCCCCCTCTTCCCACGCCGCCTCCATCGCCTTGCGGATCAGCGGAACAGCCTTTGTGGTGGGCTCCTTTTTGGCAGCGGTGGGAGGTGCAGCCATTTTCCCCTTCCCTTCCACGGTATCCGTGAGGTTCTCGATATAGATGAAACGCGAACAGGCATTGCGAAACGCTTCCGGCGCCTTCTTCTTCTCACCAAAGCCGTAGACCAACGTCCCGTCCTCTCGCAAGCGCTGGGCCAGCCGGGTAAAATCGCTGTCGGAGCTGACCAGGCAAAATCCGTCCAGCCCGCCACGATGCATCAGATCCATCGCGTCGATGACAAGGGTGATGTCAGCGGCGTTCTTGCCCTTCGTATGGTTGAACTGCTGTTGCGGCACGATGGCCAGCGGCAGCATGACCTTGCGCCAGCCCTTCAGCCAATTACCGTCAAAATCGCCGTAGATCCGCCGGACATTGGCCTCGCCGAGCTTGGCGATCTCGTCAAAGATCGGGCGGGCATAGTCCGCGCTGATATTGTCGGCATCGATTAGCACCGCCAAGCGTGGCGAGCGTCCGTCAATCGACATTGATCCCTCCCGTAGCCGACAGGCCGGATTAGCCTGTCCTGGCCATAAACGTTAGCCGGTTTCAGCGGGCGCTTCGAGCCAGCGTAGCACTTTTGAGTCCGCCAGGTGCGACAAGCGGTCATGGCATTTGCCTGGCGCATGTCACCAATTTTGGGCGACACACGTTCCTTCTGGTTGTGAAAGAGGATAGATTTGCCCACATAGCGATCCGTAAACTCCATGACAGCAGCAATTTCCCGCTGCCGCGACGGATTGGA
>CALZIL010000390.1:747-5053 GCA_945787495.1 uncultured Afifella sp. | reverse complement strand
CACCCGCGTCCTCGCCGCTGTCAAACGAGGGAAGCAAGCGTTAGAGTCACTCCACTCTCATGATTGCTGACAACGACCTTTGGCATAAAAAATGGCCCGCCGATTCGAATCGACGGCAGAGGCATTTGTACAGCGGATATGCAGTGCAGGAGGCGGGACTTGAACGTCGGTCAACAATCTCTCATCCGCGGTTCGAGCCGCATGACCTTTCTTCGTTTGGGGCTACCTCTGTCTAGCTGGCGAGCATCAAAGGCTCATAGTGGAGACGAGGGCTCCCCGGCATTGTCCCACCCCCAGCGCTGCATATCGCGCCGAGGCTGATCTTGTCTTTGCGATCTCCTCTTCTGGCTGTCTGTCAAGTCATGGTCACGCCGCCTTTTGCGCGGATTGGATCGTGCAGGCGATCGACCAGATGAAGCCCACCATCTCGCGAGCGATGGCGACATTGACGACGTTGGCGGTCTTGCCGCGCGCGCTCAGCCGACGATATCGGGCGCAGAGCCGGACTTGTGCTTTCCACCCGATGTCGCGAACGACTTTTGGAAGCGCCTCGATCCGGTCGACCTTGTGACGGCCGATGCGCGGCTTCATTCGGTAAGCCCAGGCGCCTTCGACGAGCGCGCGCCGGGCATGGGTGTTGCCGGTCTTGGTGATGCCGCCGCGTCGGATGGTCTCGCCACTCGATCGCTCGCCGGGGACCAGGCCGAAATACGCCATGAGCTGGCGTGGGTTTGAGAAGCGTGTGAAGTCGCCGACTTCCGTGACCAGCACCACGGCATTGATCAGCCCGATACCCCGCATCGCCTGCAAGGCGTCAACAACTGGGCGCAGATTCCATTCCGGGAGGAGGCTGAATATCTGTTCCTCGACCCGCTGCAGGCGCCGTTCCGCATCCATGACGGCATCGACATAGTCCTGAAATGCGATCTGCTGAGCGGGATGTTCGAAGGCCAAAGTCGATAGCCACCGCCGGTAAGCCATTCGCCATGCCGTCCCACGCCCGTGCTTGCGACCGTGACGCAGCAGAAAACCTTGAAGATGTTGACGCGCTCGCGTCACGATTTGTCGGACGACGCTGCGCAGCCGGATCAGGTCGCGCATGGCTTCATGATCGGCGTCAGGCACCCAGACGGGCGTCAACTCTCCGGCTCGATGAAGACGGGCGAGCATGGTGGCGTCGCGACGATCTGTCTTCACCCGATCGCCAGGTTTCGTCGGAATCAGCGACGGCGCCACCACGTCACACCGATGGCCAAGGCTTGTGAGTTGGCGATAAACGCCATAACCGCACGGTCCGGCCTCATAACAAAACGCCAGCAGCTTGCCGGGGCGCCCGAGATGGTCACACAGCTTACTGATTGCACCAGGATCATTGGCAATCTCGCCGAGGTATTCCACCGCCCCAGAGCGTCCGCTCTCCGCCACCGCGATCGAGATCCGTTCTTTATGAATATCCAAGCCAACAAATCGGGTATGTTTCATTAGGCCCGTCTCCTATGCATGAGGCTCTGTGCCGGCCAGCCGGCTTAACCCTCGTACCGTTGCATATCGGATGACGGGCCACCCTCAGGCCCAGCAATCATAGGGGCTAGTAACCTGATCCGCATGACGGAGGCCCACAATGATTTAGCTGGGCCATCTCATGGAAGCAGCTCATGAGGAGGCCGAGAACCAGGCCGGTTGAGACAGCACGTGTGCGCAATTGGTCAGAATCTTCGACCTGCGACCCGAAAACAGCAACCAACGGATGAGCGGCGCAGGCGTGTGGTGGGCGTCATTTCGAACATCGGCCGAATCCCAAATCAGATCGCTACCCAATTAACAATGGTCGCGCGACGGATATTTTGGAACTACGACAACCAAGCTCAAATTCGAGATATCCAAACTTGAGAGAAGCCGCTTCTCGGCAATGAGGGTTCGAACGAAATCGATCCTGTTGCTTACTATATGCTTACGAAAAATTTTCGGCGGATTTTGGTTGTAGGGACCGCAAAATACAACCGCGCAATAATCCGCGTGTTAGGAAGCAGGTTTTGGGCATTCGTAAGCAGACCTGTAAAAATCTGCATTTCTCATAAATTATTGATATAACTTGGGAATTTGGTAGCGGGAGAGGGACTTGAACCCCCGACACGTGGATTATGATTCCACTGCTCTAACGACACGCGGATTATGATTCCGCTGCTCTAACCAGCTGAGCTACCCCGCCCAAATCTTTCCGGCCGCTGCCGGCGCTGTCCGGCAGGCGATATACGAACCCTGTCATGACGCGTCAAGCAAGGCGTTTCAAGCGGCGTGGCGGACCGGCGGCAACGCGCCGCGGCGATCATTGATCTGCGTCAAGACCCAGCTGCGTCAGCCGTGCCAAACTAGCGCTCCAAACTGGCGGCCGGCGAGCGTCGTCGGCCAGGACACCGCAACCGTGCGGAGGACGCCATGCAAATGCAACCCAAAAACATTCTCGCCTATTTTGCTGTCCGCGATCATGTCGACCGGCTGCTGAATATCGCCGCGCCCCTCGCCCGGCGCTTTGATGCCCGCTTAGACGGTCTGCATGTCGTCCCGCCGGTTCAGATCTATGCCGATGCCGGTCTGTCGGTCAGTTCGGCCGTCTACAAGACGCAGGAAGAGCTTTTCGACGCCGAAGCCGCCGCTATCGAAATCGCCTTTGCCAGCCGCTGCAAATCGGATGATCTCGACAATAACTGGCGGCACCTGACCGCCGGCACCGGCCCGGCCATGCAAAAAGCGGTCGCAGCCGGACGTCTCGCCGATCTGGTACTGGCCGCCCAATACGATCCGGAGAACCCGGCCGCCGCCTATTTCCCCGAAGACCTTGTTATGGGCTGCGGCAGACCGGTTGTTCTGGTGCCCAGCGCCGGCACGTTCGGCGATATCGGATCGCGCATCCTGATTGCCTGGGATGGTGGCCGTGAAGCCGCGCGAACCGTCTTTGACGCTCTTGTCCTGTTCAAACCCGATGCCAAGATCGATATTCTGACCGCCGAGAACGGCCCGCGGGGCGAGGTTGCGGCGATAACCGCGCCGGAGGCACTGGCCGAAGCTCTGGCGCGGCATGGACTTGAGGCGGCGGTCACCCACAGCCGCGGCAGCGAGCTGCCGGTCGGCGAGGATATCCTGTCCCGCGCTGCCGATTTTTCCGCTGACCTGATCGTCATGGGCGGCTATGGCCACACGCGGCTGCGTGAGACCGTATTTGGCGGCGCCACCCGGACCATCCTGGAACATATGACCGTTCCAGTCCTGATGGCCCATTGACGGAGGCCTGCAATGACCCTTTCGCGCATCCGCCTGGAGCTTGCCCGCGACCGCGAATTTCCCGAGGGCAGCCGCCATCACGGCTATGAATTCGTCGCGCCGATCGACAATGCCGGCCATATCGATCCTGAGACGTGGAAGGGAAACCGGCAACGTTGCCGTGTCCGCCATTTCTGGGGCGGCGAGGAGGAGGTCGGCCATGTCATCCGCAAGCCGGGCGGCGCCTGGGCGTTCCATTATGACGTTCTCGGCGACGCCGATGACGACGAGACCGGCTACCGCTTCGGCGATCATACATTCCGCCTCGGCGACTACGTCACCATAAAGGAACACGACGACACGCTGCGCACCTTCCGGGTCGTCGCCGTCGAAGACATCGACTGACCGGCCCGCCGCCGCACCAGCCCCAAACGCTAGATTGTGGCTTCGCCGTCGCGGTGGAAATGCAGCAGCGAAAACAGCGGGCTGCGCGCGACTTTTTGCCGTCTGACCAGCGTCAGACCGCCGGTTCGCGTCACCGTTTCGACGGGAAATTCCGACCGCCAGCCGAGCTTTTCCGCAAACGGCGCCATCGCCTTTTCCACCGCGCCGAGCACGCCCTTGTCGCGGCTGAAATGATTGACGACGATAACATCGCCACCGGGCCGGCAGACGCGGACGAGTTCGGCCATGACCGCCGCCGGATCCGGCACCACGGTCAGCACATACATGGCGATGACGACATCGAAGCTGGCATCGGCGAACGTCATGGCGCCGGCATCCATTTCCTCGATCGCCGCAATATTGGTGAGCTTTTCCCTGGCGACGCGGCGGCGCGCCTTGTCCAGCATGGCGGGGCTGAGATCGATGCCGGTCACGCTCAGCGCATCATCGTAACGTGGCAGCGAAATACCGGTGCCGACGCCGACTTCCAGAACGGTGCCGCTACCGCGCCGGTTGACCAGATCGACCGCTTCGTTGCGGCCGGCATCGGCGATCTTGCCGAAGGTCGTATCGTAGACCGGCGCCCAGCGCGCATAAGCCCGAC
>CALZIL010000390.1:0-733 GCA_945787495.1 uncultured Afifella sp. | reverse complement strand
CCGACGAACCGCTTCGGCCTCCATTTGAACCAGACCGCTCACGCCAACCTCTCATCTTTGTTGTGTTCCATATGCGGTACGGCGGCCGGTTCTGCAACCATGACCGGCGGCAAGCCCGCGAAAGGCCGGGCGCCTTGTTCGTCACGCCGACCTCTTAATGTTGAATCAGAGCGGCAATTATACGCGCTTGCGCGTTGAACGGACTCAGGAATTTGAGCCCCTGGGATCGCCACAGCCAAGCTGTTTCTGTGCCAAATCGGTCATAATTTGTGCCTTTGGTCGAGGGTAATCATGTCGGCGGCGGCGTCGGGCACGGAGCCGGATATTGCCGTGGCCGGCCGGACCATCACCGGTTCCATTTGATGCCGCTTTGCCACACACCACCGAGAATGCTTGCCAGATGGATGGCGTCTGTCGATAGTGCCGCCGCCAAGGCTGTCGGACCTGTCCCGGAAGGAAATTGAATGAAGCCGAATGTCCTGCTTGTCGGTCAGATGATGCCGCACATCATGGCGGCACTGGACGCCGCTTATAATGTCCACCGGCTTCATGAAGCCGGCGACCGTGACGCCTTTCTTGGCGAGGTCGGCGGCTCGATCCGCGGCTTCGCCACGCCGGGCCAGGCCGACCGGCTGCTCATGGATGCCTGCCCGAACCTGGAGATCATTTCCTCCTTCGGCGTCGGCTATGACGGCGTCGATGCGCAATACGCCAAAAGCCGCGGCATCATCGT
>CALZIL010000389.1 GCA_945787495.1 uncultured Afifella sp. | reverse complement strand
CGAACGGAAAATCGCTATCCCGGGCGTTCCGGAGCTGAAAGCGCCGTGCATGACCCATCAAGCATAAATACGCTATGGCGCGGAATATTTCTACCTAGCGTAGCTTTTCTGATTTTCTTTTTCGCGAACTAAACGGGGAAATTGTGTTATGCCAAGGTGAACGCGGCTTCGATGGGAGGAAGCGTGCGGCCCAGGCGTTACGTCTACTGGCCGATGGCACGAGTTTGTATCAGCCATGAAAGGAACCCAATTACATCCTGTTTCCAGCAGGCTGTCGGCGATCATAATCGCCGATATTGCCGGGTTCGCCCGTCTCGTCGATAGAAACGAGAGCGACAACATCGACCGCATTTCCCGGTCCATCAAGCTCTTTCGCGACCTTATCGGAGACTATGGCGGCAAAGTGATCAATATCGCCGGTGACGGTATTTTCGCCCTCTTTGACAGTGCCGCGCAGGCGATCCGCTTTGCCGCGGAGTTCCAGCGCGAGTTGAAGAACGAGGTGGTGTGGAATGAAGACGACGAGCCGATTGCATTTCGCATCGGCATCAATCTCGGTGAAACCACACCGACGGCGGATGGCGTTTATGGCCACTGCGTCAATGTTGCGGCCCGTGTCCAGGCATTGGCTGAACCGGGCGGTATCTGCATAACCGACGTCACCAAGAAAGCAGTCCACGACTGGTCGAACCTTGCGCTGCGCCCTTTGGGCAGAAAATCGCTGAAGAATATCGATGAGCCTGTCGAAGTCTTCGCCGTCGATATTACGGAGGGGAACGACAAAGCGAAGGTCGTCACGCGCCCCGAGCTGCTTCCGGAGCGGCCGGAAAAGATCAAGAACGCATCAGTCGCCATCCTGCCGCTCGTCAACCTGACCGGCGATCTCACAGACCGTCATCTGTGCGAGGGTATCACCGCCGACATTATATCCGGTTTGAGCCGTTTCCGGGATCTCATCGTGATCGCCCGCAACTCCGTCGAGCCGTTCGGTAATCGCGATATCGCTCCTGACGAAATCGGCCGAAAGCTCGGTGTGCGCTACCTCCTTGACGGCAGCCTGCAGCGCAGCGACTCGCAATTGCGGATACGGGTCCAACTCAATGAAGCCGAATCGGGCAACATGATCTGGTCGGAGCGTTATGACGGCCAGCTAACCGATCTTTTCGCATTTCAGGACGACATTACCGAAAAGATTACCTCGCTTCTGGCGGTCCAAATCAATACCGCCGAGCGGCGGCGAACCCAGAGGGAACAGGTGCCAGACCTGCAGGCCTATGGCCTGATCCTGCGTGGCCAGGATCTGGTGAACCGCTTTGTCAGAGAATCAAATTTACATGCCCGCCGCCTTTTTGAGCAAGCGGTGGAACTCGCTCCGGCATATTCACGCGGCTATGCGGCGCTCTCGCGAACCTTCAATCTGGATTGGCGCTACGCCTGGGCAGATGACCGTAATGCCGCGCTCAACAGGGCGGAGGAACTGGCCTCGACCGCAATCGGTTATGACGATTCCGATGCGCGTGGCTTTGCCGAACTCGGCTATGCGCTTCTCTACAAGAAGCAGCATGAAGAGTGCCTGGGAGCCTATGAACGTGGCTTGCAGCTGAATCCGAACGACGCCGATCTTCTGGCCGAAATGGGAGATGCCTTGGGATACTGCCGCCAATCGGACCGGGCGATTGAATTGCTGAAAAAGGCGATCCGCCTCAATCCCTATCACCCGGACTGGTACCTCTGGTATCTCGGCGACGCCTATTTCTATAATGGCGAATATGAAAAGGCCATCGAGACCCTTTTGACGATGCGTGACAAGTCAGAAGGGCACAGGCTGCTGGCGTCGAGCTATGCGCATCTCGGCCAGTTGGACGAAGCGCGCAAGCATGCCGGTCTGTTAATGGAGAAACATCCGAATTTCTCGATCGAGAAATGGCGGACCGTGCCACCGAACAAATTTCCTGAGGACAATGAAATCTTCGTCGAGGGCCTCAAGAAGGCAGGGCTGAAATAAATCCTGCGGCGGTTGGCATCGCCCTTCCGCGTGTCACCCATTGGTGGACCAAACCCGCGGAAACGGTTCGGGCTGTGCTGGCGAAAACCGACGGATTTGACAGCGGCGCACAGACTTGCGATCACAATTGATATTTCTTTTCATTGCGTCAGGCGGTTAGATTGCCGCCAAAAGCAATAAGTCTGTCCGGGGAAACCATCAGGATATGCTCAGCGTCGCATATGACCCCCTGCTTGTGCTGGCTTCCGTTCTCGTTGCCATCATGGCGGCGTTTACCGGATTGCGGCTTGCCAGCGGCCTTTCTCAGCTCGATCCGGCCGATCGCCGGCCGCGGATTGCGCAGGCGGCGATCGCGCTTGGCGGCGGCATCTGGTCGATGCATTTTGTCGGCATGCTGGCCATGCGCCTGCCGGTGGCTGTCTCCTATGACGCCCTGCCGACGCTGGCTTCGGTGTTGATCGCCATTCTGGTGACGGGGATCGGCCTCATTATCCTGCATTTCGGGCCGCGCAATCAGACCCGCATCATCGCCGCCGGGACGCTGACCGGGCTCGGCATCGTCTCCATGCACTATGTCGGCATGTCAGCGATTTCCGGCAACACAATGGCCACCTACACGCCGGCCGGCATTGTCCTTTCGACATTAATCGGCGTCGGCGCGTCGATATTGGCGCTGGAGCTGGCCTATCGCCGGCGCACGCTGGTGATGACGGCGCTCGGCGCGGTGGCGCTGGGTATTGCCATCTCGGCAATGCACTACGTGGCGATGATGTTCACGCGCTTTCATCGTGTCGACAACGTCGAGGTGATGGCCCAACCGGTGCTGTCGTCGGGGATGCTGGCGATGATTGTGGCGCTGGCGGCGTTTCTGATCTGCGGATTCTTCCTGCTGATGGCGATCCCGGTGGAAGACCGCTTTGCCGGGCGGGAGGCGGCGACCGGCGGTGCGACCAGCGCAGCGGAGCATGAGAATGACCAGGCGCCGGTCGGATCAAGGCGAAAAAGCGAGGCCGCCTTGTCGACAGCTTATGCCAAAGGTGGCCCGAACGCGCACAAGCAAGATTTGGCCCACTTGAACCGGATTCCTTACGAGCGGGAGAACACGGTGCGGTTCTTCGCGACAGAACAGATTTCCGCCATCCGCGCCGATGGTCACTATACCCGCGTCATGAACGCCGGCGGTGAGTTCTTCTGTCCTTGGTCGATTTCGCGGGTGGAACAGGCGATCACCTCGCCGCCCTTCATCCGCACGCACCGCTCCTATCTGGTCAATCTCGCCCATGTCGCCGGGTTCCGGCGGGAGGGCGACAAGGCCTTTTGCTTCCTGAGCGAGCGCGACGACATCCGCATCCCGGTCAGCCGCTCGCGGATCGGCGATGTCCAGCGGGCGCTTGGTCTGAACTGAACCGGTCCGCAATTCGTGCAGCCAATCCGCATTTCGTGAAGCGATAGGGCAGCAGGGCAGATTGTCCTCGCTGCCATCAGGCTGATTGCGCATCTTTTCGCACAGCGCGGGATTGAAAAGCCCGCGGCGGGAGGAACGCATGATACCTGGTGCATTTGACTATCA
>CALZIL010000388.1 GCA_945787495.1 uncultured Afifella sp. | reverse complement strand
GGCCTGCCGTGACCGGTCGCTGCGGTTGGGCGCCGAGCCATGCGGCAACAGGCCGTGAAGAACCACCAGCGTGCCGGCTGGAGCCTCCAGTGCGAGCAGATCGCTCTCTCGCCAGTCGACATCATGAAGTGGCGACATCTTCAATGTTTCGCCAGCGTAATGAAACCGTTCTTTCAAGGGCCCACAATGGCCGCCGGGCAGCGCGACCAGGCAGCCGTTTTCGGCGTCGGCGTCTTCCAGCGCAAACCAGAAGCCGGTTACCGATTGCGGCTCGGTGGCAAGGAACGTCGCGTCCTGGTGCATGCCGACCTCGCCGCCGATGCGTGGTTGCTTGAATATCACCATGGACTGGACCAGACCGGGATCGGCGAGGCCAAGATCGTCGGAGATCGCGGCGAGCCGCCGGTCGCGGCAAAAGCGGCCGAAGACCGGGTCGAGATCGTGCAAGGCGTGGCCGATCTTGTTCAGCGCGCAGTGTTTGTCCGTTGCCAGATTACCGTCTGAATCGAACGCGTCTTTTTCAAAGAAAAACCGGATCGTGTCGCCGGATTCGCGAAAATAAAGATCGGCGGCGTGGCTCTGGTTGTCGGTGGAAAAGACGGTTCGCACGCTGTCGGGGTCAAAGTCCGTGACCATCTCGTCGATCCGCCGGCGCAGCGCCGCGATCGCCGCCGGCGCGGCGAAATCCTCAATGACGAGGAAACCGTCGCGCGCATAGGCGGCGCGCATGCTGGCGCTCAAATGGCCGTCAGGCGTCGCCGCGAAGCGGTGTATGGTTTTCATCACCGAGAAATAGCCCGATACCGGTTCACATCAAGCTCATGCCGGCGCGAAGCGGCGGCAGCGCCAGATGGGCGGCAAGCGTCTGGCCGACATCGGCGAAGGTCTTCAGATGCCCGGCCGGGCGGCCTTCGATGTTCGGCCCAAAAGCCAGAACCGGCACGTTTTCGCGGGTGTGATCGGTGCCGGTCCATGTCGGGTCGTTACCGTGATCGGCGGTCAGAATGACGAGGTCGCCAGGCCTCAGAACCGCGAAAAACTCCGGCAGACGGGCATCGAACGTCTCCAGGCAGGCGGCGTAGCCGGCAACGTCGCGGCGGTGACCGTAGACCTGGTCGAAGTCGATGAAATTGGTGAAAACGAGGTCGCCGTCGCCGGCCAGCGCCGCCGCTTGCAGCGTGGCGTCGAACTGCGCCTCGTTGTCGGCCGCCTTGAGGCTCTTGCCGATGCCCTTGCCGGCGAAAATGTCGGATATCTTGCCGACGCCATAGACGGTACGCCCGGCCTCGGCGGCGGCGTCCAACAGGGTTGGTTGCGGCGGCGGAATGGAAAAGTCGCGGCGGTTCGGCGTGCGCGTAAAGCCGTTTTCGTCATCGCCGGTGAACGGCCGCGCGATCACCCTGCCGATATTGAGCGGATCACAGAGCCGGCGGGCGATCACGCAGGTCTCATAAAGCCGCTCAAGACCGAAATGGTCTTCATGGGCGGCGATCTGGAAGACCGAATCGACCGAGGTGTAGCAGATCGGCTTGCCGGTGCGCACGTGCTCGGCGCCGAGTTTCTCGATGATCTCCGTGCCGGACGCGTGGGTGTTGCCGAGAATGCCGGGCAGGCCCGCCTCGGCGATCAGCGCCTCGGTCAGTTCGGCCGGAAAGGCCGGCACCTCCTGCGGGAAATAGCCCCATTTGAACGGCACCGGCAGACCGGCGAGTTCCCAATGGCCGGTCGTCGTGTCCTTGCCCTTGGAGACCTCCGTGGCGTGGCCCCAGATCGCTTCGGGACCTTCGATGCGCTGCAACCCGGCGGGATGACCGCCGGTCGACGCCTCGCTGGCGCGGCCGATGCCGAGCCTTGTCATGTGCGGAATATTCAGCGGGCCCGACCGGCCGCCGGTACTATCGGCGCGGCCGGCAGCACATTCGGCGGCGATATGGCCGAGCGTGTCTGAGCCATCATCGCCGAAATCGGCGGCGTCCGGCGCACCGCCAATGCCGACGGAATCCATGACCAGAAGAAATGCCCGTGCCATCTTTATCGTCCCGTCTACGCGATGCGTTCAATGATGACCGGCCGCTCTATCGCGTCGCCGTCAAGCTGATAGGCGGTACGCAACGCTTGCGTTGTGCTCTTGGCGGCATCATCGGTTCGGGCGTGTACCATGGCAAGCGGCCGATCCGGACCGACATTTTCACCGTTTCCGGCGAGTTCAG
>CALZIL010000387.1 GCA_945787495.1 uncultured Afifella sp. | reverse complement strand
ATTGGCCAGCGCGCAATTGATGCCGGCCCGCATGGCGCCGAGATAACGCTGGCCGAGAGGCGAATTGATCGGCGCGCAGGCCAGTTCCCGGTCAGGCAGCTCGATGCCGGCCTTTGGCGCTTCAATGCCCATTTCTCGCAGGAATTCGGTACCGATCTGATGGCCGAGGCCGCGCGATCCGCAATGAATCGCGACGATCACATCGCCCTTGTTCAGACCATAGGCCGCCGCGATCGCATCATCGAACACCGCCTCGACGCGCTGCACCTCCAGATAGTGGTTGCCGGAGCCGAGCGTGCCCATTTCACGGCGCTGGCGCTTCTTTGCCTTGTCGGAAACGCAGGTGGGATCGGCGCCGGCCATCTTGCCGTCTTCCTCAATACGTTCCAGGTCAGCAGCTTCGCCATAACCGCTGTCCACGGCCCATTGCGCGCCGCCCGCCAGCATGGCGTCCATCTGATCGGCATCAAGACCGATCTCGCCACGGCTGCCGACGCCAACGGGCACGGTTCTATAGAGCGCATCGGCAAGGGCGTCCCTGACCGGTTCGATGTCTCTCCCGCTCAGACCGGTCAGCATGGCGCGGACGCCGCAGGAAATATCAAAGCCGACGCCGCCGGCGGAGATGACACCACCCTTCTCCGCATCGAATGCGGCAACGCCGCCGATCGGGAACCCATAGCCCCAATGGGCGTCCGGCATGGCATAGGACGCCTTGACGATGCCGGGAAGCGTGGCGACGTTGACCATTTGTTCGTAGACCTTGTCGTCCATCGTCCGGACGAGGTCGTCATCGGCGTAAAGGATCGCTGGAACGCGCATGGCGCCATGTGGCTCGACACGCCATTCGGTTTCGCTCACGCGGGTGAACCGGTTCAACTCCATGTCTCAAACATCCACAATGCATTGCGCGCGCCAAAGGCCGTCGGCATCCTGTTGCACCGAGAGGGCGGTAAATGTCGCGCCCTTGATCTCCACGGCCGGCCGGTGCCGCCGGCGATCCACCGTTTCGCCCCAGGCCCGGCCTTCAAGAGCGCAGTCACCGTCCTGGTGAATTGCGACCTCATAGCGGCCGAAAAGCACCCGCCGGGTCGCCATTTCAAAGACAAGCGCGTTCAGCCAGTCAACGAACAACGTCTCCACGTCCGGCGCCGCGCAGGTGATCGTCACCGCCTCGGCGGCTGCCACCGGCTCCTCGGTAACGACCGCCGTCAGCGCCAGGGCCGCCTGCTCAAAGGCGGCGGCCAACGTCGAACCGGCGCCGCGGACGCCGATATCGGCATCATGGTCGAAGTGCGACCAGTCGGCCAGCGCATCCGTGCCCATATTCCTGCCGCGCCCGTTTCCTCGGCCCACTCTTCCGCAGGTCAGGTTCCATTTTTCGGCATTGCCCCGGTTGTCCCGGGCCAGTGTTGGCAAAAACCATCAAATGGCCGCTCGCGCCATGACCGGGATCAATTACCAATGAACACAACCGCGGCATTATTGATTGCCTGAAAGCGAGGTATCGCAGCAGCAGAGTGCCGGCCGATGCTGCACGCACTGCTATGTGACCGCGGTATAGCATCGCCAAGTCAGGCGAACATGTCACAGAGCATTGAAGATGCCTGTTCACAATTCTGAAATCGCCGCCATTTTTAACGAACTCGCTGATCTTCTGGAGATCGAAGGTGCCAACCGGTTTCGCGTTCGCGCCTACCGCAATGCGGCGATTACCATCGCCAACCTGCCGAGAAGCGCCGCGTCCATGGTGGAGGCCCACCAAGATCTTTCCAAGCTTCCCACCATCGGCAGGGATCTGGCCGGCAAGATCGCCGAAATCGTCGCCACCGGCCATCTGACGCTTCTCGACGAAATCGAAAAGACAATGCCGGCGGACCTCGTCCGGATCGCGGCAATCCCCGGTCTTGGACCCAAGCGCGTCAAAACACTCTATGAAATCGCCGGCATCGAAAGCCTCGATGCTCTGGAGACTGCCGCCAAGGCCGGAAGGCTGAGACAGCTGCCCGGTTTCGGCGTCAAGCTCGAAGCGACGATTCTTCATCAACTTGATCGCCTGGCGACATCCCATAAGCGCTGGAAACTTGCCCTTGCGGAGGACTTCGCCGAACCCTATGCGCGCTATCTGCGCAACCTGCCCGGCGTGCGGGACGTAGCGATTGCCGGCAGCTACCGGCGCCGCAAGGACACGGTCGGCGATCTTGACCTGCTTG
>CALZIL010000386.1 GCA_945787495.1 uncultured Afifella sp. | reverse complement strand
GCGAAACTGTCGTCGCCGGCCGCGACCGCCCTGCCGCGTCGGGCGATCTGCAGCGCGCCGTATTTCTGGATGTTGATGGTCAGGTAATTGCCCGCCACCGCCTGGCGGATGAAGGCCTGCCAGTAAGTTTTTGTGTGCCCGGCGCCGGCGCCATAACAGCTTAGACGGTCATGGCGGCGTGCTGCGATCTTGTCAGTGGCGGCGCCGCGCAGCACGTCGATAATGTGTGCCGCGCCGAACATCTGGCCGGTGTCCTTGATGGCTGCCAACAGCATCCGGGCCTGAAGCGTGCCATCGACCATCTTCGGTGGATCAAGGCAGTTGTCGCAATTGCCGCAGGCGCGCATCTCTTCGTCGAAATAGGCGAGCAGCGCCGTGCGCCGGCATCCAGACGCATCGCAAAAGGCAAGCAGCGCGTCGAGTCGCTTGTGCTCACGCATTTTGTGCGCCTCATCGCCGCCGTCCTCCTCGATGAAACGGCGGCGCAGACGCATGTCGTCGAGGCCGTAGAGCAGCAGGGTTTCGGCCGGCAGCCGGTCGCGTCCGGCGCGGCCGATCTCCTGATAATAGGCCTCCATGCTGGCCGGCAGGTTCAAATGGCAGACATAGCGGATGTCGGGCTTGTCGACGCCCATGCCGAAGGCGATGGTCGCCACCATGGTGACGGCGCTCTCGCTCATGAAACGGTTCTGGTTCGCCGTGCGCGTGTCCGCATCCTGGCCGGCATGATAGGCGATGGCGTTGAAGCCTTCGGCGCTGAGGAAGTCCGCCACCTCCCCGGTGAATTTGCGCGACAGGCAATAGACGATGCCCGCATCCTCGCGCTTGTCTTCAAGAAACGCCAGAAGCTGCGCTTTCCAGTCGCGTTTGGCTGCAACGGCAAGCCTGAGATTGGGCCGGTCGAAACCGTGCACGATGATGCGGCCCTCGCCGCCGAAGAGTTTTTGCGCAATGTCCGCCCGCGTCGCCTTGTCGGCGGTCGCCGTGAAAGCCGCAATCGTGACGCGCGGAAAGCGTTCCTTGAGAACCGAGAGCTGCTCGTATTCCGGGCGGAAACTGACCCCCCACTTGGAAATGCAATGGGCCTCGTCGACGACAATCAGCGCCGGGTCGAGCCGCGCAATGGCGTCAAGCATTCGTGCCCCCATGAGGCGTTCCGGCGAAAGGTAGAGCAGCACGCAATCGCCCGCCGCGACAGCGCGCCAGTTCGCCACCTGCTCTTCGCGCGGCTGCCCGGAATGAATACTCGCCGCGGCGACGCCATTGGCGCGCAGCGCCGCGACCTGATCGTCCATCAGCGCCAAAAGCGGCGATACGACGATGGTCAGCCGGCCCGACAGCAGCGCCGGGATCTGGTAGCACAGCGACTTGCCCGCCCCCGTCGACATGACGACGAGGGCGTTTTGCCCCGCCGCAAGGAGGTCGACGACTTCCTCCTGTCCGGGGCGGAAGGCGCCATAGCCGAACACGTCGTGAAGGATCCGGGCAGCGGCCTGGCTCATGGGGGGCAATCCATGCGAATCGCGGTTACACGCGTTCAGGCATTGTCACACAAACCACAACGGCTCGAAATCCGGGAGACCTGGTATCATGATCAGGGCTTCAGATATCGCTCGAGCCAGGCGATGACGCCGGCGATCGCCTCAAGCTGGACGTCGTTGACCTCGTATTCGCCCCCGCTCCCGCGGATCGGAAACACATAGCCGTGCAGATCGTGGTCATAGGACACCCATTCGGCCTCCTTGCCCGCCTCTTCCAGCAGCTCGTAGCTCGTGCGGAATATGCCCTGCAGGTGATCGCTTTCGCGGCCCATGACCAGGATCGGCGTTTTAATGCCGGCGATGCGGCTGGAGGCCACATTCATGTCAATGCGGCCGCGGACCTTGTCCACCTCGGCCATCCGCATTTCCTCGATATTGCGCAGCCCGGTCGTCTTGTCGACAAAAGCAGTGTCGTCGGGGTTGAGCGCCAGATATTCGTGCGCCGCCGGTTCGCTGGCCACCGCGCAGGCGGCACCGTGATATTCGCTGGCGATCTTCAGGACCATTTCGCCGCCATGGCTCATGCCGATCAGGGCGACGCGCTGCACATCGACGAAGGGCAGCGTCTTGACATGCTCGATGATGGCGATCTCGTCTTCATATTCCAGCGGCGAGCGGTTGAACATCTCGCGGCCCTGGCGCTTGTCGCGCACCAGCGGCCCGCCATCATTGTAGCCGAGCTCCACCTCGG
>CALZIL010000385.1 GCA_945787495.1 uncultured Afifella sp. | reverse complement strand
CATGCGGGCTTTCAGGAAGTCGACAAACGCCTTGCTGCTCTTCGGCAGCGGAAAAACGATCCTGTTGCTCCCGGTGACCGACGACCAGATCGCCAGGAGCGGGTTCGAGCACCAGGGACCCAGATCGGTCGCTGCAAAGACCCCGCCGGGTCTCAGCAATCTCCGACAGCGGAAGAACGTCGTTTTCCCGACCGCGTCCAACACGAAATCGAACGTCTCGCCGATCTGCGTGAAATCCTCCACGGTGTAGTCGACTGCGCGGTCCGCGCCGAGGGATTTGGCGAGGTCCAGATGTCGCGTCGCGACGACCGCCGTCACCTCGGCGCCATAGGATTTCGCGAGTTGCACCGCCGCTGTGCCGATGGCGCCGGAGGCGCCATAGATCAGGATCTTGTGGCCAGGCTTGAGGTCGAATTTTTGCAGATAAGTGTCCGCATACCAGGCGCCCTCGCAGACCACGGCCTCGTCAAAGCGCACGCCTGCCGGCATGGCCGCGATCGCCCCCCTTTCGGGCACGCAGAGATAGTCCGCATGGGCGCCGTAATCGTCCGGCGACATGCCGAAGACGCGCTCGCCCGGCCTGAACGACGTGACGCCCGCGCCGACCGCCTCGACCACGCCGGCGAAATCCATGCCGAGGATCGTGCAGTTCGGCCGGAGGAGCCCGATACCGAGCCGGATGAAAAAGGGATGCGCCCGGAGCATGCCGCAATCGGTCCGGCTGACCGTCGTCGCATGGACCCTGATCAGGACCTCGCCGGCATTCGGCGCCGGCTTGCGCGTCTGTCGGATCTCCAGGACGTCCGGCGATCCGTAGCGGGTGCTGACAGCTGCTTTCATGGACATTTCTCTTCTCCTCCGCTTTCGTCTCGCGGAGCTCCGCTGGTTCCCCTAACGCGTTGAAATTCGGCGCGAATTTCTCATGAAGAAATAGTGTGCTCTCCGTGGCTCGGCATGATCCAGATCATAGCGGCGCAAGAAAGCATTCCGTAATGTTCGGCGGGCAGGAAAGGATGCCCATGAAAGCGATTGTATTTACACAATATGGGCCACCCGATGGTCTTGAACTGAAAGAGGTCGCAAAACCCAGGCCGAAGGATGATGAATTACTGATAAGTGTTCACGCCTCATCCATTAATTCGTGGGACTGGGAGTTTCTGAACGGTTTACCGTTCATAAACCGCCTCATGTTCGGGCTCCTGAAGCCAAAGCCGGGCAAGCAGATTCTCGGAGCTGACATTGCGGGGATTGTCGAGGCGGTCGGCAGCCGCGTAACGCGATTTCAGCCGGGAGATGAAGTGTTTGGCGATCTCTGGGACAATTGGGGCGGTTTTGCGGAATATGCCTGTACGCCTGAAACTTCGCTGGAACCGAAACCTGTAAATTCGACGTTTGAAGAAGCCGCCGCCATACCTCAGGCGGGCGTCTTGGCACTTCAAGGATTTCGCAAGATCGGACAGATGCAGCCGAAGCAGAAAGTATTGATTAATGGCGCAGGTGGCGGGGTGGGTACATTTGCGGTTCAACTCGCCAAGCTCCACGAGGCCGAAGTCACAGGCGTGGATGCCTCACATAAGTTGAGCGTCGTTCGCTCGGTTGGCGCGGACCACCTTATCGATTACGCCCAGGATGATTTCACGAAAACCGGAGAAAGCTACGACCTGATCATTGATTGTCAGGGCACTCGGTCGATGTTTGATTACAAGCGCGCGTTAAGACCCGGTGGAACCTATGCCATGGTCGGCGGTTCTATGACACGATTGCTGCAACTCCTGTTTCTGGGCTTTTGTGCTCCGCTGACCGGCGAAAGCAGGAAACTTCGTATTGTTGCGGAGGGCCCAAACAAGGGTCTGGCAGATCTGAAGGCACTTATCGAAGCCGGCAAGCTCCGTCCTGTTATCGACAGAACCTATCATTTGAGCGAAGTGCCTGAAGCGTTGCGTTACTTCGGAGAAGGACGGCACAAAGGAAAAATCGCAATCACCATGGAACACTAGATGACTACTCTTGGCACATAACAGACATCCCGCATCGTAGGAGCGACTTCCGATTTCGGGGTAAAGCAGACATCAAAATCGTGGTTCGCGGCTTTCGCTTCTGACCAGGAACGGACATTGAATTGCTACACCGTATTGGCATCGGTTTGTGGCAAAGTCTCGTGATCAGGCTGGGTTCGGATCACGAAGCCAAGTCAACTTGATCTTCGCAAGTCGCGTGGTCGCATTAGGCGGCTCG
>CALZIL010000384.1 GCA_945787495.1 uncultured Afifella sp. | reverse complement strand
GCGATGATCGGATGCATCAGTCCGACCCGCGGCGTCGCCTTGCCCTGATAGCGCTGATAGAGCAGCGGCACATTCATCCAGTCGGCCATGACGTCGAACATGGCGATGGAAATATCCGAACCTTCGCCGCTTTTCGCCCGCGCCAGCAGCGCCCTCAAGATCGCCGAATAGGCGGTCAGCCCAGTGGCGATATCGCAGACGGAAAAGCCGACGCGCGACGGCGATTCCGGCGTGCCGGTCACCGCGCAAAGGCCGCTTTCGGCCTGCACCAGCAGATCATAGGCTTTCATCCGCGCATAAGGCCCCTGGCGGCCATAGCCGGTGATTTCGCAGGTGATCAGGCCGGGATTGATTTGCCGCAGCGCCGGCCCGGACAGGCCGCGCTTGTCCAGCGACCCCGGCGCCAGGTTCTGTAAAAGCACGTCGGCCCTGGACAGCATCGCGCGCAGCAGGTCGCCGTCCTGCCGGTCGTCGATATCCAGCACGATCGACTGCTTGCCGCGGTTCAGCCAGGCGAAATAGGCGCTGTGGCCGCTTGCCGCCCGGTCATAGGCGCGGGCGATGTCGCCGCCCGGGCGTTCCACCTTGATGACCCGCGCACCGGCATCGGCCAGCAGCAGGCCGCAATAGGGCGCGGCAACCGCCTGTTCCACGGAGAGAACCGTATAACCTTCAAGCTCTCGTCCCAGACCCATCCCCGTCTCCGTCAGCGTGCCTTACAGGTCCTGTCTACCGGCATCGCAGAGGCCTTTCCACCGTCATCCTTCTCCCCCGGCCTGATCCGGGGATCAACCGGAGGATCGGGACGCGGCCCGAGAAAATATCCATCTCGCGCCCGGTCCTGTTCGAGAGCGTTATTTTGGGGATGTCGGTTGAAATCCGGTGCGAGACAGTAGCGCTGTGTGTCAAACGGGGATCAGCAATTTCAAACGCATGCGGCGGATAGTCCGGTCAGTAGAGCGTGAAGGGTTTCGCGTCGGGCAGCGGGGATTCCGGCGGTGCACTCTCATATTCCGTCAGGTTCGTTTCGAAGCTCTTGAACAGCGCAATCCAGGCTGCGACAGCAGGGGGGGCGGGGGCGGCGGGAGAACCGCCCTTGATACCGCCGGCCGGCTTGGACTTGGCCTTCCTGCCGCGATTGCCGGGATTGCCGGGATTGCCGGCGCGGGCAGCGCTTGCGCGTTCGCCGACATCGCCGGCGCGATTGCCGTCCGCAGCCGGCGTTCCCTCCTGTGACCCGGCCATGGCCGCCATGGTCATTGTCATGGTCAACAACAACGCGCCCGCCACGTAATACAAAGGCTTTTTCAATTCATCCCCGATTCCAAAATCAACCGACATTCCCAAAGTGAATCGGTAACCAGTCCGCGGATTGTACAATTTTTTATCTTTGAACGGGACCCCCCGGATGGCGCCTCCCAATCGCCGGCATTGGCGGCACAATTGGAATCCGGCCGCGAAGCGACATCTGATGATGTCCGGCATCGCAATGTGCCAGATCGCACCCGCCATTCAGACGCCGCCGATGTCTCCTAATGGCGATTGGAGGGCATCCATCAGTTTGGGTTAATCGTCCGCCTGAGCCCCGGGGTCCAGACTACGCCTGCCTGTTCTCTTCGTCCGGCGTGACGTTGATGACGACAATTCCGGTCTTTTGCCCTGTCTCCACGTAGCGATAGGCGTCGGTGATTGCCTCAAAGGGATAGTTACGATCGATGACCGCGCGGAATTCGCCCGCCTCCATGCGGGCTTTCAGGAAGTCGACAAACGCCTTGCTGCTCTTCGGCAGCGGAAAAACGACCCGGCCGTTGCCGGTAATCCTGGACCAGATCTCGAGCAGGGGGTTCTGGCACCAGGGCCCGAGATCGGTCGCTGCAAAGACCCCGCCGGCAGTAAGCAGTCTCCGACATCGAAAATATGTCGTTTTCCCGACCGCATCAAAGACAAAATCAAAGGTTTCGCCGATTTGCGTGAAATCCTCGGCGGTGTAGTCGACTACCCGGTCCGCGCCGAGGGATTTGACGAGATCCAAGTGTTGAGTCGCGACGACCGCCGTCACCTCGGCGCCCGAGATTTTCGCGAGTTGCACCGCCGCTGTGCCGATGGCGCCGGACGCACCGTAGATCAGGATCTTGTGGCCGGGCTTGAGGCCGAATTTTTGCAGGTACGTGTTCGCATACCAGGCGCCCTCGCCAACTTCAGCCTCGCTAAAGCGCACGCCTGCCGGCATGGCCGCGATC
>CALZIL010000383.1 GCA_945787495.1 uncultured Afifella sp. | reverse complement strand
TCAAACCGGTTGGCCGGCACCAGCAGGCCCTTTGTCGGCTCGTCCATGCGGTGAATGGCCCGACCGATGCGCTGCGCCAGGCGGCTGGCGCCCTTCGGCGCGCCGATATGGATGACCAGATCAACATCGCCCCAGTCGATGCCCAGATCGAGCGTCGATGTCGCCACCACGGCCTTCAGGCCGCCTTCCGCCATCGCCGCTTCCACCCGCCGCCGCTGCGAGCGGTCGAGCGAGCCGTGATGCAGGGCGATCGGCAGGCTGTTCTCGTTGATCCGCCACAGTTCGGAAAAGATCAGCTCCGCCTGCCAGCGCGTATTGACGAAGATCAGCGTCGTGCCGTGGGCCGTGATCGCGTCCATCACTTCCGCTAGGGCATAGCGCGCCGTATGGCCCTGCCAGGGCACCCGCTCGCGCGACTCCAGGATGCTCAGATCCGGCCTGGCGCCGCCTTCAACGGTGATCAGGTCAGCGAGCTGGCGGTCATGATCGGCGCTGGTCTGCGCCACCAGCCAGGCGCGCAGCTCATCCGGTGCCGCGACGGTCGCCGACAGCCCGATGGTCTTCAGGTTCGGCGCCAGCTGCCTGAGCCGCGCCAGACCGAGCGACAACAGATCGCCGCGCTTTGAGACGATCAGAGAATGCAGTTCGTCGAAGATCACGGTTTTGAGCTGCGAGAAAAACCGCCCGGCGGTCTTGGAGGCGGTCAGCAGCGCAACCTGCTCTGGTGTCGTCAGCAAAATGTCCGGCGGGTCCAGCGTCTGCCGCCGCCTTTTATGCGCCGGCGTGTCGCCGGTGCGCGTTTCCAGCCGTACCGGCAGGCCGATTTCCTTGACCGGCTCTTCCAGATTGCGGGCGATATCGACGGCCAGCGCTTTCAGCGGCGAGACATAGAGCGTGTGCGGCCCGTCGGGGGACTTGCGCTGTTTGCCGGTTGGCAATGCGGCAAGATCGGCCGCCCCGGCCGGCATACCGGCCAACTCCGCGAGCGTCGGCAGGAATCCGGCCAGCGTCTTGCCGGCGCCGGTCGGCGCGATCAGCAGCGTCGAACGCCCGGCCTGCGCCTTTTCAAGCAGTTGCAGCTGATGCGGCCGTGGTGTCCAACCGCGCTCACTGAACCAGCTGCCGATCGATTCCGGCAACAATTCGCTGGCTACGTTTGCAGGTGGTTTTACCGGTGCGGTCATGCGCGTGAGCTTATCGGCTCCGGCTCCTGAGTCGAGGATGCCGGTTCGTCAACCGGCATTTCGTCGTGCCACCGCGCCGAACTTTGCCGGCGACTCTGGATCGCCTATAGTCGGCATAGGATGTGCGTGTTGAACCGGGGGGTGTCGTCATGGCCAGGAAAAACAAGAAATCAGGCAAAAAGAAGCGCGACAAAAAGCCGGAGAAGACGGTCTCTCGCGCCACCACTGCCGAACCGGTCAAGAAACTCCCCAAGAAGCGTCCAAAGAAGCGTTCAAAGAAGCGGGAAGTCGCCATCGACATGGATGTGCACAAGCTGATCGAGGCGGCGCGGTCGGTCTTCGGCGAAACGCAAAACGACATTTTGCGCCGGCTTCTGGGCCTCGATCACGGCGCGCCGCTGTTTGAGCCGCAACCGGCCGAGATGTCCTCAACCGGGTTGCATCGCCGCGCCAAGGGCGGTGGCGCAGCCGACGGCGGCTGGTCGAAGGTCAACCGCCACGGTCACACCGTTTTCCTGCCCGACGGCACCGAACTGCGCGCCGCCTATGCTGGCCAGGCGGTGCATGGCAAAATCCGCGACGGCATGTGGGTGATCGGCGATAGCCGTCACAATTCGCCTTCCGCCGCGCTGATCGCCCATGTCACCACCAGGACCGGCGGCAAGGTCAATCTCAATGGCTGGCGCCACTGGGAGGTGCGCCTGCCGGGCGCGGAAACCTGGACGCCGCTGAGCGAGGTTTGACGCAGTAGGGCTATTGCCCGCCAACTCCGGTCGCCATCTGGCCGGACCAACACCCGCTCGACAATAACCACCCCGTGCAACAATTTCTTGAGCAGTCGGGAAAAATATCGGTCGGGCCGATCGACGCTACAACCGCTTGTGAACATGGATATTACGGGAGAAACAGCGCGTGTAATTGTGGGGAATCCGGCAAGACAATTGACCGGGGACCCTTTGGTGGTCCAGTTTCAGAGTTAGAACCCAGCATGTCTGTGGACCGGCGGTAGCCAAACCCGCTATATAGGCCGATGATATCGTAGTCCGAGACCTGAAGCCACGTATC
>CALZIL010000382.1 GCA_945787495.1 uncultured Afifella sp. | reverse complement strand
GACGGCGACGATCACCACAATGGTGAGCCCGATCATCAGGAAGATTATCACCCATTCCAGAAGCCATTCCAGAAATCGGCTAGCGGCACTGATCATTGTAATACCAAAGGTCCTTACTATTGACTCATATGACCGGCATTTATCCGGGTTTTGGTTAGGCGCGATTGGCGCGGTGGTACGCGTACCACAAGCCGATTGCAACGACATCCAAAACCCGCAGAAATCCGGCCTCCGGTGACCCAAAATCGCCCACCGGACATCGTTGCGTCCCTTAGATGATGCCCCGCATCACCCGTCGGGACGCGCCTTGCCGGCAGACGATTTTGGGCCATCATATGGGTCAATAGTCAGGACCTTTGGTATTAATGCGCGGTTTCATTTCACTTGCCCGATTCAGTCTTTGCTTACCCTGATTCCGGGTCGCAAATCCTTAACCACGCTCGTTAAGAAGCCGGGCAAGTCCGATCGCTACCATCGGGGAGACAAGATGGGCTGAAGTGCCACGGAACGAGACAATGTTGCAATCAGAATTGACCGGTAGCCTCCCAATACCGGCGGGCCGTCCATCCAGACGGCCCGAATTTTTCCAGGACTGCTCCGACCTGACCGCCGTTTGCGGCGACGGCACCGTATGCACAATTTCACTGCAGGCGAAATCGGTCCGTATCAATCGCCCGGTCGGCGGCAGTATTCGCGACATTAATGTCAAGGCCGACGATTTTGATGGCGTGGCGGTCGTCGCCGAAAGCGGCGCGATTAATGTGCGCCTTATGCACCGCGATTCATGGCTGACCATCGATTTGGTCAGGGACGCCGGGCTCGATGCCGCGCTCGATCTCAGGGACGAGATCGCCCGGCAGTTCCGGTTGCCGGCCGTGCTGATCGATGCTGATGGCCGCGTGCAAAGCGATATGAACAAATACGGCGCCGTCCTGGCTGCCGCACCGGCACCGCGCCGATGCTCGCCGGTCAACCGGCTGCGGCCGCGGTTCTTGCAGCGCCGCTCGGTCGGCAGCCCCGCAATTCGACCGACGCTCGCCAGCCGCGAAATCATCGCCCGCAACTGATTTCCTTCAAGACGCATTGATCAGGCGCGCAGCAGCGCGTCCAGGACAAGTCCGGCAAATAGTATCCAGCCGGTTGTGCGATTGGCGCGGAAACGGGCAAGGCAGTTGTCCGGGTCGTCGATATCCAGGCTCATCACCTGCCAGCCAAGATGGGCAGCAGCAGCCAGCAGACCGGCAAAGGCCAGCGGCCCGGCATCGGCCAGAACGAATGCCACTGCCATCCCGATCACCGCCAGGCCGTAAAAAGCCGTCAGCGCCGGCTTGGTGCGCGCGCCGAACAAAAGCGCCGTTGAGCGGACGCCGATGATGGCGTCGTCTTCCTTGTCCTGATGGGCATAGATCGTGTCGTAGCCGATCGTCCAAGCGATTGCGGCGGCATAAAGCAGCACAGGCGGCCAATCGAGCGAACCGAATTCCGCCGTCCAGCCGACAAGCGCGCCCCATGAAAAGGCCAGGCCGAGGACAAATTGCGGCCAGTCAGAGATGCGTTTCACGAACGGATAGAGCGCGACGACGAGCAGCGAGGCCAAACCCAGCAGGATCGTGAAGCGGTTGAACTGCAGGAGAACGATGAGTCCGACGAGCGCCTGCAGCGCCAGGAACATCGCCGCGCGCAGCGGCGACACGGCACCGGAGGCGACCGGACGGCTGCGGGTGCGCTCCACCATGGCGTCGATGTCGCGATCGACGAGATCGTTATAGGTGCAGCCGGCGCCGCGCATGGCGATGGCGCCGACCAGGAAAAGCGCCAGATGCCAAAGATCGGGCAGTGAGCGCTCGGCGGCGATAGCGGCCAGCGCGGCGGCCCACCAGCACGGCCACAAAAGCAGCCACCAGCCGATCGGCCGATCCCAGCGGGCAAGCCGGCCATAGGGCACCAGCCAGGCCGGCGCGAAGCGGTCGAGCCAATTGGCTTTCGCGGCGTCGGGAATCTTCGCGGTGGGCATTTCAGCGTCGGCCATGGCCCGTGCTGGCGCGGCAGCGCGCCGCCGTCAAGACCAAGGCCGATGACTGAAACAATCGCCTACAGGCGAGGACAAGCCGCGGCAGCGGGTTCCGCATGGCGCTTTGGCCATGATATGCCGCTCCGACACTCGTGAAACAGGAGATCGCCCGTCATGCGCGTACTACTGATCGGTTCGGGCGGCCGCGAGGATGCGTTGGCCTGGGCGCTCGGCGCGTCGCCGCTGCTGACGGCGCTCTATG
>CALZIL010000381.1 GCA_945787495.1 uncultured Afifella sp. | reverse complement strand
ACGGAAGTGCCACCGGCGTCTCGCGACTTCCGCTTTCGGGGGCTTAACGGACATCAGAATCGTGGTCGCCGACTTCCGGTTTTGACCCGGAACGGACATCAGCTGGGTTGATCAGAATCTCAATCCAATGGCGATTTCGATACGGAATTCGTGCGAACCGTCGTTACCGGGCTAAACCTCAACCGAATCGGCATAGCCAAGGGTGACATCCGAGGTGGTTCAAGAACGTCCACCATCGGTTCTCGCAACCAATATGCTCAATTAACAACAGCAGAGCACTCGGCCGGGCATTGTCAGGTTAATCGCTTTTATTGCGAAATCGTGGTGACTCGCGGTCGGGCGCAATGTTCGTTTTCAATGGCTTAGCCCCACGGACGAGCAGCTAATCCGGCCTATCTCTGATTAACGTGACAATGCCTCAGAGAATGCCTGACAGAGCCATTATTTGAGTGCCGGCGGGTAGCAGCTTTCCTTTTTTGGTTTGACCCAGGCATACCAACATTTTCTCGCCCTAAAATTGTCACCCTTGCCCTAATTCAAGTCTTAATTGCATCTCTGACCTTACGTAAGGTGAGCCGGTAAATGGGCATTGCCAGATACAGGGAGGAAGTTATGACCAGGAAATCCATCGTCGGAGCGTGCGCTTCGGCTTTAATCCTCGTTTGCTCCACCGCTGCCAGCGCCGGCTCTGGGGGAGGGCTAAGCCCGATCGAGCAGCTGGGCAAGGAGTTGTTCTTCGACAACATTTCGGATCCCCCGTGGATGGCCTGCGCTGAATGCCACGCGCCTGAAACCGGCTGGACCGGCCCCGTCGCCGGGATCAACAAGCACGGGGCCGTCTACCGGGGCGCGGTACCGGTTCGCTTTGGCAACCGCAAGCCACCGAGCTCGGCCTATGCGACCCAGAGCCCCGTGTTTCACTTCGATGAGAACGAGGGGCTCTTCGTCGGCGGCAACTTCTGGGATGGCCGGGCGACCGGCGAGCGCTTGGGCAACCCGGCGGCCGATCAGGCGCTCGGACCCTATCTCAATCCGGTCGAGCAGAACAATCCTAGCAAGCAGGCCGTTTGCGAGCACGTTGCGGATTCGAAATACGCCCAGTTGTTCGAGGAGGTCTGGGGGCCGGGGTCCCTGGATTGCAGTCTTGAAGGGGTTGAGGCGATGTACGACCAGGTCGGTCTTTCCGTCGCCGCCTATGAGAACTCCAGCGAAGTCAATCAGTATTCCTCCAAGTTCGACCTCTACATGATGGGGAAGGTCGAGCTCACCGAGCAGGAGGCCTGGGGGATGGAGCTGTTCAATGACGAGAACAAGGCGAATTGCGCGGCCTGCCACCCCGCCCCGCTGTTCACCGACTTCACCTACGACAACATCGGCGCGCCGAAAAACCCCGAGAACCCATTCTACGAGATGGACGAAGTGTTTCTCGACGACGGCAGCCCGATCAACCCCGAAGGACGCGACTGGGTGGACGCCGGCCTGGGCGGGTTCCTGGAGACCCGTCCGGAGTGGGCCGACAAGGCCTCCGAGAATCGAGGAAAGCACAAGGTGCCGACGCTCAGAAACGTGGACAAGCGCTTCGGGGACGGGTTTCCCAAGGCCTACGCCCACAATGGCTACTTCATGAGCCTCAACTCGATCGTGCACTTCTACAACACCCGCGACGCGAAGGCCGTTTGCCCCGATCCCTTCACGACGGAAAAGGACGCCCTGGCCGACGACTGCTGGCCGGTACCGGAGGTTCCTGAGAACGTCAACACAGGTGAGCTGGGCAATCTCGGCCTGACCCCCGAAGAGGAGGATGCGATCGTTGCGTTCCTGTCGACGCTCTCGGACGGTTTCAAGGTCAAGGGAAAGACCAAATAGCTCGCGAATGCGGAGAGTGCGTGCCTCCGAGTTGGCACGCATTCTTTGGGCGGTCGCGACAGGGCTGCCGCGCTTCATCGAGGACGTTTACAATGCCAAGCGGCTGCACTCAGCCCTCGGCTACCGCAGTCCCATAAACTTCGAGGAAGAGCACGCCCGGCAGATGGTCCAATGATCAACATCTCATCTGTCCACCTCAAGGGGTGCACTCCACCAACCCGGCACAGGATGTCCGCTCCTGACTGTAGAGCCGACATGACATCGCCAAAAGCGGACTAGGAATTATGTCCTAATTATAATATGGTCCTGCTTGTGATTTCTCTGAACGAACAGGCAGAAAACAGGCGATGAAGTTCCAACCCGGACAGTCTGGCAATCCGGCAGCGGCGTTCGGCTTGCCGCTGGCAAT
>CALZIL010000380.1 GCA_945787495.1 uncultured Afifella sp. | reverse complement strand
AACTTCTTTCCCCGCCCGCGCGGTGACCTACTCCGCAAGACCGTCTCGATCGCCAGGGCGGCGACCGAGCCGAAAAGAAGGCTCTTGAGTTTCAATGTCATACCCCCAGAAAGGCGCTCGATTGCGCCTTTCGCCCCATTTAGCCTAGCAATTTGACCAATTCATTTGGAGTCGATCAGACCAACCCTGAGCGCATTTCAACTCGATGTTGCATAATTGCCCCAGTTGAATTTCCATCGCCTTGGGGAGTCTCCGGTCCATCCCAACAACGGCCATCGATCAAGGTACGATCCACCGTTTCCTGCTACTCCACAGCGACATGGCAGCATTGTCGATTGGAATATTTGCGCGGCCTTTTGAGTGCCGGCGACGCTGCTCGGCCAACGTCAGAAGGTCAACTTTGCCCCCGTCAAATTTCTGATTGTCTGTCATCACTTCGTTCCTCGCTCGCTCGTAGGAAAACGCGCTCGGAACGGCGATCTGAAAAGTTCCAAATGTCAGATTAGATCGTAGCTATTCCACCATAGAGGCGGCCAAATCGTCATAAACCGTCCTGCGCTATTCGTCAGAGGACTGGTCTTCGGCTTCCTCGAACGCTTCGATTATGAGGCTGGCAAATACGGTCCGGCCGGCTGCCGATCCGGTGGCCCGACAGGCGCGGCATCGGTCGCTGCGCCGGTTGCCTGCGATAGCAGCAATTGCGCCGGCGCGTCCGGCTTTGGATCCGGCGGCCCGACAATCGCAGTATCGGTCACTGCGCCGGTCAAATGTGGTGGCAGCAATTGCAGGGGCGCGCCCGTGGCGATTCCGGCAGGGGTGGTGCCGGTGGATGACGGCCTAGCGCTGCCGGTCGTCAGCAGGCGCAGCAGTCCACGACCAATGCCCCGGCTCGACGCAGGCCCGCCGCGCGCTGACGCGTTACCTCGACCCGATGGGGCATCGGCACTTCGCCCGCCGTTGCCTTTGTTATTGCCGCTATTGCCGTTGCCATTGCTGTTTGGGTTCGCGGCTGACGCCTGGCCGACGAATATCGGCGGCACTATATCGGGCAGGTAGGCATCCGCCGAAAAAGCAAGCGCAAGCACTGCCGCGGCGACACTGCCTTTCGTTAAATTGCGTTTCCCGTTCCCCAAACAATTCGGGTTCATTTTTGCCGTCCCCCCTACCCATTGGCCGGCAACTCAGCGATGCTAATCAATGGATTCATAACCTGAGCCCTGATTCGACACCAGAGCCTTATAAAAATACAGCGGCTTCCGGTCTCCATTGCTTGGCGGGTAACGGGATAGGCTGCAGGCTGAGCCGGTTGTGCAAAACTTCCGCAATTGATGCGATGGACGACTCCTCCACCGGCATCGTGATGTGCCGAATTGCGCCTGATATTCAGACACCACGAATGTCCGCTCAGGCACTCAATGCCGGTGTCGGCATCTCGGATGGCGACCGCTATTCCTTCAACTTCGGACATCCACTGGGGCAACTTCGCACGGAGAAAATTAGCGCATTCCGGTAATCCAAGATCCGCTGTCTACGAGCACAAGTGCCCCATTGGAGACTCTTGAGCTGCCATCAATCGGCGGCAGCTGTACCCCCGATACCTGCCATTAGCCCGAAGGGCAAAAGTGACCCGGAACGGACTCCTGAGAACTTTAAGTTGCTGGCGGAAATACCGTCTGACACCTCTGATCGGGTACGCCGTTTGGGGGCAATCTTGCTGCGGTAGAGTTTGAAAAGCTGGCAGCCCCGTGGGGGCTGTCAGACACGACGGGCGGCAACTTGGAAAGCGTCGGGGCGGCTCCAACATCGGAGCATGCGGCAACGATCGAGCAGATGGTCATGAGCCTGGCCGAGCGGCTGGACGCCGATGGCTATGACATCGACGGCTGGCTGATGCTGATGCGTTCCTACTGGTTCTGGGGCGTAACGAACAGGCGCGCCGGGCGCTTGCCCGTGCCCGCGATCAATTTGCCAGCGACGCGGCAGCCCTTTCACGGATCGAACGGGCGGCTATGAGCCTGGAATAGTGGCGGGAGGACTCACCGAGCCGTAATCGGAGTTGGCTCATGTCAATACCGGGTCCGGCGGCTGATGCTGAGTTGATGTGACAATACCGCGCATGCAGCTTAACCAAGCATTAAGAAAAGTTAACCAATTGATTCGGGGGGCGAATTTTGAACTGATTCGGGGGCGAGAAATCATGTTCATGGATTTCATGCGGGGCAAGAACACAGATGTAAATTTTAGTTCAGATTTTTCTAGTTCTCAGCGAGCAGACAGATATCGTAACTTTGGCATCAGGTGGTTCACGAGCTGCGATCACGCTCTGTTGAGAGCGGTTCTTTCCCTCCCCTTCTTCCTGCTGATCGCTGGACTGATACTCTTTCAACCGGGCACGGCAAATGCGCGTAGCGGCGGAATCACCGGCTTTTCCGGGATCAGTGGCACTGATTGCACGGTCTGCCACGGTGGCGGGGCTGCTCCATCGGTAATGCTCATCGGCCCGACGTCGGTCACCCCCGGCGCTACCAATAGCTACACGTTGACCATAACCGGCGGGCCGGCATCCGTTGGCGGCCTGGATGTTGCGGCAAGCGCCGGGACGTTCACCGCGACCGACGCCGGTACCGAGGTCCAAAGTGGCGAGTTGATCCACAATACCGAAAAGAGTTTCGCGGCTGGCAGCGTCTCCTGGAGCTTTGACTGGACCGCGCCATTGGCCGCCGGCAGCGTCAACATGTCCGGCGCCGGTTTGTCGGCGAACGGATCCGGGACGGGCGGCGACGGCACCGCGGTAGCCGCACTGACGATTAATGTCCAAGCAGCGGTGCCGGAGATGGCTGTCTCCGGCCTTGGCGTGCCGATCGCCGATGGCGACGCGACGCCGTCGGCGGCC
>CALZIL010000379.1 GCA_945787495.1 uncultured Afifella sp. | reverse complement strand
TAACGACGACGCAGACCAACGAGACCAAGGGTCTCGTCGGCGCGGAGCTGCTTTCGCTGATGAAGCCGAGCGCCCTGTTGGTCAATACTTCGCGTGGCCCGGTGTTGGACGAGTCCGCTCTTGTCGATGTGCTTCAGGCCGGCCGCATCAGGGGCGCCGGACTTTACGTCTACGCCATCGAAATTCCTGATTCCGACCACGGTCCCGACCCGCGTCTCCTGGCATTTGAAAATGTTGTGCTGACGCCGCATATCGGGACCTCGGCCGAGGAGACAAGGCGCTGGATGGCTCAGCAGGTGGTCGACAACATCCTGGCTCACATGCAGGGCCGCGAGCTGCGCTGGCTGCTCAATCCCGAGGTCGCCGGCAAGCCGCCGATCGAGTTCGAGCGCATCGGCTGATCCTATGAGGTATCACTATACCTGATCGATTGGAACTACTCTGCATGGCCAGGCCGGATCACCGTTTTTGCCGCCAGAAACCAGCGTCGAACGGCCTCGTTTTCGATCCTGTCGAGGTTTCTATAGAACGGGCGGCCCGTAGCAGCGTTGCGCCCGGGCTCAGGGGAGCGAGGCGAACGTCGCCTCGACCAGTGCATCGGTGCGCCGGCCGACACCATTGCCCTCGCACTGGAAATTGGATTGCGCGGCAAAGGCGAGATTGTGTTCCGGGTCGGCAAAGGCGAGAGCCCCGCCCGAGCCGTGTTGGCCGAAGGCGTTCATGTTGGGGGCCATACCAATCCAGCCCGGATTGTTCTTGAAAAAGCCCATCGCCGTCCGCTTCATGCTCCTCTGCATCCTCTCCGACAGAGTCGCCGCGCATGAGGCGGTGGAGCAGGGCATGGTCGCTGGCAATGTGATCGTCGCGATCCAGGGCTCGGAGCCCACGAACGATTGCAGGCGCGCCATCATCGGCCGGTAGACCCCGGACAAGCCACTGGTCGAGTGAAACAGGCCGCTTGCAGCGCTCTCAAGTTCCGCGGGCCAAGAACGGCATCCTTGACGTCGGCTCCGCCCCCAAAGAACGGACATTCTGTGGCAGGTCGGGCGTTAGTCGTCCGATGCCAGAATTTCCGCCACGTCCACATGCCGGCCCTCGCGGACCGATTTGATCCCCGCCTTGACCACAGCCAGCGATTCCGTCGCGCCCTCTCCGCCCACTTCCGTCGTGCCAACGCCTCGCGCCGCGTCGGCCCATTCGATGAGTTCCTCGGCCAAGGTATCGGTTTTTTCGACGGCGACGGCGGTCGAGCCGGATTCGCCCTGTTTCAGACAGCGAAGGCCATCAAACAGATTGTAGTAAAAACTCATGCGTTTGCCGTAGATGTTCATCAGATAATATTCGGACGCGGATGCATAGCTGGTGGACAGCGACGACACCGCGCCGTTTTCATGGGTCATCAACAGCGTGCCGACATCGGGATTGTCGCCCGGCAGCACCAGTTGCGAGGCCATGCCGGAGACGGTTTTCACCGGCCCCAAGAGCATCATCAGGACATCCACATAATGCAGGCCGATCTGCAGCATCACACCGCCCGGCATGCCCTCAGCCGTATAGCGCCAATGGCCCGGTTCAAACTGGCCTTCGCGGTCGCGGCTGATATTGGCTTCGGCCTGAACGAGCTTACCGACATCTCCGGCGTCGATGCGGTCCTTGATCCAGCGGAAATGACTTTCCCGCCGGCGCTGATAACCGACGGCCAGAGTAACGCCGGCGTCCTTGCAGGCCTTGGTAATCGCCTTTGCCTCGCCGATGGTGTTGGCAATGGGTTTGTCCAGGAACACATGCTTGCCGGCCCGTGCGGCGGCGGCCGTGGTTTCCAGATGCGCATGGTTGGGCGTGGTGTTGATGACGCCCTCCACCTCCCGATCTGCCAGGACATCGTCTAGGCTGGCGGCAGCGCGGCAATTGTATTTTTCCGAGAAAGACCGGCGCTTGTCTTGCGACCGGGTGAAGCACGAGACCACCTGAACCCGGCCGCCGGTGCGCGCTGCCGCATCGGCCAAAACATCCGACCACCACCCGATGCCGATCGACGCGACATTGAAAGGAGATTGGCTCATGAATTCGACTCCCCGCAGAACGAGTTGATCTTGTTCCGGTTGGATTTCAGGAACCAGACTTTGGACAGAAAATGTGACCTGACTCCGGTTGTGTACCAAATACAAAGTTAGGCTGAGGACTCATAACCAGAAGATGACGGTTGCGGCAATTGCGATTGCGCTGATGAAGGCATGTGCACATCGGTCGTAGCGGGTTGCGATGCGCCGCCAGTCCTTGAGACGTCCGAACATGCGTTCGATGCGATTGCGCTGCTTGTAGAGG
>CALZIL010000378.1 GCA_945787495.1 uncultured Afifella sp. | reverse complement strand
GTCACCGGCCCGCGCCGCCTCCACCGAGGCATTCAGCGCCAGAAGGTTGGTCTGGAAGGCGATCTCCTGGATCAGCCCGACAATGTCGGTGATCTGCCGCGAGGAGTCCTCGATACCGCTCATTGCCGAGACGGCCTTTTTGGCGACCGCGCTGCCGGCATCGGCAGAGTTGCGCGCCACGACGGAGACCTGGTTGGCCTCCTGGGCATTGCCGGCGTTCTGCCGCACCGTTGTCGATAACTCCTCCATCGAGGCGGTCGTCTCTTCCAGCGACGAGGCCTGATGCTCGGTGCGGGCGGAGAGATCGGAGATGCCGGTGGCGATTTCGCGCGTCGCGCCGCGCACCGCGCCGGTCACCGAGGAGATGCGCTCAGCGATCGACTCGATCTGTTCGGCCATGGAATTGGCGTCGTCTTTCAGCCGGGCAAAGGCGCCCTCATAGTCGCCTTCCATGCGCTGCGTCAGATCGCCCTCGGCCAGCGCCGATACAACCTTCACAGTCTCAGACAGGCCGCGATCGACGGCGCCGGTCAGTTCGTTCATGCCCTGCGCCAGATCGAGCATGAAGCCGGTCTTGCCGTCCTCGTTCAAACGCTGCGAGAATTCACCCTGGCCGGCGGCACTCGACCGCGACCTCGCCGGTCATGTCGGCCCATTCCACAACGGCGCCAAGCCGCTCGCCGGCCTCGTTGAAGACCGGGCTTGCCGTCAGGTCGATGGTGCAGCCGCCGGCAACCATGCGCGCCGATGCGGGTTGATCCAGATTCATCAGACGCTCGGCCTGCATTGACTCGACATTATGCAGCGTGTCGAAGGCATTGCCGGTGAGCACGCCGTCGGCAAAACCGCGCAGCTCGCCGCCCAGTTCGGCAGCCAGATTTTCGGCCAGTGCGGCCATTGTCTTGTTGGCGAAGAGCACGGTGCCGTCGACATCGACGATCATCATCGGCCCCGAGGCGTCGTCCAGCGACGACTGCGCCCGGGCCGCCGTGACGCCAACAGCGCGGATTTGCTCCAGAGAGCGCGCCATTTCGCCGATCTCGTCGGCGCGGTCACCGCCGGGGATCTGAACCTGCATGTCGCCACCGGCCAGTTTGCCGGTGACGCCAGTCATCCTCACAAGCGGTCCGACGATCCTGTTTGCCATGATGAATGACAGTATGACAAAGACGGCCAGCGAAATGAGGCCGATAATCACGATCGAAAGCTGGACGGCTCTGCTGGTCGCGGTTCCGTAAGACACCATGTCATTTTGCGCGGAAACGACCCCCGCTTCGGGAACGCCGGCACAGAGGCAGGCACCGTTCACGCCAGTTTCCAGCCCGGTAGGTGCGCAAAACGCAATATACTTTTCGCCGTCGGCTTCCAGCGCAACGATTTGCCCTTCAGCGGATTCAACTATCGCCGCTTCAGCTTCACTATCCATGCCTGGCACGATTGCCCCAAAGCCGGCGCTTGAGATCGCCCTGCCATCGACATAGATCGCGTAAGCCGAACTGGTGATCGCGTTCAGCTGCTCCAGCAGCTCGGTATAGCCGTTCAGAACTTTACCGAGCACCAGAAAGCCGACCGGATCGCCAAATTCATCGCGGATTGCGATTGCGGAGACGGTAGCAAGTGCGCCTTCGCCTTCGCCGATAATGTCGCTGAGGCCGAAGTTTTGCAGGAAGTCGCCGTCAAGCCGCATGACTGATGATAAAGAGCCCCAGCTCGCCACATCAATTGCCGAAAGTCGTGCACGAAGTGATCCGCCGGAATCCAGGACCCCGAATTGCTGATCAAGGCTGATTTCCGTATCGTTTTCCGGAAATGTGACGGACTGGTCGCCTTCCAGATCGAAGAATATCCCAAACGACAATTGGCCCAATTCCGCGGCTGAACTGAGATGCCTTTTCAGCGGCGGCAGGTGATCATTTTCAAGGAATTGGGCCACACCCGGTTGACTGTTGATGATGGTTGCCTGGGTAGAGATTCTTTCCTCGATCAGGGCAAGATAGTCGTCAAATATCTTAAGGTGTCCGCGAACCCGCTCATTGGCGTTGGCTCTGACGACATCGGTGATGAGTGCGGCACTCTCGCCGGTGCTTTCGTTCAGTTTCCAGGTCACGACCATGCCGATGGTGAAAATGATCGCGACCGCCGCGGAAACGAATCCAAACAGCATGTTTGATTTCAGTCCGAACTTCATGATCTCAACCCCACCGTGTCATGATCTCAACCCAGATTGCCGGCAAAGCAAAATGTCTGCTGCCGGCGAAGGAAAATAATTTGGATGCTCCAGGCACCGAATGTTCAGCGCCTGGAGCGGTTTTCATGCGGTGTCAGTGCGGCACTGCGTTGGCCGACACGATAGCCTCACGCCCGGCCATGGACGTCGTGAATTCCAGGAACTGGGCGACATTGCCTGTTCTTGAATCCGGCTTGTAGATCAGCGCCAGAGTGGTGACGCTCGGATAGGCCGGATTTGTCGGCGCCAGACCGTCAACGGTCAGAATGTTGACATTGGCCGCGAGCGCGCCGGAATAGGGGCCAAAACCGATGGCGCCCTCTTTCGCCTCAACAGATGCAAAGCTCTCCGGCGTCGATGTTGCCGTTTTCGCCCGCTTTGTCATCACCAGTTCCTTGAAGCCCGGAAAGGTTTTCTTGAGGACGCTGAGCGACGAATCGCCATCTTCACGCCGCACGACGCGGATCGGCGCATCCTTGCCGCCAACATCTTTCCAGTTTTTGATCTTGCCGCTGTAAACGCCGACAACCTGCTCGGCGGAAAGGTTTTTCACCCCAACGCTCTTGTTGACGTAGAAGACGACCGGAATCTTGGCAATCGGATGATATTTCAAACCGTAATGCTTTTCCTTGTCCTTGATCGGACGGGCAACCCGGCCAAGCTTGTAACTGCCCTTGCCGACGGCCTTGACGCCGCCGCCGGAGCCGATGCTGTCGGGAACACCAA
>CALZIL010000377.1 GCA_945787495.1 uncultured Afifella sp. | reverse complement strand
CGATTATCATCGCCCGAAGGTGCGGCTGCCCGGCGGTGGCGGCGCGCCGGAAATCGCCATCTCGTGCGGCGAGATTTTCATTACCATGAAGCAGTCAAAACGCCGCTTTGTGGAAAAAATCGATTTTTTCACCTCCATGGGTCACGGCAAAGGCGGCGATGACCGCGCCCGCCATGGCGTGACGACCAGGGGACCGTCGCGGCTGATCACCGATCTGGCGGTCTGGGAGCCAGAGCCGCAGTCTCATGAATTCACCGTCGTCTCGCTGCATCCCGGCGTTACACGCGGCGCGGTTGAGGATACAGTCGGCTGGGCGGCGAAATTTGCCGATGACGTTACCGAAACGCCACCGCCAGGTGCACGGGAATTGAAGGTGCTGCGCGATCTTCACGCCCGCACCAAAGCGGCGCATCAAGGCGACAGGAAAAGCGGGACTTCGAATCATGGCTGAAGCTTTTATCTGCGATTATGTGCGCACGCCGATTGGCCGCTTTGCCGGGGCGCTGTCGGCCGTACGCACCGATGATCTCGGCGCTGTGCCGCTGAAAGCGCTGATGGCGCGGCATGCCGGCGTCGATTGGCAGGCCGTTGAGGACGTCATCTTTGGCTGCGTCAATCAGGCCGGCGAGGACAATCGCAATGTCGCCCGCATGAGCCTGCTGCTCGCCGGCCTGCCCGAAAGTGTGCCGGGGGCGACCATCAACCGGCTGTGCGGTTCGGGCATGGACGCCATTGCGATCACCGCGCGGGCGATCAGGGCCGGCGAAGCAGAACTGATGATCGCCGGCGGTGTCGAATCCATGTCGCGCTCGCCATTTGTCGTGCCCAAGGCGGAAAGCGCCTTTTCGCGGGTCGCCTCGATGGAGGATACAACCATTGGCTGGCGGCTGATCAACCCGCTGATGCGGCAAATGTACGGCGTCGATTCCATGCCGGAAACGGCGGAAAATGTCGCCGAGGAGTTCAATATCTCACGTCCCGACCAGGACGCCTTCGCGCTGCGCAGCCAGCAACGGGCCGCGGCAGCTCTAGAGAGCGGCCGGCTAGCGACTGAGATCGTTCCCGTCACCATCCCGCAACGCAAGGGCGAGCCGGTGAGTGTCGAGACCGACGAGCATCCGCGCGCCGACACGACGCTGGAGGGACTGGCGAAATTGCGTGCGCCGTTCCGCGACGGCGGTACGGTAACGGCCGGCAATGCCTCAGGCGTCAATGACGGCGCGGCGGCGCTTATCGTTGCGTCCGAGGCGGCGGCGGCAAAGCATGGCCTGACGCGCGTATCATGGGCATGGGCCCGGCGCCGGCAACGCGCAAACTGTGCGGCCGGCTCGGCATTGGCGTCGATGCTTTCGATGTCATTGAGCTCAACGAGGCTTTCGCCGCACAGGGTCTTGCCGTCCTGCGCAATCTTGGCGTTGCCGACGATGCGCCCCACGTCAATCCCAATGGCGGCGCCATCGCCCTCGGCCATCCGCTCGGCGCATCGGGGGCGCGCATTACCGGCACGGCGGCGCTGGATATTGCCGGCAAAGCGGGCAACAAGGCGCTGGCGACCATGTGCATCGGCGTCGGCCAAGGCATCGCCGTGGCGCTTGAGGCGGTCTAGCACTACTTTGGCAGATTAACGTTTTGGTTACCAAGGACTGATGATGCTTTGCGCTCTGATCATGATTGGAGGGCGACATGGCGAGGTGGAATGACGAGCTTCTGGAATGGCTCAAGCCGTTTCTGGATAAGCTTGGTCACAAGCGGCGGCGGCAAATGTGCCCACTCTATGTGGCCGGGCTGATCGGCCCGGGCGAGCGCAAGTCGATCGAGCCGATGGCGGCACGATTGGCGCCGAACCGTTACGACCGGCTGCACCATTTCATCTCGGCCGGGGTGTGGGATGCCGGGCCGCTGGAGGAGGAGCTGGCGATCCAGGCAGACAGGATGGTCGGCGGCACGGGCGCGGTGCTGATCGTTGATGACACGGCCTTGCCAAAGAAGGGCAAACATTCTGTCGGCGTGGCGCCGCAATATGCCTCAGCGCTCGGCAAGAACGCCAATTGCCAGACATTGGTCTCGCTGACGCTTACCCGCGACGAGGTTCCCGTGGTGGTCGGTCTGCGGCTGTTCCTGCCGGAGCGCTGGACGGGCGACCTCGCACGTATGGAGCGCGCCGGCGTTCCGCAGGACCATCGTCAGCTACGCACCAAACCTGAGATGGCGCTCGACGAGATCGATCGGCTGATGGCCGCTGGCGTCCGCTTCGGCACCGTCCTTGCCGATGCCGGCTACGGCCTGTCGGCATCTTTCCGTCACGGCCTGAGCGCACGCAATCTCGTTTGGGCCGTCGGCATCCCGAAGCATCAGAAGGTTTATCCGGCCGATGTCTCTTTGATCTTTCCGGTTGCTGGCCGTGGCCGCCCGCGCAAGAACCCGATCCCCGACATGCTGTCGGTTTCTGCCGAGGCGATGCTCGCCGCGGCTTCATGGACAAGCCTGAGTTGGCGGACCGGAACCAAGGGGCCGCTCAAGGCGGCCTTTGCCGCCATGCGCATCCGCGTCGCCGATGGCCCACCACAGCGCATCCGCGACAAGGGCCAGCAGCATATGCCGGGCCAGGAGGCGTGGCTGATCGGCGAACTGCGGGTCTCCGGCGAGCGCAAATACTACCTCTCCAACCTGCCAGCCAACACCGGCCTGAAGACGCTCGCCGCCGTCATCAAGGCGCGCTGGGTATGCGAACAGGCCCATCAGCAGATGAAGGAAGAACTCGGTCTCGACCACTTCGAGGGCCGCTCCTGGCAGGGGCTGCACCGGCACACGCTGATGACCATGATTGCCTACGCCTTCCTCCAGCATCGGCGTCTCGGCCAGGCCGGGCGGGAAAAAAAGAGCCCGGCGCGGCCCGCCTCAGCCGACCCTGCCGGCCGTGCGACGCGCCGTCGTCGTCGCCCTCATGCCAAAGCCACCGCCAGAGCGATGTCCGCACTGCCGCATCAGGCTGCGATGGAGCCATTAATGAAACTGCCAAAGTAGTGCTAGGGTCCGGACTCATAACCAGTAGCACACGGTTGCCGCAAGGCAGACGGCGGCAAGGTAATTACCTGCCAGGCGGTCATACCTTGTCGCGATACGGCGGAAGTCCTTGAGGCGCCCAAACATGCGTTCGAAGGCGTTGCGGTCACGGTAGAGGAAGGGCGAGAAGCAGTTCTTCCAAAGTCTGTTGGACTTGGGCGGGATGTTCGGCATCGCACCGCGCTCCTCAACCTGACGGCGGATTGCGTCTGAATCATAGCCCTTGTCGCCATTGAGGATCGGGGCATCTGGCATTTGCTCCAGCAGAAGGCTTCCGGCTGTACAATCAGCCACTTGTCCGCCCGTCAGCAGGAAGGCGATGGGGCGACATTCGCCATCGGTCAGGGCGTGGATCTTGGTCGTCCGCCCGCCGCGTGAGCGCCCGATCGCCTGAGTGCGCTCCCCCCTTTTCCGCCACTAGCACAGCGATGAGCCTTGACGGCCGAGGAGTCGATCAGAACCTGTGCCGGCGGGCCACCAGCTGACGCCAGAGCATGGAAAATATCGCTCCACACGCCCTTGGCCGCCCAGCGCACGAAGCGGTTGT
>CALZIL010000376.1 GCA_945787495.1 uncultured Afifella sp. | reverse complement strand
TTTAAAACGATAATTCCACCGTTCCTGAATTCCTATAAATAATAGGTGTGTATCCGTAGGAACGGAACACACGCTTTCGGCATGGCCCCTGGACGCGAGCGCTTAGCTGTTCTTCAGCCCCAACACCCCGGCGCTGCCTGACAACACCCTCACGAGAACATTCACAGAGACAATTATCAAAACTAGAAGCAGCGTGACCGCCCCAGAATGCTGGGCCATGTCCTGCTCCTGATAGGAAAAAATGACACCGGTGAGCACCATGTTGGCCGGCGACAGCAACAACACGATCAGCGACAGTTCGCGCATTGCGGTGATGAAGGTCAGCAGCATGCCCGACACCAGGCCGCTCATGGACAGCGGCAGGATGATCCGGCTCATGCGGCGAAACCAGCCGATGCCCTGGACCCGCGCGGTTTCCTCAAGCGATTTGTCGATCTGCAGCATCGCGGCGATGCCGGTGCGCGAGGTAAATGGCAGGTTCTTTACGACGGTAATAAGCACAAGGATGGCGAAGGTTCCATATAAAGCCGGGATCGGGCCGACCGGCGTGGAAAACATGCCGATATAAATCGCCCCAAGGGCGATGGAGGGGAAAATGTAGGGTGCGAAAGCCACGCTTTCCAGCCATCTGGCCAGTCTCAGGCCGCGCCCGCGGACGACGGCGTATCCAACCAGCAATCCCAGTATGCCATTGAAGATGGCGGCCGAAAAACCAAGCTTGAGGCTGTTCGACAGAGCCGTCAGGATGCCTCTGTTATGCAGGACGCCCGGTTCGCCATAGGCGAGATTGACGTTGCCTTCGCCAATCCAGAAATAGGTGGTGAGATTGGTGAAATTATAGTCGCCCGCGACGAGGATCAGCGATTCCCAAAGCAGGATCGATAGTGGCAGGAACACCGTGGCAAACAGGAAAAGCCCGACGCCGGCCGTCGCCACCCAGCGCCATTTGCCCAGATCGCTCTCTCGACGCCTGAATCCCTTGCCGGTCATGGTGACAAAGCTCTTGCGGATGCCGATGATCCGGCTGTTGATCCAGATGAAGCTTATCGCCATGACGATCAGCACCAGCGCCAGCACAAAGGCGTCACCGCTGTTACGGGCATTGATCGAGGCGTAGATCTGCGTGGAGAAAGTGAAGAACCGGACCGGCAGACCGAGCAGCGCCGGCGTGCCGAAGGTTCCCAATATGCGGATGAAGGTCAGCACAATGGCCGATCCGAGCGCCGGCAGCAGAAGCGGCACGGTGATCCGCCAAAGCCGCTGCCAGCGGTTCATGCCGCAGGTGGCGCCGGCTTCCTCCATCTCCGCGTCGACGGTCGCCAACGCGCCCGACATCAGAAGGTAGGCATAGGCGAAGTAGTGCAGCGACAAGGTGATGACGATCGGGAAGAACCCGTAGGAAATCCAGTCCGGCGCGCGGACCCCGAAGAAATTGGTGATCAAACCTTCCGCGCCGCCGATCCGGTCGTTCTTGAAAAGGCTCAGCCAGGCGAGCGCCATCACCCAGGACGGCATCATGTAGGGGATCACGATCATCGCGCCGAGCGTGCCATCCGATACTGACGCCGATGACGGTGACGGAGACGCCGATGGACAGACTGTTTATAAGCGGGCGAAGAAAAAGCGCCTTTGAGATCGGGCCGACGAACACCCGCTCAAGGTGGAACAGGGTAAAGGAACCGACCTTGCCGTCGGGACGATAAGCCAGGTCATAGCTCTGGAAGCTGAAGGCGTCGCGTATGATCTCCAGAAGCGGGACCAGCACCAGAAAACCGAGCACGGCCAGACAGACCGTGCCGATAATCAGTTCGGGCCGGTTGATCAGGCGGTAGGATTGATAGCCAAGATTGCGGATGGACCAAATTGGCGGCCGGCCTTCGATCTGTCTGGCAATTGGCGGCATGAATGGTCCGGTCCTGTTGTGTGAACGGAGCTAGACGCCCGAAAGATTGTTTTTGCTGTCAGGGTCAAAGAAATTCAGCGTCGCCGGGTCAAAGTCGATCCACAGCGGTTCGCCCACATCCATCCTGATAAATCCCGGCTGAAGCAGGGTGAACCGGCTATTGCCGGCGTGGACCTGGAGGATCGTGCTGGCGCCGGTCGGCTGGATGTTGTCCAGACTGACTGCCAGCCACTCGTCCTTTTGCGTGGTCGAAACTTTGATGCTTTCGGGCCGAACCGAGGCGGTCAGTCTGCCCGATCGCGCATCCAGCGCGCCGCCTGCCGGCAAGACCATGTCGCCACAATCCAGCCCGATCGCGCCATTCTCGCGCACCAGACTTCCGGTAAACAGATTGATGCGGGGATCGCCGATGAATTCGGCGACGAACAGGTTCTGCGGATGGTGATAGATATCATAGGGCGCGCCTTCCTGCATGACCCGCCCCTGTTCCATGACAATTATCCGGTCCGACAGCGTCAACGCCTCAATCTGGTCGTGGGTGACATAAACGGTCGTCGATTCCAGGTCGCGGTGAAGCCGCTTCAACTCGGCGCGCATTTCCGTTCGCAGCTTGGCGTCGAGATTGGAAAGCGGCTCGTCCATCAGAAGGATCGAGGGGCGCAGCGCGATAATCCGCGCCACCGCCACCCGCTGCTGCTGGCCCCCCGACAATTCGGAGGGATAGCGCAAACGCAGATCCGTCATCTGCACCATATCCAGCGCCGTGGTCAGCCGGTCCTCGGTTTGCGACTGGCTCAACCCCTTTTCCTTGAGCGGCAGCGTGATGTTGCGCTCCACCGTCATATGCGGCCACAGAGCGTAGCTTTGGAAGATCAGCCCAAGACCGCGCTTTTCAGGCGGGACGATAACGCCCTTACGGCGCGAAAAGACCGTGCGTTCGCCAAGCACAATCTCACCGTCATCGGGCTCTTCAAGCCCGGCGATCGCACGCAGCGTCGTCGTCTTGCCGCATCCGGACGGCCCGAGGATAGTCAGAAATTCACCCGGCTCGACGGTCAGGTCCAAATTCTGGACTGCAACCTCCTTGCCGTACGATTTTCTGATACCCGTTAGACAAATTTGCTCCAACAGGCTGCCGATCGATCTACTGGCTGGATTGCAAAAGCCAGAAATCGCGAAGCTTCGGCCCTTCGTTCCACATAAAATCGGCCGACACGTTCCAGCCCTTCATTTCAGTCCAGATCTCTCCGCCTTCGGGCAGCGGCACGTCTTTGCGCGGGCTCACCGAGCCTGGGTCGAAATATGGCGCCAGACCTTGCAGCTTCGCAAAGCTTTCCCCTTCCAAATAGGGCTTTTTCAGCACCGTATCCGGGTTCAGGTCCAGGCTTCCCAACAGGTAGGCGGTAAGAACCTTGGCCGCGTTTGGGTGCGGCGCCTGGCGGGCGATCGCCGTATATGTCGGGTAGACCAGTTTCGATACGGGGTCGAGATCGGACAGGATGACGTTGGCGTAGTCGTCAGAGTCATTCCTGGCGATATAGGTCATATTGGCAAAGGCAACGAGGGGCTTGTCCTGGCCCTTCTTGCCGGACGCGCCGGCCAGTTTGGAGCCGGACTTGAAGATCACCAGATCGTTTTTCAGCAGCCGGGCAACGAATTCGTAGCCGGCGTCGGGAACGCCTTCGCTGAGCACGATGTCCTCGCCCTTGTAGCGCTTGTATGCGGCGGCCATTTCTTCAGGATGCTGTACCAGCGTTGCCACGCCCATGAGAGTGGAACCGGAAGACATTGGATTCTTGATGCCGACGCGGCCTTCGAAATCGGGCTCGGTCAGCTCCCAGATATTCTTGACCGGCGGGGCGTCGGGATAGGCTTCGCGGTTATAGAACACGACCATTGCCTCATTGACGCGGATGAGCAGCGGATCGCGGTTCTCGGGCGGAATCCGGTCCATGTATTGCTGCGGCACGTAATTGAAGATCCGGTTCTTGTT
>CALZIL010000375.1 GCA_945787495.1 uncultured Afifella sp. | reverse complement strand
TCAGTACGAATCGATCCATGCCAAACTCCTTTCGGAGCTTGAATCATTTTTCGAACCAAAGGGGAATCCTGAATCCCAACAGACCCTAGAGCGAGATGATGTCAAATTGAATCATTTGACCTCATCTCGCTCCAAGGTTCTGTCGGGAAATGCTCGCTCCGCGCAAGCAGGTCAGCGCCGTTTCGCTTCAGTGGCCTGGTGCGCGCCAATACGGCTGCAAAGGGAGACAAACGCCTACATCACGGCGCCGATCTGCCAGGGCACGAATTCATTGTCGCCATAGCCGAAGTCTTCGGATTTGGAGCGCTTGCCGGAGGCGACCTTGAGTATCTCCTCAAAAATCTCCCGGCCCTTGTCCTCGATCGAGACACCGTCAAGCACATCGCCGCAATTGATGTCCATGTCGTCGCTCATGCGGGTGTAGGTATCGGAATTCGTCGCCATCTTGATCGACGGCGCCGGCTTGTAGCCGAAGGCCGAGCCGCGGCCGGTGGTGAAGGCGACCAGATTGGCGCCCGACGCCACTTGGCCAGTGACGGAACAGGGGTCGTAGCCGGGCGAATCCATGAACACGAAACCGCGTTCGGTGACCGGTTCGGCATAGCGATAAACGCCGCGCAAGGTACTGGTGCCGCCCTTGACGGCGGCGCCCAGCGACTTTTCCAGAATGGTCGTTAGACCACCGGCCTTGTTGCCGGGCGAGGGGTTGTTGTTCATCTCGCCGCCATTTTTGGCCGTATAGGCCTCCCACCAGTGAATGAGGTCGACGAGCTTTTCGCCGGTCTCGTGATCCTTTGCCCGGCGGGTCAACAGGTGTTCGGCGCCATAGATCTCCGGCGTTTCCGATAAAATGCAGGTGCCACCATTCTTCACCAGCATATCGGCCGCCGCGCCCAAAGCGGGATTGGCGGTGATGCCGGAATAACCGTCCGAGCCGCCGCATTGCAGCGCCAGGGTCAACTCCGAGGCCGGCACCGGCTCGCGGCGCACCGCGTTGGCGTCGGACAGCATGTCGCCTATCGCGGCAACGCCGTCCTCAATGGCTCGTCTGGTGCCACCGGCGCCCTGGATCGTCATGGTCTTGAAAGCAGCGCCTTCCGTGACGCCATAGGTTTTTTTCAGGCGCGGGATCTGAAAGACTTCGCAGCCGAGCCCGACGATAAGAACGCCGGCAAGATTGGGATGCGTGGCATAGCCCCACAGCGTCCGCTCAAAAAGCTCAAAACCTTCGCCGGACCCGGCCATGCCACAACCGGTGCCATGGACGAAGGAGACGACGCCGTCGACATTCGGAAAATCGGTGAGCATGCCAGTACGATTGCAGGCCTCGGCAATGAAACGGGCGACCGAGGCGGAACAGTTCACGCTGGTCAGGACGCCGATATAATTGCGCGTGCCGACCTTGCCGCCCCGCCGGCGGAAGCCGTCAAAGGTCCGGCGCTCGCCTTCCGGCAAAACGTTCTCTTCCCTTGCTCCTTCCGCAAAACGATAATCGCGCTGAAATTCTGCTACCGCACAATTGTGCTCGTGGACATGCTCCCCGGCGGCGATATCAGTGATTGCAAAACCGATAATCTGACCGAATTTGAGCACCGGATCGCCGCTGGGTATCGCTGCCGAGGCAAGCTTGTGGCCTTTCGGGATTCGAGAGCTTACGGCGATACCGCCGACCTCCATGTCCGGTTCAAGGGCGTCGATGGCGACGATGACATTATCGTCGGCATGAAGGCGGATATGGCGGCGGGCGGGCATGGTGTTTTCCTTCAAACGTTCAGGTGCGTTTTGGCCAGGTCGAGCCGATGAGGCGGCACGCTGTCGAAAAACTCGCGCCCGGCGCACCACTCCGCTTGCCGGGTGCCCTGAGTGGCTTTCTCGACGAAGGCGTTGCCGAGTTTGCCAAGACGTGCGGTTCCGATTCCGGATTCGGTAAGATCAGGCCGGTATTGCGAGGTCTGCCCCGGTGACGCGATCGCATGGTATCCGGCCGCCTGCCCTTCGTTCCTGTGCAATCAGGTAGGCTTAACCGAATGCGATTCCCGGTCAACTTGAACTGCGACCTTGGCTTGGACCACCCGGCTGCTAATTTTCCGAAGGGTTTGAACCGCCGGTCCGGGAAACTTTCTGGCTTCTAAGCCAACGAGTTGCGGGTGGCCACGGAAATTGTAGTGCTGAACGAAGGCATTAACCTGGGGAATCGGATCGTTGTAAAAGTTGGCCCGGTTATTCTGACAATGCCATGTCCGTTCCTGGCAGATTTTGTTGATTTAGTCGGTCTTGATTGGCGGGAGTGGCTGTGATTCCGTTTTCCGAGTGATTTGCCGGGAGGACGGGACGATGATGGGATTA
>CALZIL010000374.1 GCA_945787495.1 uncultured Afifella sp. | reverse complement strand
GACGCCGCAGGTCGCCGGTGCGATCAAGGCGGTGCCTGGCATTGTCCATGTTGAGACAAACACCTGACGGGCGTTCGGGCAATGCGTGGCGTTCGCCGCCGGCAAAATGCGTCAATACGATAACCTTGAGCCGGAATTCGTTTCGGCATTGCACAATAAAATGGCCTCGCCTATAAGGCCGCCATCTCACACGCGGGTATGAAAGCTGCATTGCGGCTTTTCCGGTGGCCGTCTGGCCTGAACCCGCGGAGGACAAACCGGAGAATAGAATGACGCTTCCCGATTTTTCGATGCGTCAGCTGCTTGAGGCTGGCGTTCATTTTGGTCATCAGACCCACCGCTGGAACCCGAAGATGGGTCAATACATCTTCGGCGACCGCAACAATATCCACATCATCGATCTGGCCCAGACCGTGCCGATGCTGCACCGGGCGTTGCAGGCTGTCAGCGACACCGTCGCCGGCGGCGGACGAATCCTGTTTGTCGGCACCAAGAGGCAGGCATCCGACACCATCGCGGAATCGGCCCGCAGGTCGGCGCAGTATTATGTCAATGCTCGCTGGCTTGGTGGCATGCTGACCAACTGGAAGACGATTTCCAATTCCATCAAGCGGCTGAAGACGCTTGAGGAGATGATGGCGGGCGACGTCCACGGCTTGACCAAGAAGGAGCGGCTGTCGCTGACCCGCGAAAAGGACAAGCTGGATCGGGCGCTCGGCGGCATCAAGGACATGGGCGGCCTTCCCAGCATGATCTTTGTGGTCGACACCAACAAGGAGGCGATCGCCATCAACGAGGCGCGCCGGCTGAAAATTCCGGTTGCCGCCGTTCTCGATACCAATTGCGATCCCGACGGCATCACCTTCCCGATTCCCGGCAATGACGATGCCGGCCGCGCCGTGGCTCTGTATTGCGATCTGATTGCCCGCGCCGCGCTTGACGGCATTTCCCGCAGCCAGGCCGAATTGGGCATCGATGTCGGCGCGGCCGAAGACGTCACGGCCGAAGAGGCGCTCGCCGCCGAACCGGCCGCCGTCATCCTCGACGTAACAGCCGAACCGGAAGCCCAGCCGGCACCGGAAGCCACGGCAGAAGCCGCGCCGGAGCCGGAAGCGGCGGCCGAAGCCGTGCCGGAGCCAGAAGCTGCGCCGGAGCCTGAAGCCGCCCCCGAACCCGCACCGGAACCGGAAGCCGCGGCGGAGCCTGAAGCTGCGCCGGAGGGCTCGCCGGCCGCCGGTCAACCGCTGTTTGCTGCGCCGGATGGTGAGCCCGACGATCTGAAGAAGATTTCCGGCGTCGGACCGGTTCTGGAAGGCAAGTTGAACGAGCTCGGCATAACCAGGTTCAGCCAGGTCGCGGCCTTTACCGCTGAGGAAATCGCCAACGTCGACGATGCGCTCGCTTTCAAGGGACGGATTGAGCGTGACGACTGGATCGGCCAGGCCAAGACTTTGGCCACCGAGGCCGAAAAGGCCGCCTGACGGCGCGTTTGATGGCAAAATGACGCCGCCAGTCAGGTCGGCGTGATCGAAACACGAGAATGAATGAGGACAGCATGGCCATCACAGCGCAGATGGTGAAGGAACTGCGTGAAAAGACCGGCGTCGGCATGATGGACTGCAAGACTGCCTTGCAGGAAAATGATGGCGATATCGAAGCGGCGATCAACTGGCTGCGGACCAAGGGCCTGGCCAAAGCCGCCAAGAAGGCCGGCCGTGTTGCCGCCGAGGGGCTGATCGGCGTTGCCGATGGCGAGGCCAGGGCGGCGATCGTGGAACTCAACGCCGAGACAGATTTCGTTGCCCGTAACGATCAGTTCCAGGCGCTCGGTTCAGCTATCGCGGCGGCGGCGCTTGGCACGGATGGAACGCTGGCGGCGGTCAGGGCGGCCGAGCTGCCCGGCACCGGCAAGAGCGTGGAAACCGCGATCACCGATGCCATCGCGACGATCGGCGAGAACATGACGCTCAGGCGCAGCGATGTCCTGGGCGTGGAGACCGGCGTCGTTGCCAGCTACATCCATTCCGCCGTTGCGCCCGGGCTCGGCAAGATCGGCATCATCGTCGCGCTGGAATCGGCCGGCGACAAAGCCAAATTGTCGGCGCTCGGCCGGCAGATCGCCATGCATATCGCGGCGGCGAACCCGCTGGCCGTCGATGTCGGTGATCTCGATGCCGAGACCGTTGAGCGCGAACGCGCGGTCTTCGCCGAGCAGGCGCGCGAATCCGGCAAGCCGGAAAACATCATCGAAAAGATGGTCGAAGGCCGGCTGCGCAAGTTTTACGAGGAATCGGTTCTTCTGAAGCAGACCTTTGTCATCGATGGCGAAAACACCCTCGAAGCCGTGCTGAAATCGGCCGAGGCCGATATCGGCGCTCCGGTAAGGATTGCCGGCTTCCTCGCCTACAGGCTCGGCGAGGGCAT
>CALZIL010000373.1 GCA_945787495.1 uncultured Afifella sp. | reverse complement strand
CACGCTGGTCGACAGCCAGCATGGCATTGCCGACGCCATGGCCCGCACATTTGACGACCATGGCCTGCCGGCGCCGGCGCTTGCGGAAACCCGGCGCATTGTCGGCCTGTCGCTTGCCCGCGCCATCGCCGAACTCTTGGGCGAGGCCGACATGGCCCGGGCCAGCCAGATGGCGGCGACTTACAAGCGCCACTTCCATGCGCTGCGCTCGGCGCCGGATTTTTATGAACCGTTGTTTGACGGCGCGCGCGAGGCCGTCGGGCAACTGGCGCGACACGAAGAGGTCCTGATCGGTATGGTTACCGGCAAGTCGCGGCGCGGCGTCGAGGCGGTGCTTGGCCATCATGGTTTGCGCGAGGCGTTCGCAATTGTCCGCACGGCCGACGATTGCCCGTCCAAACCGCATCCGGCGATGGTGCTGGAATGCTGCGCTGAGACCGGGGTCGATCCGCAAGCGACGCTGGTCGTCGGCGATACGGTCTTCGACATGGCGATGGCCGTGTCTGCCAAGGCCGTACCGCTTGGCGTCGGCTGGGGCTACCACGAACGGGACGAACTGATGGAGGCCGGAGCGCATCGGGTTCTGAACCATTTTGATGAGCTTGGTGACGCCATCGCGACGTTGCCGCGGGGAGGGCGCGAACATGTCGCGTGACGATCCGGTCGCGGCGCTATCGCCGGGCCGCAACGCGCTGGCGGTGAGCGAACGGGCGCTCGCCGAGGCGCTGTGCGCAGAATGGCAGGCGCAGGGCGAGCATATCGATCCCGCCGCCATGCCGGTGACGCGCCTCGTCAATACGGCGCTTGACGGTGTGACGGGCGCGGAGGCGGCGATATGCGCCGACATCGTCGCTTATTCCGGCTCCGACCTTCTTTGTTATCGCGCCGGCGAGCCGCAAGGCCTCATTGAACAGCAAGGCGCGCTGTGGGATCCGGTGCTTGCCTGGGCCGAGAGGCTTCTGGGCGTCCGCTTCGCTCTGGCGGAGGGTATCGTTCATGTCGAGCAGCCGAGGGAAGCTCTGAGCGCGATGGAATCGAAGCTGGCGACCTATACCGATCCGTTCACGCTGGCCGGCCTTTCCATGGCGACAAGCCTGACCGGCTCGGCGCTGCTGGCGCTGGCAGTCGCGGAGGGGTTTTTAGCGCCGGACGAGGCCTGGCGCGCCGCCCATGTCGATGAAGACTGGAACATTGCCCAGTGGGGCGAGGATGCCGAGGCGACGGCGCGGCGGGCGGACCGCTATCGCGACTTTTCAGCGGCGATGATTGCGCTCGGGCGTTCAAGAAGCCTCTAGGATCACTTTTGCGCCCGCTGGCGGATCGCTTCGGAGCGGCCCTCGGTGCCGGGATGGGTCGTGTACCAGCTTGTCTTGCCGCAGTTGCGGCATTTTTCGGTGATCCGCTCCAGGATCGTCGCCAGCGCCGCCGGATCCCGGCCGACGGCTTTCATCAGGTCGACGGCCCGTGTATCGGCCTGCGATTCAAAACGCCGGGAATAGGACAGGGTGAGAAGCAGGCTGCCCTGGGCCAGAACGTCCTCGACGATCTCGCCGGAATCGCCGCCGATCATGGCGATCAAAGCGGCGATACCGAGCGAGCGATAGATCTGGCGCAGCGAATGGCGCTCTTCCACATGCGCGATCTCATGGGCAAGGACACCAAAGATCTCATCGTCTGTCCCGGCCAGGCGGACAAGCTGATCGGTCATGATGATCGTGCCGCCGGGCAGCGCGAAGGCATTCGGCCCGATAATGCCGCCGTCGCGGAAGATCAGGTCGAGCCCAATCTGGCCGGTGTCGGATAGCGCGGCAAGGGCGGCGAAACCGGCGCCGATCTCGTCCTTGCGGATTTGATCCATATTCGACGGCTTGAGGAATGCCCGATCGATGGTCTCCAGGGCGCCACGGTCGATCAACTCGATGACCGGTGTTGGCGTCACCGCGGCGGCCATATTGGCCAGCACGGGCAGGGCGTATCTGATCGTGGCAAAGATCAGGCCGATGGCGATGAGGGCGATGACGATCAGCCGCGGATGGAAGACCTCAAGCCGGGCGAGGAACGTTTCGGAGGCGGCCAGCCGTTCGGACAACAGCCGGTCGATGCCGGCATTGTCCTCGGTCTCGAAAACCGCGCCGTCGGCGAATGTCAGACGCCGCGGAATGGCGCCGACGCGGTCGGATATCGCGGTCAGTTCGCCGTCGGTATAGTGACGCGCCGGTAGGCCTTGCGGTGAAACAACGAGCGCGTCCGGAGACAACCGCTCAAGGATGGCCGCGTGCTTTGCCGACCGTCCGGCCTCAAACAGCCAGCCGGAAACGGTTAACGTCTCAGAAGCCGAGGTCAAAACCTTCAAGATCCATATATTCCGCAGCGGCAACGCCGGCATCGGATTCCACCTCGCCGACAAAGTCGTCTGGCGTGCCGGACATCAAAACGGTGGTGTGGGAGGCGATATAGCGGGTTGAGCGGATTGCCGCCCAGGCGCGCATTAAGCCGAATGTGGCGATGGTGACGAAGAAGTTCGATACGATGATCCAGACATAGCGCAGCGGCTTGAGGGTGGATTCAAACCGGTGCCGGCCATCGAGAACCAGGGCGTTGTAGATGACGTTGCGGGTGCCGGCGGAATAGAAGACGGCTGCCGGGATTATGGTCAGATAGAACGTGAACAATGCCACCACGACGGCGCCGGCGAAGGCGCCGTCAGATGCAACGAGAACCGCGGCCACTGCGCCGGCAATAAGCACGGCGACGATGACTGCGAAGAGGATAGCCCTGAAGAACACGCCATAATAAGCGCGGATCAGCGGTTTTGCGGCAAATGGCGCCGTGCCGTAGCGATAGCCCTTGGCGATATAGGTTGCCGTTACTTGGCTCATCACCGGAACGAGCAGGCCGAGCGTGAACAGCGCTGCCAGCGGCAAGAGAATGAAAGCGATAAAGGCTTCCCAGTAATTGCCGGCGGGCGTTGAAGCGCAGGCCCATATTGATGACCCAGGGCAGGGCGAAAGCATAGGCCAGCAGGACGACCGCGCCGAGAATCGGAATGAATTCCACGATCAGATTGAAAACGACGATGATTCCAACGGCGATCAGCCGGCCTTGGAGGATGCGGATCGGCCGGGCGTGATATTCGAAACTATGGCCGTCCAGGACTGTATTGCCATAAAAATACCGTTTGCGGCGGACCTTCGCCCAGGCGGAGTAGATGCCCAGCGTCAGCAGTGTCAGGACGACGTTGACGATCCAGATGCCGAAATATTCACTGGCATTGCCGCGAAAGTCGACCCGATGGCGGGCCAGCCTGGGCACTGGCGAGGTCGTCTGCGGCGTCGTGATGTCGTTCATGGGTGCCCCAGTTCCGTCTTTCTGCCGTTCCAGGCGGGTTAAATCCTTTGCTCAATGATGAGGTCGAACCCTAAAGCGATTCGGGCGGCGATTTTGTCTTGCCGATCGGGCCAAGATGGGTCTGATTGAAGCCGGTTGGCAGTTTCAGGCCATATCCCAACGCCCGGTCGATGCCGATATGGGCCGCCCAGATCACACCGATCTCGGCCGGAAGCGGGCCGGCGCCGGCGAGAGTTACCACCGCCAGCAAGGCCGGCGCCAGCCAGGTGTGCATGGCGTTATAGACAAGCGCGCCGATCCTCGGGCCCTTCAGGTAACCGAGAAAAGCGACATCGGGCGCCAGGATCAGCGCGGCGAAAAGCCACCAATTGCCGCTGGCCGCGGCAAACAGGACGATTGCCAGGGCGGCGAGGGCGGCGTTTTCCAACCGGACGAGCCAGCGAATGTTGCGATCCATCGTCATCGGC
>CALZIL010000372.1 GCA_945787495.1 uncultured Afifella sp. | reverse complement strand
GCAGGCATTCGAGCTGATCGAACGTCTCGGCATTCAATGCGATGCAATACAGAACGGCTGGATTCAGGCCGCGCACGCCCGCGCCGCGCTACCCGTGATCGAGCGACGCGTGCGTGCCTGGCAGGCACTCGGGGCCGACGTCTCGTTGCTACCCGAAGACAGCGTTGCGGAAAGACTCGGGACCGACTATTACGTCGGTGCGTGGCTCGATCCGCGGGGTGGGTCTCTGAACCCGCTCGCCTACGTTCGTGGTCTGGCGGTTGCCGCCCGCAGCGCCGGCGTGCAGATTCACGAGCGCACGCCCGCGACCGCTGTCGAAACATGCTCATCGGGGTGGCGTGTGCAAACGCCTGAAGGTGTTGTAATGGCGGACACCGTGTTGTGTTGCACCAATGCCTACAATCACGGAATTTCCCAAATGCGCGGCGTGGTCATTCCGCTTCGCACTGCCCGGGTCGCGTCAGCGCCTTTGTCCGAAGCACAAGTGCGGACCATTCTTCCCGGCGTGTCTGGGCCAACGATTTGAATCCACCGTCCATGATGCCCTCGTCAATGACGGCAGCGGCTTCTCGCAGCTGCACCAGCGCCTGCGAATACTGCCCCAATGCTAAAAGCGACATTGCTCGTGCACCAAACCCGCGGGCGGGTCCTGCCGGAGTGAGTACCGATAGCCGGTTTGCGCACCCGTGGCGCGAATTCTAAGGGCGGTGACTACGCACGCGCAAATCTCAGCCGGCGGCTAACACCCGGGGCGACTCAATATCGGTGGTTCCGCCGATCGGGGGCTCTTGAAAGCGTGCCGTCGGCGAGGGTAAAGTCACGCCTCTTCGCAGGCTACGGGACGAGCCAAATGCCGTTATGCCCGACCCGGCCGATAATGACCACTTAACACAGACAACTAAATATGAGACTCATTTTCGCGAAGAAGATGATATATGTCACATTGGTTGACATGGAATTCAGATAATCTTGCAAATTGGCTGGCCAAACTAATGAATCAGCCGATTCGCACAAATCTCGAGGAGCAGAATGGCAATGGTTACGAATGACACGGAAAGGACGGCGTTGGTCCTTGGCGCGGGAGGATTCATCGGCGGCCATCTGGCTAACCGCTTGAAAAGAGAGGGCTACTGGGTACGCGGCGTCGATCTGAAGCACAATGAACACCAGGGCCTGCTCGTTGACGATTTTGTCATCGGCGATCTACGCGACATGGACGTTGTAGCGCGGGTAATCGATCACGACTTTGACGAGTTATACCAGCTTGCTGCGGACATGGGTGGCGCCGGCTACATATTCACTGGCGAGAACGACGCCGACGTAATGCACAATTCTGCCCAGATCAATCTGAATGTCGCGCATGAAGCGACGCTGAAAAAAGTGAAAAAGCTCTTTTATTCATCGTCGGCCTGCATGTATCCGGAACGCAACCAGATGGACCCGAACAATCCGAACCTGGCCGAAGACTCAGCTTACCCTGCTGAGCCGGACAGCGAATATGGCTGGGAGAAGCTGTTCAGCGAACGCTTGTTTCTGGCTTTCAACCGGAACTACGGGCTGGACGTCAGAATCGCCCGTTTCCACAACATCTTCGGTCCGTACGGCACGTGGACCGGCGGCAAGGAAAAAGCACCTGCTGCAATGTGCAGAAAAGTTGCCGAAACAGAAGACGGCGGCGAGATAGAGATCTGGGGCGACGGCGAGCAGACCCGGTCATTTCTATATGTCGACGAGTGCCTGGAAGGCGTCAGACGAATGATGAATTCCGAGTTCCTGGGCCCGCTGAATATTGGTTCGGATGAAATGGTCACGATTAACCAGCTCGCAAAATACGCGATGGATTTCTCCGGCAAGACCCTGTCTTTCCGCCACGTCGACGGGCCGCTCGGCGTTCGGGGCCGAAACTCGGATAACACGCTGATCAAGGAGAAACTGGGCTGGGCGCCGACGCAGCCGCTCAGAGACGGAGTTGCCAAAACATTTCGGTGGGTCAAAGAACAAGTGCAAAATGCGCAGCACAGTTAGAAACTTCGTCAGTTACAATCGCGTTTCATCAATCTGGGGCCCGCGTGTTTATTGAAGTGCTAGGTCTGAATGTGTTCTCCGGCAAGGTGGACGACATTCCCTATGATAACGACAAGAAAACCCTGATCAATACGATGAACCCGAGGGTTTTTACGATCAGCCGACGGGACGAGTTTTTGAAAGAGGCATTCGAGAACACAGATTACCTGATCGAGGACGGACAGTATTTCACTATCGCACCGCTGGTGATGAAAGGGAAACACATCTCGAAGATATCCGGCACTAACGTGTTCTATCACCTGATGCGTGAAGCAAACAAGAAAAGCGGCAGGGTGTTTTTCCTGGGCGCGTCCGAGGACACCCTGACAAAAATGAAAGAAAGGGCCGCCCGGGAGTACAATGAACTGACG
>CALZIL010000371.1 GCA_945787495.1 uncultured Afifella sp. | reverse complement strand
GTCGGCAGCTTGCCAGCAGCAAATCAAACCACGCGGTTTTATGGGTGACACCCAACATGCGATGCAGTTGGTATGCGCTGTGGAAATAACAACCCAAAATCTGTTCACAAAACTATCGCCAAAATCCCGAAAAAGCCGGTGGCATCCGACTTCCTTTACCCGGCGCTTAGCGCACATCCGAACGGCAACCGACGAGATCCGCTCAAGACCCAAAAGCCGCCATCGCCAAGCCATGGACTCGAATTTGAGCGGCGAATAGACTCTGCCCCACGACGCACGCGTGGCGCGCGTCTGGCGGAGAACTCACGAAACTGGCTTGACAGATGTTGACAAAAGGGCAAGCAAAATGAACGCGAACGTTGAAGCCCAAATGCCCTTCAAGCCTCCTGTAGTCGATCGATTGTCGGTGCGGGTTCTGGTCGATTCCTTTTACGAGCGGTTTCCGCGAGACGCGGAGCACCCCTCTGTCTCGATCGAGTACACGCGGGGGATCCCTGGGCGCCAGATGACCACGCTAGCCTGCGAATGGGGACTCTCGCTTAACTTGGAATCCGTGAAGGACAGCGCGAAGGCCCAGTACCTCTTGGATTTCGGTTACACGCCGGAGGTTCTCAACCGCAATCTGGACCTGCTCGGCATCGACCCTGCCCGGATCAATGGATTGATCCTCAGCCATGGTCATCGAGACCATTACGGAGGGCTTGCCGGCTTCGTCGGCCAGCACCGCACCCGCATGCCGTCCGATCTCGCGCTTTATGTGGGCGGGGAGGACGTCTTTCTTGAGAAGTGGCTCAAGGTCGGCAAGCAAAACGAGCTGATCTCGTGGGGAGCGCTGGACCGCATAATGTTGACCGCGCAAAACGTCGCCCCGGTCTGCTGCGAACGCCCGCATGCGCTGGAGGGCGCGTTCACCAGCGGCTATATCGAGCGGCAGTCCTTCGAGGAGGTCACCGGCGGCACCATGGTGGAGGACTACGACCACTATACCGAGGAAGAGCGGAGCGGCAGGTTCGTCAAGGACCTGCATCCCGGCGAGCACGCAACATGCTACATTGTGCAGGGGCATGGCCTCGTTGTGATTTCCTCATGTGGACACGCGGGGATCATCAACACGGTAAAGACCGCCATGGCAGTGGCCAACGTCGACAAGCTGCACGCCGTCATGGGCGGATTTCATCTTGGGCTGGCGCCACCCGACTATATCGAGCATACAATTGCGGAACTAGAGGCGCTAAATCCCGACGTTGTAGTTCCGATGCACTGCAGCGGTGCGCCCTTCATCGAAATGATGCGACAGCGAATGCCCGACCGGCTGGCAACGTCATATGTGGGAAGCTGTTTTACGTTCGGCTTATAGCAATCTTGACCTTGTCAATTACTGATATTGGCACTCAATCCCCGTGTCGATCTCTCGGATTGCGACCGCTGCGCCTCCAACTTCGAACATCCCGTGGTGTCTCTTCCTACGGGGATTATTAGCGCATAATCACCGTGTGGCGTCAGCAAGCGGACTTCTCAGTTGGATCAAAACGCTTCGTTCCGACGTCCCACCGCGAATGTTCATTGCCGATCCGATAGCCGCCTAATATCAACCGTTGGTATAAACGCGTAGCTGACAGACTTCCGTTTCCTGAAGCCTGCTATGCTTTCTCGCCGAGCGCCGCAGCTGAAGTCAATTCGGCCTTTTCCACCAGGACGCAACCGGTCCAGGCGTCCTTTGCCAGATGTTAGAGAAAGCCAGCACCCCTGTTGCCGCCGCTATGCGTGACCGGAGCAGCGGCACACCAATTTCGCCTCTGGCGGGTGAGGCGAGGCTGTTAACCCAATATCATTTAATACATCCTAGAGTTGTGTATCTGAATGCAGCTCGGGAATCCGGTCAAATAGCCGTGGAACAGGCTTCGATGCGCGATATCCAGGGTATCCAGCGGATTGAAGGCAGTGATGATCTGAACGTATAGTATGGCGTCAAGTGCAACCAAAAAGAGTGTATCCGTTGGCCGCGGCGGCAAGAAAAAACCGGCCGAACGTGCGACGAAAAGGCGACGCACGAAGGCTGCCGCTACCAAGCCGGACGGCGGCGAGGCGGCGCGGGGCGATCAATTAGATCCGAAACCGGCTGGCGAAAACAAAGATGCGGCGGCGCTTCAATCCTTGCTGGAGGAAAATTTTCCTGCCGAAAAGGCAGATGACGGCACGGCGAGCGATGAAACCGCACCAAAACCGGATCCTGAGCCAAAAGTACAGGCGGCCAACCGGAAAAGCCGGATCATCAAGAGCCTCATCGGCCTGGCGCTGGTCATCGCGGTCGGCCTCGGCCCGATGCTGCGGCTCTTCCAGGTCTCCAGCGTCGAAGCTGTCATCAACGCGCAAGTCGTGACCTTGCGGGCGCCGATTGCCGGTGTCGTGCACCTGGCAGATCCATCCTATGCCCGGGTCGGA
>CALZIL010000370.1 GCA_945787495.1 uncultured Afifella sp. | reverse complement strand
CGCGGCGAAAACCGGCCGGGTGGTGAATGTCAAGAAAGGCCAGTTCCTGGCGCCATGGGACATGGCCAATGTGCTCGCCAAGATCGTTGATAGCGGCAACGCCAATGTGCTGTTGACCGAACGTGGCGCCAGCTTCGGCTACAACACGCTGGTCTCCGACATGCGCGCACTGCCGCAAATGGCGGCGACCGGCGCCCCGGTGATTTTCGACGCCACCCATTCCGTCCAGCAACCGGGCGGGCAGGGGACCTCATCGGGTGGTGAGCGGCACTTTGTGCCGGTGCTGGCCCGCGCCGCGGTGGCCGCCGGCGTGGCCGGCGTTTTTATTGAGACCCATCAGGATCCCGACTCGGCGCCCTCCGACGGGCCGACCATGCTGCCGCTGGCTAAGATGGAACCGCTGCTTGAAAGACTGATCGCCTTTGACCGGCTGGCGAAAAAAGGCCCGGCCTGAGCGGCCGGACCATCTTCGCACTCCAGTCTTAAATCTTACTGCGCCGGAGGCTGCTCGCCGCTTGCCGGCGGCTCGGCGGTCAGTGCCGGCGGTGGCGCTTCGGTCGATTGCGGCACTGAGCCGGTTGTCTGCGGCTCGTTGGTTTCGCTGCTGCAGGCGGCAAGGCCGATACTGGCCAGAAACAGGCCGGCGGCAGCGATCAGGATTGACTTTCTCATGGGTCGCCTCCGTTCATTGGAGACAGGCAGCCTCTCAGTGCATTGCGACGAGCGATGGGCACGCGCATGGCATTTCCGCGAAATTCCGCCGCCATGCCGCCACAATGTGACGCAGCGTAATCAAGCTGCCGTCTTGCCGCTGATGGCCGCGCCGGTTAGAAGCGCGGGCACGTCCTGGCTCCTTAAAATTTCGGACCCATCCCATGACCGCCATCATCGACATCATCGGCCGCGAGATTCTCGACAGCCGTGGCAATCCCACCGTTGAGGTCGACGTCATCCTGGAGGATGGTTCACTTGGCCGCGCCGCGGTTCCCTCCGGCGCCTCCACCGGCGCCCATGAAGCGGTCGAACTGCGCGATAATGACAAGGCACGCTATCTCGGCAAGGGCGTGCTCGGCGCGACCGACGCGGTCAATGGCGAGATTTTCGAGGCGGTCGGCGGCATGGACGCCGAGGAGCAGGTTCATATCGACGAGACGCTGATAGCCCTTGACGGCACGGCGAACAAGTCGCGGCTCGGCGCCAATGCCATTCTCGGCGTCTCGCTGGCCGTCGCCAAGGCCGCCGCCGACGCCGCCGCTTTGCCGCTTTACCGCTATGTCGGCGGCACCGGCGCTCGGGTCTTGCCAGTGCCGATGATGAATATCGTCAATGGCGGCGCGCATGCCGACAACCCGATTGATATCCAGGAGTTCATGGTGATGCCGGTCGGCGCGGAGAGTTTTGCCGACGCCGTCCGCATGGGATCGGAAATCTTCCACACGCTGAAGGGCGCCTTGCAGGACGCCGGCCACAACACCAATGTCGGCGACGAGGGCGGCTTTGCCCCGGGTCTTGCCTCGACCGACGAGGCCTTGCAATTCGTCATGCGCGCCATCGAAAAGGCCGGCTACGCGCCCGGCGAGGATGTCTTCCTGGCGCTCGATTGCGCCGCCTCCGAATTCTACCGGGAAGGAAAATACCATCTTGCCGGCGAGGGCCGCGCGCTGTCTGCCGACGACATGGCCGGTTATCTCGGCGATTTCGTCGCGCGTTACCCGATCATCTCCATCGAGGACGGCATGGCCGAGGACGACTGGGACGGCTGGAAGGCGCTGACCGAGGCGCTCGGCGGCAAATGCCAGCTCGTCGGCGACGATATTTTCGTCACCAATACCGAACGCCTCGAAAAAGGCATCGCCATGGGCGTCGCCAACTCCATCCTGATCAAGGTCAACCAGATCGGCACGCTGACAGAGACCCTTGCGGCGGTGGAAACTGCCCACAAGGCCGCCTATACGACCGTGATGTCGCACCGCTCCGGCGAGACCGAGGATGCAACGATCGCCGATCTTGCCGTCGCCACCAATTGCGGCCAGATCAAGACCGGCTCGCTGGCCCGTTCCGACCGGCTGGCCAAATACAACCAGCTGATCCGCATTGCCGAGGAACTGGGGTCGAGCGCGCATTATGCCGGCCGGCAGATCCTGAAATCCTGACGCCAGCCGAAAGCCATCTTAGTCATTTGTTTCCAGACATTAATCGGCCGGAAAGAAAAGCGCTCCGATCTGGGACAGAATTTAATTTCCGCACAAACCGTTTTTTTACGCTGATCGACTAGAACGCCCTGGTGGGACGTTGATAGGTACTGAGTTCCGTCCCACGTTTTTTGTAGCGTTTAATATCGGGATGCGGCCTCGGTCCATGGCGACTCGCCAGCGTAAACAGTCCAAGGTCAGGCCGCTTCTCGTGCCGGCCGTCTGTCTCCTGCTACTGGGCTATTTCGGCTACCACGCCGTCGAAGGCGA
>CALZIL010000369.1 GCA_945787495.1 uncultured Afifella sp. | reverse complement strand
GGCGAGACGGCGGAGCGGTCCTATCACCAGACGTTGATGATATCCGACAACCAGATGCTGAGCTACCTCATCAGCCGCCCGGCCGCGACCATTCTTCTGGCTGCGACGGTGGTGACGATGTTCCTGCCGATCATGCGCAAGATGCTAATGCGGCGGGCGCGTGCGACCGGGTAACGCCAGGAGCGTTTGGCCTTGAGCGATCTGGAACGCTGGGAATCGCGCTTTTCCCAAGAGGGTTATCTGTTTGGCACAGAGCCCAATGCCTTTCTGAAGGCGCAGGCGCATCGTCTGCGATCGGGGCAGGATGTCCTGTCGGTGGCCGACGGCGATGGCCGGAACGGCGTGTGGCTGGCCGAACAGGGGCTCAATGTCCATACCGTGGAATTCTCGCCGACCGCCCTCAAAAAGGCAAAGGTCCTTGCCAAGGCGCGCGGTGTTGCTGTCCGCGCCGAACGTGCCGATTTGTATACATGGGCCTGGCCGGCAGAGGCCTATGATGTGATCGTCGTGATCTTCATCCAGTTTGCGCCGCCGGTGGAGCGCCAGCGGATGTTTGAGGGCATGAAACGGGCGTTGAAACCTGGTGGGCTGCTCTTGATGGAAGGCTACGGGCCGAAGCAGCTGGATTACGGCACAGGCGGGCCGAACCGGCTCGAGTGGCTTTATTCGCGAGCGCTGCTTGAGGATGCGTTCGGCGAATTTTCCTCAATTGAAATCGACGAATATGAAGCCGAGCTCGATGAAGGCGCCAGGCACAAGGGCATGTCGGCCCTTATCGATTTCGTCGGCCGGAAATAGACGCCACGCCGGCTAATCGTGCAGTCTTTGTGTTTTCGTGCGGCCATGATGGTGGTAGTCATGATCTGCTTCACCCTCATGGTGGTGAATCCGCTCGCGCCGCCGTGATTCGCGCGGATCCTGGCTGAACAGCAGCGACTTGATCGTCACCGGCACGGTGAAGGAGGGCAGCCGTATCTTGCCGAGATCGATATAGTCGAAGTCGCGCAGGATGACGCCGTCGATCACCAGCATCTCGTTAGTGATGCCCAGTTCCTGGCACAGGATCGCGCCAAGCGTCTGCGCCACATCGCCGTCGAGCATAATGTAGATGACATGGCCCTTGGCGATGCGCGCCGCCAGCCCGCCCTGAACGCCTTCGGCGAAGGCGCGGATGCGGGAATATTCCGGCGCGCCGGACCACGCAAAGGCGAGCGCCACATCAGCGTCGGATTGATCAAGATCGAAGGCGGTGAAATGGGCAGCGATGGCCTCTGCCAGTACGGTGGAGTCAATGATTTCGCCGACCTGAAAATCGGGCTTGAGCACTTGGAGATTGCGGCGCGGCAAGACTTTGCCCGGCGCCGTGATGCAGCTGGTGTTGCCGCTGAGTTGCACGCTGTATTCAGACGCGCCCAGCGCCGTGGCGCGGATGCATTCGCCGGCCGGCAGCAGCGGTGCGTTGAAGGCGCCGGCCTCGGCCCGCTCTCGTAGCGCCGCGCCAAGACACCGGCCCAGATCAGCAAAATCGTGGTTCTCGCGGCCATAGACATATTCGCCGACACCACCGGAAAACATCACCCCGTCCAACGCACCGAGATCGCCGATCGGATCGGTCAGGTAAAGCCGCAGCGCGGCCTCCGGCGGTGGCGTCTCGGTCAGTGCCGCGACCAGCAGGTCGGCCATAAGCCCGGCGACTCGGTCCAGATTGGCGCCGGACGCGCTGGCGCCAAGATGCCAGTCAAAACCGGCCCGCTTCGCATGGTGGGCACCGGCCGGGTCAAGGCAGACGATCCGGCCATCCTCCACGACGACCAGGCGGCCGCCAATATGGATCGCGGCGGTGCGAAGAACGTGGCCGTTATCGACCAGCCCGAGCTTGGTGGTACCTCCGCCGACATCGACGTTGAGGATACGCTTGCCGGTTTCAAAGCTGACCCGGGCGGCGCCCGAGCCATAGGCGGCGAGCATGGCCTCCATGTGGTGGCCGGCTGTTGCGGTGACGAAATCGCCGCCTTTTTCGGCAATGATCGCGGCAATGGCCTCGGCGTTTTCGCGGCGCAATGCCTCGCCGGTGAGGATCACCACGCCGGTGTCAATGTCTTCGGCGCGGATGTTCGCCTCGCCATAGGCCTTGTCGATGAAGCCGCCCAGCGCCTCGCCATCGATGCGGTGCTCGTCGCTATAAGGCGTTAAACGGACGGGCGACTGGTAGAGCGTTTCGCGGTTGACCACGACATAGCGGCTGGTCAGGTCCTTGCCATGACGGCGCAGATGAATGCCGGAGAAAACGACCTGCGTGCCGGCCGAGCCGATGTCGATGCCGACGCTGCGCAGGGAGACATTGTCCTGCTGCCAGATCGGATTTTCCTCAAGCGAACCGGGATCGATGTCGTCGTGATCATGGTCGGCATCGGGGCCATGCTCATGCGGCATCAGGTCGCCGAACATGTGATCGGCGAGCGTATGGGCCG
>CALZIL010000368.1 GCA_945787495.1 uncultured Afifella sp. | reverse complement strand
GCAATGCAGGCATGATTTGGGAAAATGCACGACCCGGGCGTCAGCGCCGGTGCCGGCTTCGAAGGTGTGGATACGGTTGAGCCAGGCGCCGCTGACATCAGCGCCATAGGGATCCTGGTCCGACAAAGCCGCACCGTAGCCGCCGGTGTTCCATTCCTTGCAGTTGACGACGCAGGCATGGCAGCCGACGCAGGTGTCAAGGTCGATGACCAGGCCGAGCTTTTTCTCCGTGGCGTCAGGCAGCGATGTCATTCGCCCGGCTCCCGCCGGTCCAATTGCGGTCCGGCCCATTCCTGGCCGTAACGCAGTTCGGCCGTGCGCCGTTCCTGCCCCGGCGGAGATTTCTGCGCCTTAAATCGCGGCTGCGTTGCGTGGCCGGGCGGCGGAGCGATTTTTTCAAGCCGCACACGCAGATCGTACCAGGCGGCCTGGCCGGTCACCGGATCGGAATTGGACCATCTCAGGCCATCGCCCTTGGGCGGCAGCAATTCATCGATCAGATGATTGAGCAGAAAGCCCTTTTTGCTCTCCGGCGCGTCCGCGTCGAGGCCCCAGGCGCCGGCCCGCTTGCCAATGGCGTTCCAGGTCCACACGGTGCTGGCATTGACGCCCTCCATGCGGCGGATGGGAACGCGGATCGTGCCGTGATGGGAGGTGAGCGCGACCCAATCGTCATCGGCAAGACCAAGGTCGTCACACAGCCCGGCCGGCACATAGAGCGGGTTTTCGGAATGAATCTGCCGCAGCCAGGCGTTCTGCGATCCCCAGGAATGGTACATTGCCATGGGCCGCTGGGTGATGGCATGCAGCGGATAATCGCCTTCGCTGAGCCGGGCCGCCTCAAAGGGCGCATACCAGACCGGCAGCGGATCGAAAGCGGCACGGATCGTCTCGCGCAGATGATCGGGCGGCTGACGGTCGCCGTGGCCGTTGGCGGCAAGGCGGAATTTCTGCAGGACTTCCGAATAGAGCTGAAACGTCACCGGCGCCGGCTTTTCGACGAAACCCATCTCCACGGCGAAATCGAGCCAGGCCTTGTTGGCGAACTTGAAATAGCGCGCCTCTTCCGGAATCTCCGTCGTCCAGAAACCGCCATTTTCGATATAGCGATCCAACTGACCCGGATTGGGCTCGCCACGCCCGGTTTTTTCACCATCGGCGCCACGAAAACCGGCCAGTGGGCCAACGCCGGGCTTGCGCTCGTGATTGACCATATAGTCGGCATAATCGCGATACTTCGCCGAACCGTCATCATTGACGAAACCCGGCAGACCAAGACGGGCGCCAAGATCGATCAGCACCGACTGGAAGCCGCGCACCTGGCGGTCGGGCTCAAGCACCGGATGGCGGATGGCGTCGGCGACCATGTCGGGCTCGCAGATCGGCCGGTCGAGCAGCGAAATGCAGTCGTGCCGTTCCAGATAGGTGGTGTCGGGCAGGATCAGATCGGCATAGGCGGTCATCTCGGAGGCATAGGCGTCTGAATAGATGATCCGCGGGATCTTGTAATCGCCGGTCTCCGGGTCCGTGTCGGTCAGCATGTCCATGACGCGGCCCGTGTTCATCGAGGAATTCCAGGCCATGTTGGCCATGTACATGAACAGCGTATCGACCGGATACGGATCGCCGGCATGGGCATTGGAAATGACCATGTGCATCATGCCGTGGGCAGCGAGCGGCGCCTCCCAGGAAAACGCCTTGTCGATGCGCAGCGGCGCGCCGTCATCGCTGACCAGCAAATCTTCCGGGCCGCGCGGATAGCCCAGATGCGGCCCGGCAAGCGGCGCATCGGGGCTGGCAACGCCATTGGGTGTCGGATGAGCCTCGACCGGCTTGGGATAAGGCGGCTTGTAGCGAAAGCCGCCGGGGCAATCGATCGAGCCCAAGAGCACTTGCAGCAGGTGGATGGCGCGGCAGGTCTGGAAGCCGTTGGAATGGGCCGAGATGCCGCGCATGGCGTGCATGGCGACCGGCCGGCCGATCATCTTTTCGTGGCGCTCGCCCTTCCAGTCTGTCCAGGGCTGGTCGATGACGATTTCTTCCTCAAACGCCACACGGGCAAGTTCGGCGGCAAGCGCGTGAATGCGCTCCGCCGCAATGCCGGTCTCCAGAGCCACCTGTTCGGGCGCATAGCGCGGATCGAGATATTTTTCGGCCAATAGCGCAAAGGCGGGAACCGCTTTGCGGCCATCGGCAAGGGTGACGGTTTGCGACAGTTCCGGCGTCACGCCCGCCTCGGTATGCGGCCGGGCCGAACCGCTTTTCCTGTCCCAGACCATTTCCACGCCGTCGGCGTCGCGGACGAACAGGCCGTCATCGGCGCCGCCGGGATCGTGCACGACAAGAAACGGCGCATTGGTGTAGCGGATCAGGTAATCGAATCGAGATCGACGGCGCGGCGGCGCAGCAATTCGTGGACCAATGAGAGGATCAGCAGGCCATCGGTGCCGGGGCGGATGCCGAACCAGTCATCGGCGATCGCAGAATAGCCGGTGCGCACCGGATTGACCGAGACGATCCGCGCACCGCGCGCCTTCAGGGCGGAAAGGCCCATCTTGATCGGGTTGGAATCGTGGTCCTCGGCGACGCCGAAGATGACGAAAAGCTTCGTGCGCTGCCAGTCCGGAGAGCCGAATTCCCAGAACGCCCCGCCGATCGTGTAGATGCCGGCAGCCGCCATATTGACGGAACAAAAGCCGCCATGGGCAGCGTAATTGGGGGTGCCAAACTGTTGCGCCCACCAGGCAGTCAGCGACTGGCTCTGGTCGCGGCCGGTGAAGAAGGCAAGCTTTTTCGGGTCGGTTTCGCGCAGCGGCTTCATCCAGGATACGGCGAGCTCGAGCGCCTCGTCCCAGGAGATTTCCTTCATCTCGCCGGAACCGCGCGGGCCGGTGCGCAAAAGCGGCGCGCGCAGCCGGGCCGGCGAATAGTGCTGCATGATGCCGGCCGAACCCTTGGCGCACAGAACGCCGCGGTTGACCGGGTGGTCGCGGTTGCCCTCAATGTAGCGGATCTTTTCATGACCATCGGCGCCGGCGCGCAGATGGACATTGATACCGCACCGGCAGGCGCACATGTAGCAGGTCGTTTTAGCGACCCGGTCTCCGACCGGCTCATTCAAGCTGACATCGTGAACCGTCATGGCAGATTCTTCATTGCCGCAATCGCTCATTTGGGGTGGGACTGCACATCACCGTCCGCACACTAATGCTAGCGCCACGGCGGCATATGGCCAGAGCGCAGGGATTAGCAAGGCCAGCAGCCGCGCAATGCAATCAGATCAGCGCGGACTGTCTCTACGCCCTCACGCGCTACGGTAAAGCTTGGTCATAACGAAGTCACGGTGGCCGAGCGCTTCGGCCGCGGTGTAGCGGCCATTGGCGGTGCGCATGGCC
>CALZIL010000367.1 GCA_945787495.1 uncultured Afifella sp. | reverse complement strand
CCCACTGCGCCGCCGCCGGCGACACGAACAGCGAGAGGAACAGGACCGCTGCCGCCAGGGCGCGGATCGCCCGGCCCGGAAACCGGGAAGACTGATCGGCGTGTGATTTTGCGTTCGGGATCGTGGCGCAACCGCGACAGGACATTTGGGGCCTCTTGATAGTAAGGGCGGGTTCTCCTCATGCTAGAAAAGGCCCTGGATATGAACATTCTGTTAAATTGCCCGGGAATTCTGTTCCGCCGAGAAAGAAGAAGAATGGCGGGGTTCGCTGGAGGGGGGCCGTTTGTGGGGGTGCCGGCCTTCGGGATGGTCTGCTGTCCCAGGCGGGGCTCGGAAAGCGGGCCGCATGCGCGCGAACGGCGAACCGGAGATCCAGCCCATCATACCCGTTCCCGGCGCCGATATCTCAGCTGTCGGCCTGTCGAAATCTAAGGGAAACAGCACGTTCGACGCGATCTGCGACGCCTTCAACCGGCATCCGGTCCCGGTCTTCCGTGGCCGGGACGGAACGCAAAGGCCGGAAACCTGCGGAGAGTCGCGCAACCGGCAATACTTCTACCCCGATCGCAATTGCGCCGGGTTATTCATGCGGAGATCAAGGATCTCGGCAAGGTTGGCGAATCGGTAGAACGCCAGTTGTGACACACTCCGCGGAATCTATTCCGTGCGTCCTGGACAGCCCGCCTTCCTAGCGCCCCTATGATTGTACCGGTGATCCGCCCGACACCGCCGAATAGCGAGGTGCCGCCGATGACCACCGACGAGATCGCGTCGAGCTCCCACATCAGACCGGTGGCCGAATGGGCCGTCAGCGCGCGCGAAGTTTGAACGATCGCTGCCAATCCATAGAGCACACCAGCGATGCAAAAATTGCTGTTCTCCGTATGCGCGTTAGGGCCTAGATATTGCCCGCGGAACAAGCGGTTCCCAAACGCTGTCCTGCCTCAATAAAGTCAGGCTTGAAGACAAAAGGATACATAATCATGTCGTTTACAAACATTCTCGTGCGCCTGCGCCGTTGGAGCGATATTCGCCAAACCATTCGCGAGTTGAACCAGCTTGATGACCACGAACTCAATGATCTTGGCATCGGCCGATGGCGTATCACTGAAATAGCCAAACGCTGTGTCGGTTAACGCAGCCAAATGGGGGACGGCTATACCGTTCCCCCGAGTGACCCTTCAAGCGTCGCCAACTCTCGCCCGCCGGCCATCATGTCCTGTAGCTCTTCAGGCGTGATTTCGCCGCGCTTCGCCGTCCCCAGCGTTTTACCGCGATCGAGCACGGTAAACCTGTCCCCTACCGCGAGCGCGTGGCGTACATTGTGGGTGATAAAGACAACAGCAATACCCTTGGTGCGAACCTTGTCTACGGTCGCAAGCACATTCGATGTTTGCCGAACACCAAGAGCCGAAGTCGGTTCGTCGAGTATCAGAATCTTCGCACCAAAATGCACGGCACGCGCAATCGCGACCGTCTGGCGTTCGCCACCCGAGAGTGTGCCGACAGCTTGATCGGGGCCGCGCAAGTTGATCCCCATCTTCTTCATTTCCTCCATCGTCACGTCATTGGCGTGCTTGTGATCGAAGAAAGACAGGCCGGCGATTTTCATTGTCGGCTCGTTACCCATGAAGAAATTTCGCGAAACCGACATCAGCGGAATCATTGCAAGATCCTGATAGACAGTGGCGATTCCCGCCGCGATGGCGTCACGAGGCCGATCAAAACTCATCGGCTTGCCTTCGAAAAGGATCTCGCCCTTGGTCGGCTTGTGGACCCCCGACATGGTCTTGATAAAGGTCGATTTCCCGGCCCCGTTGTCGCCAAGAAGGCAGTGGCATTCACCGGGAACAACATCCAATGAAACACCGGCCAGCGCGATCACCGCGCCGAAGTGCTTTTCGATGTTTTTCATCTGAATGATCGGTTCGGTCATCTTACTTCTCCCCCGTGATCATGCGCCGGATATAGGTGTTCAAAATAACGGCGAGCAGCAAGATCGTGCCGAGGAAAACGCGGAACAGGGAGCTTTCGACGCCGGCGAAGAACAGGCCCTGTTGGACGACGCCGAAGATCAGGGCGCCAAGCGCCGCGCCAATCACCGAGCCGTATCCGCCGGTTAGCAGGGCGCCGCCGATGACAACGGAAATGATCGCCTCGAATTCCTTCAGCAAGCCGCGGTCGGCGGCGGCGGAGCCGAACTCCATCACTTGGCAGGTGGCGAATACCGTGGCGCAAAAGGCCGTGAAAACGAACATCAGGATCTTGACCCGATTAACCGGGACACCGGTATATCGCGCGGCCTGCGCGTCACCGCCCGAGGCGAAAATCCAGTTTCCGAATTTCGTGCGCGTCAACAAAATGTGGGCGAAAACGATTAAGGCGATCGCCCAGACGATCAGCATGGGGATCCCGTCGACCACGGGCTGACCGGCAAGGTTGCCGGCCACGAAAGTGTCGACCACCCCTATATCCGCCAACCAGACGAATACGCCTTTCAGGACCTTTCCCCCGAACAGCGGCGCCAGCCAGTCGCCTTGCGCCGCATCGCGAACGCCGCCGATGATGGTTTTGTTGGTTGTCGAAATGGCAATGAAAATCGTCAGGCCGCGCAAAATGTAAAGGAAGGCCAATGTCACGATGAACGACGGCAGGCCCGTCTTGATCACGAGGTATCCGTTGAGCCAGCCGATCGACATCGCCACGGCGAAGGCTACCAGGATGGCAATCCACATGGGAAGCCCCCAGGTAACCGAAAGCAGGGCGATGACGATCCCGGAAAATCCGATCATCGATCCAACAGAGAGATCGAATTCGCCGGCGATCATGAGCAGGCAGGCACCGACGGCGATAATGGTGAACTGCGCGGAAACAACACCCCAGTTCATGATACCGTCTGCGGCAAACATGCCCGAATCGCGGGCGACGAGAAGGAAGAAAATGAAAACGAGGATGGCCCCGCAAATGGATCCCAGTTCCGGCCGGATCAGGACCTTGCGGAATCGCGATGTCTGCTTGATTCGCTCATCCTGATCGATATCCGTTACGGATTGATCGCTCATCAGCTATGCCCCACACATCAGTTCATATCGATTCTGTCACGCGCATATCGAATGACGTATCATCCCTTTAACCTTAAAGCCATTATTTGCA
>CALZIL010000366.1 GCA_945787495.1 uncultured Afifella sp. | reverse complement strand
CTTTCGGGGGTTTAACGGACATCACAACAGTGGTTGCCAACTTCCGCTAATGACCCACAACGAACATTGGACCGCCGATCTTGACGAAGATTTGGCCTTGCTATTGCCTGCGAAAAAAGGCCCGATCGGCTCAATTTGGCGGGCGGGATATCGCCTCCGGCCAAAGGCGGCGCCGGCGGGCGTTACGGTTCGCCGTCAAGACCAGACGCTGCGTCACGAGGAGGCTCCTCGCCACTCACGGCTGCCCGGACCCCCGGATGAATGGGGACCTGCCCGTCCTCTGCGCGCGGCGGCGTTCCCCCAAAGGCCTCAGCGTTGTCTAGAAATGCGCGGGCAATGATCCAAGCATGGCCGGCGGGAAAATCGGCGCGCGAAACGAGCACCAGTCCGCCAAAACGGAAAATTCGCGCAATCTCAACCGGGCCGAAAGTCTCGAATGGACCGGTTCCCAGCGCCAGTTCCGCCGCGTGCTTGTCTGAGAGCAACAGCACCTGCAGCTGGTTCGTGGCGATCAGGCTGCCGAGCCTTTCTACGGTCCGTGCCCGCGCCACCCGGGCCCGGCTTTCCGGAACGGCATGCATCAGCAATTCCGCCAGCTGCTTGCCGACCGGGTAACTGGCGGCATCTTCGCGGGAGGTGCCGATGAGCAGATGCTTCATGCGGTAGACTTCCCACTGCCGATACGGCGTATGCGCGGAAAGCACCAGCATGGCCGAAAAGATCAGCCCGCAACTAACAACGGCACGGCGTCCGACGACGCGCATTCCCGGCTCCTGTCGCGATGTCGAGGCATTGCGAGCCGGCAGCCGCGTTGCGCTGCCGGCCCAATGCGAGGTCCTATTTTTCGATGAAAACGTCCCGGTTCAGAACCGCCGTAATGATATAATTGGGTACATCGACCACCTGGCCGACGCGCAGGTCGACCGCGACACTTGAGAGAATATAGGCCTGTTCCGGGCTGAGGCCGTAGGTCCTGGTGATGTGGTCGATCATCTGCAAGAGCGCGTCACGGGCCGCAAGCGTCAGATCTTCCGACAGGTTTTCCAGATCGGCGATCTTCTGGCTGTCGATATAGGTCTGGAAGGCTGGCACCTCACCGGCACCTTTCAGCGGCATGCCGATAGTCTGATAGAACGAGGAGGGCTCCATCGCCTTGATCTGGGCACCGCCTTCGACCTGCGGTGATGTGATATTCGCTCCTTCACCTTTTCGAATCTGCGCCGATACGGTGACCGTGGCGCCCATTTCTACGGCGGTCCCGGAAACCTCGCCGTCGCCCTGGGCATAATGGACGTCGCCGATAAACAGGCCGCAGCCGTCGATGAAACAGGGCAGCAGCAGCGTCGTGCCGAGCTGCATCTGTTGCACATCCATATTGCCGCCGTTTTCACGCGGCGGGATGGTGCGCAGGCAGTCGTCCTTGTTGCTGCCTTCCGGACCGCAAACGGCGGCCGGCAGCGCCCCTGTCGGCTCCGGTGGCAAGGCAACGCCACCGGCAGCGCCGAGCGCCGCTTCGCGGGCTTTCCACGCCGCGACTTCCTGTTCGCCGGGCAGCACGCCGATGGAGCCCGGGAAGGCTTCATAAGGAACGGCGATACCCGGCATCTGGTCCGACACCGCCGCGTTACGCGTCAGTTGCCAGTTGACTAGATACGGCTCTGTGAACTTGTCGCGCAGAAAACCGAAGCCCGGGACAATAACCGTATAACCATATTCATCGGGATCGATATCAACCAGCTTCACGGCCAGAACGTCACCGCGTTCAGCGCCCTCGATGAAGACCGGCCCGGTCATCGGGTGAACGAGGTTCAGATCGACCGCGGTAACGTCGTCGGCGACCGAATCGAGATCGAGATCTGCATCCAGCGCATCGCGGGTGTGAAATATGATGTGATCGCCGGGTTTGGCCGTGGCCACCGGTTTGATCGCCGGGTGGTAGCGGTTGAAACAGTTCGGATCATCGACGCAATGGGCGCCGGTTTTCTTGATCTCCACGACGTTTCGCCACTTCACATCCGTCGTATCGGCAATTGCCGGGCTCATAACACCCAACACGAACCCTGCCGCAAGAAAAGAGATAATTCTGCGCTTTGCCATATCGAAATCCTCCCTATCAGAAACCGGCTTATTGTTATCCTGCGATAAATCAGGATTGCCGATGTACGATAAACAAGCATACAGGAATTTACGGGGCGGTTCGAGAGGGCTGTCCATCAAGGCCAATTCCAACCGGCCGTTCACGACAGTGGCCAATCAGGCCCGAAAATGATGCTGTGGACGACTTCTCCACCGGCATCTAGGTGCCAAATTGCGGTTGATGTTGCGGAGCAGTGTATGTCCGGTATTGGCACACAACGGACATGCCAGACCCGCCGCGGAATGTCCGCTTTCGGGCGCAAAGCTGACATCATCGACACAATCACTGGAGTGCACCCCTTGAGGTGGACAGATGAGATGTCGGTCATTGGACCATCTGCCGGGCGTGCTCCTCCTCGAACTTGACGGGGCTGCGGTAGCCAAGC
>CALZIL010000365.1 GCA_945787495.1 uncultured Afifella sp. | reverse complement strand
AGCCACGGCCTTTTCAACGCCGGCGCGGTTGGTTGCCGGGACGGCACCGATCCGGCTGCCGTCGATCGGTGTCAGAACAGCCAGATCGCCGTCGGTGTAGTCGGTCTCGGCGACGCCGAGCCGAGTGAGACACTCGGCGGTTTGGCGGGCGATGTCGTTATCGATGGTCTTAAGCATCGTGGACCTCCGCGTTGGTGGTCAAGCCGCGTCGGCGGAAATGAGCCCGCCATGCCGCGGTTTTTCAGCGTTGGCAAAATTGCCGCCGAAGCGGTTGGCCAGGAAATCATCAAGCACGATGTCCTCCTGACGGACCAGGCCGCTTTGGGCGATCGCGCCCTCCGCAAGCAGATCGAGAACGGCGCAGATGCCGGACGCGGTGGTGATCTGGATGCCGCTCAGATGAGCGCCGTCGATCACCCGGTTGTAGATCTTGGCGGCGTAGCTCTCCTGCAACAGACGGTCGCTCCTGGTGCCGGAGACGGTGACGAAGATCAGCACGACATCCTGCATGGTCGCCGGAATGGCGTTTTCCAGGATGTCCTTCAAAAGCTCCTGGCGGTCGGAGAGCTCCAGATCGTGCAGCAGCACCTTCATGACGTCGCGGTGGCCGGGATAGCGCACGGAGCGGTAATCCATGGTCCGCACCTTGCCCTTGAAGGTGTCGCAAAGCGTGCCGAGGCCGCCCGACGTGTTGAACGCCTCGTAGCGGATACCGTCGAGCGAGAACTCCTCGCGGCCTTCCAGCGGCAGGGTCTTGGCCGGCTTTCCGTCGACGATGGCGTCGCCGGGCTGGCAATATTCGTTGATCAGCCCTTCCGTGCTCCAGGTCAGATTGTATTTCAGCGCATTGGTCGGATAGATCGGCAGCGCGCCGACGCGCATGCGCACCGAATCGAGCGTCTCGAAGCGGCGCGCCAGATCGTTGGCGACAATGGAAATGTAGCCCGGCGCCAGGCCGCATTGCGGGATGAAGGCGGTGGCGGCGCCTGTGGCGATCGCCCGGACCTCGGCCGTCGCGCGCACGTCCTCCGTCAGGTCGAGATAGTGGATTTCCGCCGCCCGGGCGGCCTGCGCGATCGGCAGCGTCAGGAAATAGGGGCTGGCGTTGATGACGGCAAATCGGCCGGCCATGGCGTCTTTCAGCGCCTTAGCGTCGCTGGCGTCGAGCACCAGCGGGCGAATCGTTTTATCGTCGGCAAGTTCGCCCGATAGCCGCGCCAGCACGTCGCGCGAGCGGTCGGCGACGGTGAGCGCATAGTCGCCTGTGGTGCTGAGAAAGCGGGCGATGGTCTCGCCGATCTTACCGCCGCCAATGATGAGGATGTCTTTCATGCCGCATGCTCCGCCGGAGAATCAGCAGGGATGACTCAGATTTAATGCTGCGAGGGGGGAAATGGAAGGAGGTGGGGGCGGGCTGCCTAGTGTCGAAGATTTTCGGTGTAGGGGCAAGGAAAGTGGTCGGGACTTTCGAGGTCCGCGATGCAGTAACATAAACATCCGACCTGAACGCCTGATTATTACACTGTGAGCCGCAAAAGCTTGCCGGCTAATGGCACTGTATCTATGGTAAATATGGTTGGGGTTCCGAAACCAATCCCCGCCCGGTTGAAATCGATGCGTCCCGTATTGAGTACGCAAAATGGGGGAATAATTCATGCGATTTCGGATGTCTGTTGCAGCGTTGCTGTTGGTGACGATTGCCGGTCAGTCTTGGTCCCAAGAGATTCCATACAATCGCAAGGTCAATCTCCTTGTTGGCGAATCCCAGGTCATCTATGGCGTAAGAGCCCGCGATTGCGGTGGAACACCGCCGACCTGGAATGATCTGAAGTTTATTGTTCCGGACATTTTGATCGGCACGTTTTCCGATGCCGGTGTTGGTACGCGCAGCAGCCAGCGGTGTGGCGGAGTTGTACCTGCGAGGGCAATCCGATTTACTGCAACGAAGAAGGGTCGCAAGCGAATTAGAATGCAGGGCGATCCTATCAGTATCGTCGTCAAATAGTTTGCCGGATCGATCCGAAAGCGCCGCCAGCGACATCGCGAGAACCGAGATCCAACGCATAACATGGCAAAGCCTCATTGGATTTAGCGCCTTCGGCGCCTTTTGCGCTGGGTCCCGGCTCGACTCCGCCGTCGCTTGGCCGGGATGACGGCGTGGCGGCCTTCGCCTATGATCCCGCGCATGAGCAAGAACCTTGAAGTCCACGCTGGCGGCTGCCTGTGCGGGGCGGTGCGCTACGAAGTGCGCGGCCCGCTCCGCGATGTGGTGAACTGCTATTGCAGCATGTGCCAGCGGCTGCATGGCGGTGCCGGGCCGCATTCCAAGGCGGCGAAGGGGGACATTACCATCGTCGAGGGGCGCGGCCTGAAATGGTATGCCAGTTCGGCGCGGGCGCGGCGCGGCTTTTGCGGGGAATGCGGAACCGGCCTGTTCTGGGAGCCGGTCGACCAACCCGGCACCGGCATCCTCGCCGGCACACTCGATCAACCGACCGGGCTTGCCACCATCGGCCATATCTTCGT
>CALZIL010000364.1:2659-5198 GCA_945787495.1 uncultured Afifella sp. | reverse complement strand
AGGCCGGAGACGAACAGCATCGGCAGCAGCGCGGCAACGACAGTCAGCGTTGCAACGATGGTCGGGTTGCCGACCTCGGCGACGGCGTCGATCGCCGCTTTGGCGCGCGGCCGGGCATCGTCCATCGCCCAGTGGCGGGCGATGTTCTCGATCACCACAATGGCATCGTCGACGAGAATGCCGATGGAGAAGATCAGCGCGAACAGGCTGACGCGATTGAGCGTGTAGCCCATGATTGAGGCGGCAAACAAAGTCAGAAGAATGGTCGTCGGGATGACGATGGCGACGACGGCGGCTTCGCGCCAGCCGATGGCGAAGGCGACGAGGATGACAATCGAGATCGTCGCCAGCCCCAGGTGAAAGAGCAGTTCGTTGGCCTTCTCATTGGCCGATTCGCCATAATCGCGGGTCACCGCCATGACGACGTCTTCGGGGAAAATCTGGCCGCGCACCGCCTCCAGCCGGTGAATGATCTTTTCGGCGATGACGACGGCGTTGGTGCCGGGACGCTTGGCGATGGCGATCGAGACCGCCGGCACGCGCACAAGCGCGCCGTCGATCTTGCGCATGTCGGTGACGATGGTCTCGTTGGGCGCCGTGCCGAAGACGATGCGGGCGACGTCGCGCACATAGACCGGCCGGCCGTCGCGGGCGGTCAGCAGCAGATTGCCGATCTCAGAGCCGCTTTGCAGCGTCTGGCCGGCGACCAGCCCGATCTGGCCGCCGTCCTGGCGCACCTCGCCGGCGCGAAATGACCGGTTGGCGCCCGATATCTTGCCGGCAAGCTGCTGCAGGGTGATGCCGAACAGCGCCAGCCGCTCCGGGTCGGGTTCGACGCGGATTTCCTCCGGCTGCCCGCCGACGATGTAAGTCAGCCCGACATCGTCGAGCTTGGCGATTTCCACCACCACCTCGCGCGCCAGCCGGGTGAGATCATTGGCCGTCCAGCGGTCGGCGACTTGCCGTTTGGGCGTCAGCGTGACGGACACGATGGCGACATCGTCGATGCCGCGGCCGACGATGAGTGGTTCGGGAATACCGACGGGGATGCGGTCGAAATTGGCGCGGATTTTTTCGTGGACCCGCAATATTGCCGCATCGGGGCTTGTGCCGACGATGAAGCGGGCGGTGACCAGCGCGCCGTCGTCCTGGGTCTGCGAATAGACGTGCTCAACATCGTCGATCGACTTGATGATCGTCTCCAGCGGTTCGGTGACCAGCTTGACGGCGTCCTCCGCCTTCAGCCCGTCGGCGCGAACATGGATGTCGACCATGGGAACGGAAATCTGCGGCTCTTCCTCGCGCGGCAGCGTCACCAGGGCGACCAGCCCGACGGCAAAGGAGGCGATCAGGAAAAGCGGCGTCAGCGGCGAGGCGATAAAGGCCTGGGTCAGCCGCCCCGCTATTCCCAGAGTCATGGCAGGACCCCCATCATGGCAGGACTATCGTGTCGCCGGGCTTGAGGCCGGTGAGGATTTCGACACGCGGTCCGGCATCGGTCCGATGGGTCTGGCCGGGCACCACGGAGACCTCTGTCGGTGCGGCATCGGTCAGGATGGTGACGTAATCGACGCCGTGGCGTGTTGTGACGGCTTCAGGCGGTACGGCGATGATGGTGCGTTCGCCGATCGGGATCGACACCAGCGTGCGCTCGCCGACGAAGAAATCGCCCAGCCCTTCCACCTCGACATCGGCGACGACCCGGCCGTTTTCGATTTCCGGATAAACCTTGGCAAGCCGGCCTTTCAGTTCTGCGGCCGCGGTGCTCTGCGCGGTCAGCCCGCGCTGGCCGACTAGCACGTCATCGCCTTCGCTGATGCCGGCGGCGTGGCGCTCCGGCAAGAGGAGGCGCAAAAAATAGCCGCCGCCGGCGATTCGCGCGACGGTCTCGCCGGGAAGGACCACCGATCCTTCAGTCAGCGGCACGGCGAGCACCCGGCCCGATTCCGGCGCCGTGACGTCGCCTTCGCTCATTTGCTGGACGATGACGGCCCGGTCGGCCTCGATCGCACTGGCCTCGTTGGTCAGGACATCGACCTGGGTCTGCAATTCATCGAGGCGGCTCTTGGCGATCGTGCCGCGCGCGAAAAGCTGTTCGGCGCGGTCGAGATTCACCCCGGCATTGTCAAGCTGCGCCGATACCGCCTTCATGCGGGCATCAAGCGCGTCAATCGAGAGCGCCAGCTTGTCATCGACGACTCTCGCAATGACGGCGCCGGTCTCGACCTGATCGCCTTCCTCCACCGTGATCTCGACAATCGTCCCGCCGATCCGGGCGCGCGCCGGAATGAGATCGCGGCTTTGAACCTGGCCAAAGACCGATTTCATAACCGGCACGGTGACCGGCTCGACGATGAATTCGGCCGACCAGGCCGGCAGGGCGATGAGGGCGGCAAGGCCGAAAAATGCCGCCAGCCGGCCGATCGGTTTCGACATCATCACGCTCGCCTTCACTCGAAAGCGACGCCGGACTTTGCGCCGAGTTTTTTGAAGACGATGGCTGCCGGGCAGAAGCCGGTCACCGAGGCCTGCCAGAAGC
>CALZIL010000364.1:0-2654 GCA_945787495.1 uncultured Afifella sp. | reverse complement strand
AAAGCGGTCAGGAGAAACCACCAGGGCGAAACGAAATAACCCAGCGCCAGCGACACCAGAACGACAAATCCGGCAAAAGCCATAACGGCACGATCAACAGACATGACACTTCCTCTTCTTTTAAGGGCGGCTCGCTTCAATGGGATTGGGCCGCCGGTTCGGGACAATAAATTTGCTTGAGGGCATGCAGGAGACGGGCGGTCTCATCGTCCGCGAGCGCGTAGAACAGCGTCTGGCCTTCGCGTCTGTACGTCACCAGTTTCTCATGCCGCAGTCTGCCCAGATGCTGCGATAGAGCGGATGGGCTGAGTCCGACGACCCGCGCCAGCGCGGCCACCGGCATTTCTCCGCCGGCGGCAAGCCGGCAAAGAACAAGCAACCGGTTCCGGTTTGCCAGGAGCTTCAGAACCGGGACCACTGCTTGAGATTTCGTCGCAAGCTGCGCGATCTGATTGTTGTTCGCACGAGCGGCCATTGTGATGACTCGCCTCTTTATTTCGATTTTGCTAATTTAGCATATTCTAATATATATTTCAAGCCCGGAAATAAGGCGGCAAAGAGCGATTGCGTTTTAAAATCTCGAACGGATCGCAGGTTTTACGCGATCGTCTTGGCGGAGATGTGTCGATCCGCCGCAATCGTCATGACTGGACAAATGCGCCGACGGAGCGGGCCAGGGCGTCCCAGTCGGTGAATTCATGATCGCCCTTGGGACCGTTCACCTCGCGATCTTTCAGGACGACGTGCTCGACGATCTGCTCCATGAAATAATCATATTCGTCGTAGCGCAGCGCGCCGGCGACCAGCAGCGCCTGGCTCGCCTGCCAGCCGGTATAGGCGAAGAACTCGTCGACATAACTTTGCGCATCGGCCTTGCCGTCCTTAAACGCCGCCGACAGGCTGACGGAAAGGAAAAGCGTCGGCTTGGCCTTGAGTTGCGCCAGATTGCTCAAGGCGAAGATCTCAAGCGACCTTTGATGCTGCTTCTGGTGAACCGATCCGGCGACAATGATCTTGTCAAAGGCGCCAAGATCCAGATCGCCGGGGCGGCGGGCTGCGTCGTACAGTTCGGGCCCGTGACCGCTTTCGCGCAGTTGCGCGGCAACGCGCTCGGCGATTATCTGCGTCTGGCCTTCCGTCGTTCCGTAGACGATGAGAATTTTCACCGTGTTTCCCTCATGATTGCCCCTTACGATCGCTGGCGGACCATATCAATTTCACAGGCGACCCGGAACATCGCCGGAATCATCGCGACCTTATGTCTGACGCTGCCGGCAATACAGCGTTTTTCCTCACTTTGCCGCGCGTAGGCGATCAAGGCGCAGGCGGTGGCGCTGGTCGGTCAGGCGCCAGACGCTGGCAAACACGGCGCCGAGAACGCCAAGGCCGGTGGCGCCGCCGATCAGGAACATGATGAGCAGCTGGTATTTGACGGCTTCGGTCGGATCGACACCCGACAGGATCTGCCCGGTCATCATGCCGGGAAGCGAGACGACGCCGGTTGCGGCCATGGCATTGATGATCGGCATGAAGCCGCTGCGCAGCGCGCGCCGGACAAAGGGGGTCACCGCCTCCCATCGCGTCTGACCCAATAGCAGCCGCGCCTCAACGGCGACCTTTTCGCGAAAAAGTGTCGTGTTGAGCGTGTCGAGGCCGAGAGAGACACCGGTCATGGTGTTGCCGAGGATCATGCCGAAAAGCGGCAAAGCGAAGCGCGGCGACCACCACGGGTCGGGCTGGATCTGTGTCGTCAGTGCGACAAGGGTGACGATGACGCCGGCGAACATCATCGCGCCAGCGCCGATGCCGTAGCCCCAGGGGCCGGCGAGGCGGCGTTCCTGGCGCGCCCAGATTTCGCGGCCGGCGAAGACGCCCATTGCGACAGCGACACCGAGGGTCAGCCACAGCGAGGCGGCGGCGAAGACGGGTCGCGGCAATCAGCAATTGCCGCTCCAGCCCGAGATTGAGGGCAAGCGACAGGCCACCATTCAGGACCAGGAAGATCGCCGCAAAGACAAGATCCCAATAGGACAGTGCGATGTAGCTGCTCATTTGGCGGTGTCCCGCCGGTCCGATATCCGGCCGCCGGCCATGGTGATGACGCGCGTCGCAAGCCGTCCGGCCTGGGCCGTATCGTGGGTGACAAGCACGATCGGAACGCCGTCGGCGCGCTGGCCCTGCAGCACCGCTTCCAGCCGTCCGGTCGAGCTCTCGTCGAGCGACGCAGAGGGTTCATCGAACAGCAGCGCCTTGGGGCGAAGGGAAAGGGCACGCAGGATCGCCAGCCGGTGCTTTTCGCCACTGGATAACCGCGCAACGGTCCAACTCAAGGCCTCAGTGGCAAGGCCAAGGGCGTCCAGCAAGCCCATGTCGGCGGGGGCGGCGATGAAATGCTCGCCGACGATATCCGCCCACCAGCCGCTTTCGGCCGGCACCAGCGCGACCTGTTGACGCCATGCATTGGCCGGAATGGCGTTGCGCGTGATGCCGTTCAGCGAGACATCGCCGTCATTGGCGTCAAGATCGGCGATCGCCCTTAAAAGCAGCGATTTGCCGGCCCCTGAAGCGCCCATCACCGCGACGCACTCACCGGCCGCAACGTCCAGGCTGACCGGGCCGAGAACGGGGCTGGCGAGATCGCGCACACTCAGCAT
>CALZIL010000363.1 GCA_945787495.1 uncultured Afifella sp. | reverse complement strand
TCGATCTCTTTCAGATCGTCCTCGCTGGCCCATTTCTTCTTAAGAAGGCGCGCCTTCACCTGCTCGATCGGATCCTGTTCGGTGCGCATCTTCTGGACTTCTTCCTTGGTCCGGTATTTGGCCGGATCGGACATGGAGTGGCCGCGATAGCGATAGGTCTGCATCTCCAGGATGAACGGCCCCTTGCCGGAGCGGGCGTGGGCCAGCGCCATTTCGGCCGCCGCCCTGACGGCGCGCACATCCATGCCGTCGACCGCTTCGCCGGGAATGTCGAAGGACTGGCCGCGGCGGCACAGATCGGTCGTCGCCGAAGCGCGCTGGACGCTGGTGCCCATGCCGTAGCGGTTGTTCTCGATGATGAAGACAACCGGCAGCGACCACAGCTTGGCCATGTTGAAGCTCTCATAAACCTGGCCCTGATTGGCGGCGCCGTCGCCGAAATAGGTCGTCGCCACCTTGCCGTTGTCGCGATATTTGTTGGCAAAGCCGAGACCGGTGCCAAGCGGCACCTGGGCAGCGACGATGCCGTGGCCACCATAGAATTCCTTCTCCCTGGAGAACATGTGCATGGAACCGCCCTTGCCGCGCGAGTAACCGCCCTGGCGGCCGGTCAACTCGGCCATGACGCCGCGTGCTTCCATGCCGGCGGCCAGCATGTGGCCGTGATCGCGGTAGCCGGTGATCATCTGGTCGCCGGTTTCCATGGCCATCTGCATGCCGACGACAACGGCTTCCTGGCCGATATAAAGGTGGCAGAAACCGCCGATCAGGCCCATGCCGTAGAGCTGGCCGGCCTTTTCCTCAAAGCGCCGGATCGCCAGCATTTCCCGATAGGCGTGGCGTTCCTCGTCCTTTTTGAAATTTGCCGGCGAGATCGCCGATTTCGGTGAGGACGCTGATTGCCGTTTTGCCCCGGCGCGCTTCGCCGCAGCTTTGGAATCCGCCATGCATTCCTCCAAACAGGGGTCTTTAAACACTCATATAGGGTGATCGGTCATGCGAAAAGCCCGCACGGGCCCGGCGGCGGGCTTTAACGCGGCCAATTGAAGGAGCGGTAGCCCCGGCGGTGGGCCGGACCAGTTACTCGACCTTAAATCATGAACTAGGGTGTGTCCTCGTCAACGACGTCAAATCGGCAACGCTTTGCATTACCGCTTTTTATGCCATTTCGGACGCCATGGTCTCAGTGGCCTTGGTTTCAAAATGCGCCAAAAGCGGAAAGTTTGAAGCAAGTAATTCGGCAGCGCCAAAATTGTTAAGGACTGTTTTCAGTCTGCGGCGACGAGTTTTCTGGTCAACCGATTGATCACGCGGCCATCGATGAACAAAAGCCCTGCCCCGATAATGACAGCACCTATAATCTCTTTTGACTGGATAGGCTCGCCCAGGAAGACATTACCCAGGACCAGCGCTGTTATCGGAATAAGCAGGGTCACTAGCATGACATTACTTGCTCCCGCGCGAACCAGGATCTTGAAAAAGACGATATAGGCGACTGCCGTTCCAAAAACAGCAAGCGCCACCAGCGACAACACTGCGCCCTGGCTCGGCGCGGCAAGCGTCCAAGGCTGGTCAATTAGACAGACAACCACAGCTATGATTAGCGTCGAACACATCAATTGGCATGTCGCGGACTTAATAGGCGGGACACCGACGAGGTATTTGCGACCCCAAAGCGCTGCAAATCCATAGCTCAGCGCGCCGGCCATGCACAGGGCAATACCGAGTGTCTGACTACCGCCTATCGGGCCTTCAATCCCGCGCAACACGGCAACCCCTACGACGCCCAAGAGCACCCCGATTATCCGGTTCGCGGTCAGGCGCTCCTCTTGAAATGAGGCCATCACGACAACGGTGAACAACGGCGTCATGGCATTGATGATAGACGAAAGGCCGACGGTTATCTGAGTCTGACCAGCAAAAATGAAGCCGAATGGAAGCACATTGTTCAAAATGCCCATGCCGAAAAACGGCAGCCAGCCGGAAAATGACTTTGGCAACGAATGGCCGAGATACCAGAACAGCGGTAGCAAGGCGACCGCCGCCAAAAATACACGGGCCAACACGACGGTTAACGGTGGTAGCTCCCTGACTGCAACGCCTGCAAAGAAGTATGCGCCACCCCATAGAACTGAAAGTAGGATCAGCAGGCTCCAATCCTGTCCGTCCATTGTCTTTGGCGCTTCCATCTTTCGTACCTTTGCAAGTGTTCACTCACGCAGAGATTAGGAAGACAGAGTCAGATGTACCACCCGATTCTTGCTCTGAACCCCATGTGAATATCAGTTCAAATTTGCAGTGTTGCCGCGTTTGACGTGTTGCTTCAGCTATTGACCGCTATGGGTCATTTTCACCCGTCAAGGCTTTGGGCGGTACTGGCCGTTATTAGGCGAGTTCCGACGTTTTTGCCGGCATTTGAAGCAAGGCATGTCGGGCGGCAATCCGCCTATGGCCGCGGGTTGGTGAGTTGACTTCCTAGCGCGCGGTGTTGCGCAGGATGACAATATCGTCGGCGCGGGCGACATTGAGGGTGCGGCGGGC
>CALZIL010000362.1 GCA_945787495.1 uncultured Afifella sp. | reverse complement strand
GAGGACATGCGCCGCTTTCCGCCGTTCTTTGCCGGCGGCTCGGCGCCGTTCGCGCTTTTGAACCGTGGCAAGCAATCCGTCTTCATTGATTTGAAGAGCGAGGCCGGGCGCCAGGAAGCCTTATCGCTGATTGGTGATGCCGATATCCTGGTCGAGCAGTTCCGGCCCGGTGTCATGGACCGTCTGGGTCTGGGATTTGAAACCGTCTCAGTGGCCGATCCGCGTCTGATCTACTGTTCCATTTCCGGCTACGGCCAGAGCGGCCTGCGCGCCACGGAAGCCGGCCATGACATCAATTATGCCGGCCGGACCGGGCTGCTCGACCTGTCCTGGGGAAGCCGCGACAATCCGGTCCTGCCGCCGGCGCAGATCGCCGATATCGGCGGCGGTACGTTTCCGGCCGTCATCAATGTGCTGCTGGCGCTGCTCAGGCGAGAGCGGACGGGTGAGGGCGCCTTCCTCGACATCGCCATGAGCGATGCCATGTTCACCTTCTCCCTCTTCGCTCAGGCGGTCGGTACGGCCAGTGGTCGCTTTCCCGGCAATGGCGAGGGGCTTCTGGCCGGTGGATCACCGCGCTACGGGCTTTATCCGGCCAAATGCGGCACGCCGATCTGCATCGGTGCGCTGGAAGACCAGTTCTGGGAGCGCCTGTGCAAGGCGCTGGAGATTGCCGAGGACGCCCGTGACGACACGCGGGACCCGCACAAGAGCCGCGAGGCAGTCGCTGCGGCGATCGCCACCAGGACCGCGGCACAGTGGCAACCGATCCTTGCCGCCGCCGATTGTTGCGCCAGTGTGCTGACGCCGCTGGCTGAGGCCATGCGCGATCCGCATTTTCGCGAACGCGGCCTGTTCGATCATGCGGTCGGTGACGAAGATGGTTACCTGCCGGCCGCCGTCGTCCCCATTGACCGGCAATTCCGTGCCGTGCCGGGGATCAGACCGGCGCCGAATCAACCCAGATAGGGCAAGGCCATAAGCGTGGTCGTGCCGGCTGTCAGGAGAACAAAGAGCGCTGAGCGCCATATAATATTGATCATCATGGTCCAATCCCCGGCGATGCAGACATCGGTGATGCCCTATTTCAGGCAGGAGGATCGTCGCACTCCGGCTTCGCGCGGGATGTGGCAATTGTCACAATCGAAAAAATAATTTTCCCGCCCCGCGGTGGCCTATTCGGCAAGACCCGTCCCGGCCAGACAGGATTATCGGGAGGTGCGTTCGTCACGTGATGAGCCGCCAATGCCGGCGACCCGGTGATTTGCCGGTTTGTCGGCACGGCGTTTCTTTACCCAATCTGCGAGGGTCATCGCCAGTGCTACAAGTGGTGCAAATTGATGCTGCCGGTAGGCATCCTCGAATCTTGGTGGTGTGATTTTGAGTTTCATTCATGCCTCCCGCGAGTTCAGAAAAGCAAAACGAATCAAAGGCTTGCGAGGAGAACGGCGATGCAGACATCATCGGTGTCATAGGCCGGGTCTGCATGATTTCCGTTCATCCGTCTGACGGTCATTGGAAGACGGATCATGGCATCCCGGCCCGCCGCGGGATGTGGTAATTGCCACAATCGAAAGATTGTTTTTCCCGTTCCCGCGGTGGACTATTCCGACAGACCGGTCTCGACCATCTGCGCGAGCCGGGCGACATCGGCAATGAAAAGTGTGCCGTCCCGGCGTTCGATCAGACCATCGCGGGCCAGCGCGGTCAGCTCGCGCGTTACCGCCTCACGGTGCGTGCTGACGCGGCTGGCGATGTCGGCATGGGTCGGCACTGGCGTGATGACTGCCGTATCTGCGTCCAATCCCTGGTCGCGCGCCAGCCGCAGCAACTCGGCGTGAATCCGGTTTCGCACCGCCAGCACGCTAAACTCGACGACGCGGTCCGATAGCCTGCGGACCAGACCGGCGAGGAACTGCATCACCTTGGCCGCGACTTCGGGGTGGTCGTTCAGGACGCGTCGAAAGGCCTCGGCCGGCATCGAAGCCAGCACCGTATCGCTGAGCGCGATGACCGTCGCGGAACGCGGCGCGCCATCGATCGCCGCCAGCTCGCCGAAGCTCTTTCCCGCCGGCAGGTCGGCAAAGGAAACTTCCTTTCCCGCCGGCGAAAAGATTGTCACATGCACACGGCCGCCGACGATGAAATAGACGTCGTTGGTCTCGTCCTGATGACCGATGATATATTGATCGGCGGCATAGCGCTGCCATCGGCATAGACGGGCGAGCGCAGCCCGATCAGAATCTCCGAGGCCATCAAACAACTCGATGCCCGAAAGTGAATGTGTAGCGTTATTCATTGGTCGTCCAAGTCGAACACATTGCCGGCGAACTGTCAGACGAAGCGTAGGCCAGGCCAGAAATAATTCCAAACTTATCCAACACCTATTCCTCCATGATAATCTCGCTCTGCCCTGTCGATGAGAGGTCCGGTGTGCACACCGAGCCATCGGGGATGGGGCCGGCGTTCTGGGCCGTGCTTGGTAAGCGCGGGACAGGAGGCTTTCGACAGCTTCGCCCGTCCTCTGGAAACAGAGGGCCGCAACTGTGAGATTGCCGTGACGCCCG
>CALZIL010000361.1 GCA_945787495.1 uncultured Afifella sp. | reverse complement strand
GGCCGTTCATCCTGGAGATGCAGACCTATCGCTATCGCGGCCACTCCATGTCCGATCCGGCCAAATACCGGACCAAGGAGGAGGTCCAGAAGATGCGCACCGAGCAGGATCCGATCGAGCAGGTCAAAGCGCGTCTTCTCACGAAGAAATGGGCCAGCGAGGACGATCTGAAGGACATCGACCGGGAGATCAGGCAAGTCGTCAACGACGCAGCCGAATTTGCCCAAAGCGATCCGGAACCCGATCCCGCCGAATTATGGACCGATATCTACAAGGCGGCCTCATGATCGACTCTGAGCGCATCATGCGGGTTGGAGTAAACCATGCCGACTGAGATATTGATGCCGGCTTTATCGCCGACCATGGAAGAGGGCAATCTGGCCAAATGGCTGGTCAAGGAAGGCGATGCGATCAGCGCCGGCGATGTCATTGCCGAAATCGAGACCGACAAGGCGACGATGGAGGTCGAGGCCGTCGATGAGGGCACGATCGGCAAGATCCTGATCGGCGAGGGTACTGAGGGCGTCAAGGTCAATACGCCGATCGCCGTCGTGCTCGGCGACGGCGAGGACGCCTCGGCGATCGGCAGCGCCGCTGCCGCGCCGGCTGCTGAAACAGCACCGCAAGCCGAGCCGGAAGCTGGACCCAATGGCGCTACCGAGCCTGCAGCCACTACCGCGCCGGCTGCCGCTGCGGCGCCGGCAAGCGCGCCGGCCGCCGATCCCGATATCCCGGCCGGCACCGAGATGGTCTCCACGACCGTCCGCGAAGCCTTGCGCGATGCCATGGCCGAAGAGATGCGCCGCTCCGACGACGTCTTTGTCATGGGCGAGGAGGTCGCCGAATATCAGGGCGCCTACAAGATCACCCAGGGGTTGCTCGACGAATTCGGCGCGCGCCGGGTCATCGACACGCCGATCACCGAACATGGTTTTGCCGGCCTGGGCGTCGGCGCCGCCTTTGCCGGCCTCAGGCCGATCGTGGAATTCATGACCTTGCAGGCGATGGACCACATCATCAATTCGGCTGCCAAGACACTCTATATGTCCGGCGGCCAGATGGGCTGCCCGATCGTCTTTCGCGGCCCCAATGGCGCTGCCGCCCGCGTCGCCGCCCAGCACAGCCAGGACTACACCGCCTGGTTCAGCCAGGTGCCCGGCCTGAAGGTGGTCGTGCCTTATACGGCGACCGACGCCAAGGGCCTTTTAAAGGCGGCGATCCGCGACCCAAATCCGGTCATCTTCCTGGAAAACGAGATTCTCTACGGCCAGACTTTCGACGTGCCGAAGCTCGAAGACTTCGTCCTGCCGATCGGCCGTGCCAGGATCGCGCGTGAGGGATCGCAGGCGACCATCGTTTCCTTCGGCATCGGCATGACCTATGCGTTGCAGGCCGCCGAGGCGCTGGCCGGCGAGGGCGTCGATTGCGAGGTGAAATCGCTTCGCAATTGATGGAAAGGGCCTTCGACTGGCTCGACGCGCCGGTCACCCGCGTCACCGGCAAGGATGTGCCGATGCCCTATGCGGCGAATTTGGAAAAACTGGCGCTGCCGACGGTCCAGGACGTTATCGATGCGGTCAAGGCGGTTAGTTATACTGGGTAGATGCGGTTTTAAAAAAAGCGGGTAGGGCGGCGAGGGAGGTCGACATGACAACGGCAAAGACAACGGACGTCATCAAGGTCAGGCAACCGGTCCGGGCGGATGCCCAGACCGTCTGGGCCTGCCTATTGGAGCCGCGCGCCTGGTGGAGCGACGATATCGATCTGGACGCCCGGCCGGGCGGTGTCTTCACCGAGCCGTGGACCGATGAGAAGGGCAGGCACCATGTCACCCGCGGCTCCGTCATCGCCTTTCATCCCCCGCACGGCCTGGTGCTCGCCTGGGCCGACGAGGACTGGCGCTTCGGCACCGTCGTCGCCGTGCGCATTGAAGACAAGGACGGCGCCAGCCAGGTGAGAATCGACCACGAGGGCTGGCAGAGTGCGCCCGCCGCCCGCCGCCTGCGCCTGATGAAGGATCACCGCGCCGGCTGGAAACACCATCTGAAAGCGCTCGCCAAGTTCGCCGAGCGCCGCGCCGCGCACTGATCTATTAGGACAGCTTAATGCCGATCAACATTCTGATGCCCGCGCTGTCGCCGACCATGGAGGTCGGCAACCTCGCCAAATGGCTGGTCAAGGAAGGCGACACGGTCGCCGCCGGCGATGTCATTGCCGAGATCGAGACCGACAAGGCGACGATGGAGGTCGAAGCGGTCGATGAAGGCACGGTCGCAAAAATCATTGTCGCCGAGGGCGCCGAAGAGGTGCCGGTCAATCAGATAATCGCCATCCTGGCCGAGGAGGGCGAGGACGCGTCGGCAGTCGAGGCGCCGGCTGCGCCCGCCGCGCCAACCGCCGCCGCTCCAGCTCCTGAAGCAGCACCCGCAGCCGCTGCTCCGGCTCCGGCACCAGCCGCTGCTCCGACTCCCGCCGCGCCGGCTCCGGTGAAGGATGGCGCGCGCGTCTTCGCCTCGCCGCTGGCCCGCCGCCTGGCGAAGGAAAACGCCATCGACATTAGCGCCCTGTCGGGCACCGGCCCGCATGGCCGCATCGTCAAGAGCGACATTGAAACGGCAGTGACGTCCGGCACCGGCAAGGCCGCGCCCGGCGCGCCGGCTCCCATCGCAACGCAAGCGATGCCGGACGATCAGGTTCTCAAGCTGTTCGAGTCGGGCAGCTACGAGACCGTCAAACACGATAATGTTCGAAAAATTATCGCCAGGCGGCTGGTGGAAGCCAAGACGACGATCCCGCATTTCTACCTGACGCTCGATTGCGACATCCGTCAACGACATGGTCATCAAGGCGCTGGCCCTGGCGCTGATCGCCGTGCCGGCGGCCAACGCCACCTGGACCAGCGAGGCGATGCTCCTGCACAGAAACGCCGATGTCGGCGTCGCCGTTTCCATTCCCGGCGGCCTGATCACGCCGGTCGTGCGCCGCGCCGATGAAAAGCCGTTATCGGTCATCGCCAACGAGATGAAGGATCTCGCCGGCCGGGCGCGCGAGCGCAAGCTGATGCCGGAGGAATATCAGGGCGGCTCGACCGCCGTCTCCAATCTCGGCATGTTCGGCATCAAGGATTTTGCCGCCGTCATCAACCCGCCGCATTCAACGATCCTGGCCGTCGGCGCCGGCATCGCGCGGCCGGTGGTCAAGGACGGCGCACTCGCCACGGCGACGATCATGACGGTGACCTTGTCGACCGACCACCGCGCCGTCGATGGGGCGCTCGGTGCCGAATTGTTGGCCGCCTTCAAGAATTACATTGAAAACCCGATGGCGATGCTGGTCTGACGGAACGGCCTGAATCCGGTCCGCCCGTCACTTGCCCTTCAACTCATCGCGCATCAGCGCCGCGCCCTTGCCGAGCGCCGCCAGCTTGCCGGCAGCGACATCGCGGGGCAGGGGCGCCATGCCGCAATTGGTGCAGGGGCGGACGCGTTCCGCATCGACGAATTGCAGCGCGTCGCGGATGGTGCTTGCCACTTTTTCCGGCGTCTCCACTTCCAGCGAGGCGACGTCGATGGCGCCGACCATCAGCACCTTGTCCTTGAGCAGTCCGAGCAGCGACAGCGGCACCTTGGAATTGGCGCATTCCAGCGAGACCTGATCGATGCGGCTCTCATTGAGCGCCGGAAAGATCGCCTCATATTGCCGCCACTCGCTGCCCAACGTCTGCTTCCAGTCGATGTTTTCCTTGATGCCGTAGCCGTAACAGATATGCACGGCAGTGGCGCAGTTGAGCCCTTCCGCCGCCTTGTGCAGCGCTTCGATGCCCCAGTCGTTGACATCGTCCATGAAGGCGTTGAAGGCCGGTTCGTCGAACTGGAAGAGGTCGATGCCGAGCGCCTCCAGCTCACGCGCCTCGGCGTTGAGAAGTTCGGCAAAGGCCATCGCCATGTCGGCGCGCCGGCCATAATGCGCGTCGGCGATCGTGTCGCAGATCGTCATCGGCCCGGGCAGCGTGAATTTCAACTCGTGCCGGGTATGCGCGCGGGTAAAGGCGGCCTCCGCGCCATGCACGGATTTCGGCCGGGTCACCGGGCCGGTGACGGTGGGCACGTCGACGACATAGCGGTTGTCGCGAATGCCCATCTTGGTCTTTTTTTCCCAGTCGATGCCGTCGATATGCTGCAGAAATCCGTGCACGAAATGCTGACGGAACTGCTCGCCATTGGACACGACATCGATGCCGCAATCCTCCTGTAGCTTGAGCCAGATGAGAGCCGCGTCCTGTTTTCCGCGCTCCAGCGCGTCGCCGGACAGCCGCCACGGTGCCCACAGTTTTTCCGGTTCGGCCAGCCATTCCGGCTTCGGCAGGCTTCCCGCGATGGTGGTTTCAAGCATTCAGTTAATCCTTTGAAATATCTGGAATATTGTGTGGCGAGGCAGATCCGTTCTGGATTTTCGCATGAGCGTTTGAAAGTGTCCACCGCCGCCAGGGATGCCGACCCGCCACCTGGCGGCTGACAGGCCCGCCAACGTGCCCTAAAACCCGTTTATGCCTGACGACATCCACATCCGCCCGGCCCGCAAGGCCGATGCCGCCGCGCTCGCCGTGCTGATGGACATGGCCGGCGAGGGCATGGCCTCGTGGGTCTGGTCGGGCATGGCCAGCGGCCACGAAACCGCCTTTGAGGTTGGCTGCATGCGTATTCGCCGCGAGGAAGAGCTGTTCTCCTACCGCAACGCCTCTGTCCTGACAGCGTCGCAGGACGGCGCCGAAGAGATTGCCGGCATGGTGCTCGGCTACCGGCTTGACGATCCTTTTGTCCTGCCGGACCTTGCCGGCATGCCGGCGCCGTTCCGCCCGCTGCTCGAACTGGAGGCAAAGGCGCCCGGCGCCTGGTATCTCAACGCCATGGCGGTGTTTTCCGATTTTCGCGGCCGGCGATTTGGCGCGCGGCTGCTGGAGACGGCCGAAGCATTGGCACGCGAATCCGGCGCGAGCGAAATCGCACTGATCTGGGCGGAGGAAAACGATCTTGCCGCCGGCCTTTACAAGCGCTTCGGCTATGCAGAGCGGGCCCGTCGTCCGATCGTGCCTTTTCCGGGCATCCGCCTTGGCGGCGACTGGGTGCTGCTCGCCAAGCCACTGGGATGAGGGGGTGTGGCGTTACAAAGCGCCATCCCGTGCGCATTGCGGTGCGTAGCGGTGCGCCGCAGACACGGGACCCACGATCTGCCTCCGCCCCCTCCACTGTCATCCTCCGGCTTGACCGGAGGATCGTTCAATTGCTTTGCACCGGGCAACCCGATGGTCCGGTCAAGCCGGACCATGACAGTGGTGGGAATGGATCCCGGACAAGCGGCGCTTTATTGGATGTTGCGCTATCATGCTGCAATTGCTGAATAA
>CALZIL010000360.1 GCA_945787495.1 uncultured Afifella sp. | reverse complement strand
TCGGCATCAACCACCGTCACCACCGCGTCGACCGTCACGCGCTCCCTGACGCCCGGCCAGTTGAACGCTTTGACCAGCGGTTGCGGCAAGGCCAGCCCGGAGGTCTCGATGATGATGTGATCGGGTGGCGCGTCGCGCGCCAGCAGCGCCTCCATGGCCGGCAGGAAATCATCGGCGACGGTGCAGCAGATGCAGCCATTGGCGAGTTCGACGATGTCATCGCGCCCGCACGTCTCCTCGCCGCAATCGGCAAGCAGTTCGCCGTCAAACCCGACATCGCCGAATTCATTGACGATCAGCGCCATGCGCCGGCCATTGGCGGTCTCCAGCAGACGCCGGATCAGCGTCGTCTTGCCGGAGCCGAGAAATCCGGTGACGATGGTCGCAGGGATTCTGCCTGTTGAATTCACCTCGCTCATGACGGCAATTCTCCCTTCAACGCCAGCGGCAGGCCGGCGGCGACAAAGATGACGGTGTTGCAGATCCCGGCGACGCTCTGGTTGAGTTGGCCTTGCGCGTCGCGAAACGACCGGCCGAGCGCATTGTCGGGAACAAGGCCGAGGCCGACCTCGTTGGACACCACAACGATCAGGCCGGGCAATTCGCGCAAACTCACCGTCAGCGCTGTAATGCGTTCACCGACATCGCCCTCGTTCAGAAAAATGTTGCTCAGCCACAGCGTCAGGCAGTCGACGAGAATGGCGCGTTCGGGCCGCGCCGTCTCGGCAAGCGCCGTTTCCAGATCGAGCGGCGTTTCAAGGGTCTGCCAGCCGGGGCCGCGCCTTGCCCGGTGTTCGGCGATACGCGCGTGCATTTCCGCATCGCCCGGCTCGGCCGTCGCCAGATAGAAGCGGGACAGACCCGAGCCTTCGACGATCTCCTCGGCCATGCGGCTCTTGCCAGACCGGGCACCACCGAGCACGAGAATGGGGCTCTTATTCATCAGCGCCGGCTCCCAATCGGTCGAACATCGTGCCGGCGACGCACGAAACGACAATCCACAGGATCAGCGAGCCGGCCAGCGAACTGGTGACAAATTGCGCCGCAAGACCGGCCGGCACGACGCTGTCATGGTTGACAGGCTGCGGCGCGCCGACGACATGCGGCAGGACGATGACGAGGACACCGAGCACGATCGATGCAGGGCCGCCGCGGCGGAAAATCGTCCAAAGCCCGAAAGCCGTCGCAAGGACAGTCGCCAGCCACCAGATCTGCCGTTCAACGAGGTCTGCGGCCGGCATGCCGGGCAGTTCCGGCGGCAGACCGACTGCCGGCGCCAGGGCAACGGCGACGAAGGCACCGGCGCCCCAGGGCAGCGCGCGCCTGGCCGTTATCCGGCCGCCGTCAAGCATCATCAGGCCGAGCAGGATCAGCGCCCCGCCAACCGCCAGAACGATCGTCGCAAGGCTCGTCTGAAGATGGCGGCCGAGATCGACCCCGCCGGCAACGTTGCCGGCCTGTTCGAAAACTTCCGCCTCTAGGATCAGCGGCGTCACCACGAGAGCCTGATAGGTAGCGGCGACAAGGCCGCCGGCCAGACCGGCTGCCGCGGCGCTGAGAACCAGCGCCCGGACCATCGGATCGGGTCAGGCGCTAGTGGCAGGGCAGGCCGAAGGCATGACGGGTGTCATGGGTGCCTTCGTGCAGCGCCTGCGAGCCGGCGAACCCGGTGCCGCCGACAAGCAAAATGCCGAAGGCGATCGCCGCCAGTGCGCTGGCCTGCCGGGTCGAAATCCCCAAACGGTGCCATGAGCCGGTAAGGGAAGAAACAAACTGGGTCATCAGTCCTCCTTGCCGTCCCGCCGACGGCGATGAGAGTTGCGGCCCGGCTGGTTTCCTGGCTTGCGGGTCGTCGCCCCATCCCGCGCCTTCCCGTTTCCGGTGGCAGTTGCGGGTGGGCTCGCCGCTCACAGTTGCGGGGGCAGCCACGGATTTGGAACCCCGATCTGGGTCGTTCCGCACCGCATTCCCATTTGATCCCCTTGCGCATTGCGCAAATCGGGGAACCAGAGCCAATGGCGCAATTATGAGGAATCGCCGCCTTCGCGCAAGTTCGTTTGCGACTTGTGCGGGCTTATTTTCGATGCCAATTCCGGGTAGCGGCGGTGAAACCACACCGAAAGCCGCCGCCGACCGCGCCGCGCCCACGGCAGATCGATCGACAAAACGATCAGCCCGAGCGGGATCATCCAGAAGCCGAGAACCGGCAAAAACCCGACCACTCCGGCGACAATCAGAATGACGCCGATGACCATGCGCAGCACCGGGCTCGCCGGCAGCGGAATCGATCGCGAGCCGATACGGATGCGGTGGCCGCGGGGCCGCACTTCGTCCTGCCGGTCTGAGTCTTCGGCCTCATTCATTGCGCCGCTTCCTTTCGCGTGACCGGACTGGCTGGTTCTCTTTGCTGGCCGGACGGCCGACTCGATCGGACGTTTAGATGTGCAGTGGCCTGTGCACTTGCAATGCCGCCTTGGTCTGGATATATGCGCCTCCACCGATCCCCGGTAGCTCAGTTGGTAGAGCAAGCGGCTGTTAACCGCTGGGTCGCTGGTTCGAGTCCGGCCCGGGGAGCCAATTGAAGCAAGGGCTTAGCGAGATATTCGCTAAGCCCATTTTCTGTGAACAACGCTCAGGGCTACATTTGGGGCTACATTTCGCAAGTTTGAAAAGGACGCATAAATGCGCCTTTTGCAGCTGCTAGGGGCGCGTTTTCAGAGTGCACTTGTCCTTCTAACCTCCGGCGCTACCCATTCCGCCAGCCTGGCACCGCTCTGCGTGATGCAGTGGCGTGTCGTCGCTCCCGCCACCTTTACCCTACGCCCGGCAGCCGTCATGCTTGTGAATGAAAGGTGCCGGCTCGGGGATCAAGTCGGTTTGCGCTTAGAGTTTTTCGAAATGAATATAATCTACAAAATTACATATCCAAATGGAAAGATTTACGTCGGGCAAGACAGAACTGACAGCATCAACTATTTTGGTAGTGCGAGTAGCGAATTGATCGCCAAAGACTTCACCCGCGAGGAACGACGCGATTTCACAATAAGAAAAGAAATTTTATGGGAGGCAGAGACGGCTACGCGACAAGAGATAACCGCAAAGGAAATTGAGTTCATCC
>CALZIL010000359.1 GCA_945787495.1 uncultured Afifella sp. | reverse complement strand
CTGGTGCCCCGGAATGCGGCTTAGGCTGCGCGCCTTCCGGACCGACCCTTACGAGTCAGCGGCCAAGCACCTCTACCCCACTTCGTGCCAGGCCTGAACCTGCTTCTCTGCAGCTTCGTACCCTGCCCTAGAAAACATAGATCCGGACCCCTTTGGGGTCCGGCCTTTTTGTTTGGTAGCGGGGCGCGCTTTGTACGTTAGCAAGGTCTCCGGAGCCTCTCGTCGTACTGGACATCCCGTTGATAGCTGCCTAACCTCGCGGCTCGGCAACGCCGGCCAGTATGCTGTCGAAGGTCGCATCGCCATTGATCAGCAATTCCGCCTCATTGCCGCGTGTCAATTCCGTGGATACAAGCGAAACTGACCAGGCGATGGCCCATGGGGCCGTACGCGTTGTCATGACCGCGTGAACGGTGGCGAGTATACCGGCGACGTAGAATGCCGCCACGATCGAAGCAATCAATGCGGTTCTCCTCCTTTTTTTTCATGCTGACCGGTCGTCCCTCAATCTTTGAGATCGCACGCGTCGATTAAATCCTATTCTCCGACATTCGTGTCATACCCGGGAGGGCTCTTCTGCCATTCGATACCGTTTACGGCCATGCTGTATCCAAGATCGAACAGCTGGGACATCCACGCCGGATCAAACGGTTCGGTAGACGTGTCTTCGAAATCAGCAGGTATTTTTATGAAGTTGAAAATCAGGCCATCACGCTGTGCCTCAAGATACATTCGATTAAAATCACCGTGCCCTACGTAGGTCATCAATGTGCTCATCGAGTATCCGGCAATTTCCAACGTGTTGCGTTTGACGGCGACCCAGGCGTCCTGCAAGTAGCCGTTGCGAAGTATGTAGAGACTGGGTTTTGCCTTGACTTCCATTCTCTCCAAAACCTCCACCCAATCGAGACCTATCGGGTACACGAAAACACTCGAGCTTACGCCGCCGTCGACATGAAGCTCATCGTATGACTGTCCGTTGGCTTCAACATTAAACATCACGGGCGGAAAGGCGGCAGGAATTGCAGCCGAAGCAAGAATGATGTCCCGGATTAATTGCGTCGCGTTAGGTGCTCCGCTTGCAGCGATGGCCGTAATGTTCCAATTGACCGACCGTGCTGCGTCAAGATTCGTGGTGCCAATGAATAGCGCTCTGCCTTGAGCATATTCAGCTGCGATCTTCGCGACGAGCTCATCGGTTACATATTTTGCAAGTTGGCTTTTTAATGGGGCCGAATCTGTTGCAGCATCTTTCGTAACCGCCCCAATCATGCTTCGTTTTTTTATGAGGTCTTCAGTCGACATTGTCGTATAGAATGTCTTGATCAGGGAGTCGTACTCGGATCCCAGAAACGCAAAGGGCGCCAGAATCGCACCTGTGCTTACACCGGTTACAATCGTGAATTCTGGCCGGGTCCCCGCAGCCGTCCACCCGTTCAGTAGCCCCGCGCCGAATGCGCCCCTTGCACCGCCTCCCGAGATAGCCAGATAATTGTGCGGTTTACCAAAAGACTCCGGGTAGCGCTCGCGAAGTTCTTGCGCCGACAAGCTCATCCACTCTTCAAAGTAGTCAGGCCGGGTATCACCCCAACCACGGGCGTGGGGAATGCCGGGGATAGTTGCAACCTTCTGAAGCTCTGCGTTCATCGGCTTGCGCTCCGGTAAATTCGCGCAGCCACTGATTACAGTGACGCACAACCCCAGCAAAACGAATATAAGCCCCGAAGTTCGGGGCCATGTTGTAATTTTGGTCATTGCAACAGCTTACCCGTGCTCTGGATGCTTATCCAGAGACGCCTTAGTCCTCTTGAACGTCACTTCGGTCTCCGGCATCGGCGCAGCAGCAGGCCTTCGCCGGACACGAAAACCCCGGCGCGGGGCCGGGGCTATAAAGATGGTAGCGGGGGCGTGATTTGCACTGTTCCGACAGCCTGGATTCGCATTCGCTTGAAGTTGCCACTGTGAGCTCGATCCAAAACTGCCTCTCACAAGAGGAAAGCAACCCCAAAGTCCCGTGTACTGACGTTGATATTGTCGATCAAGCGGCACGATTCCATCCCAAACCTTAACCTGCCAGCTGGGAATCTTCCCGGCAACAGTAGCCTTGACCACTAGTAATTTCTCTAGTTGTGAGTATCCATTAGAGTCATCAATATTGACGACGTCGAGCAATTTGGACGGACGCCTCGTCGTCGGCTTCAGGCAACGCAATGAAACGACACTTGTCGAGATCGGAGATGTTGATCAAACGCTGCTCAGTCGCTGCGAAACGATCCTTGCGACACGCAGTAGTCGTACTGACCACTGCCGCGTTTGCCAACTCCACCTCAGCTCTGGCACAGGCAAATGAATCGGGCGAAGACCAGTCGGACGAGATTGAGGAACTCCCCCGCCAGATCGCGACTGGCGTACTGCCTCAGTTGGCCGTTCTGCTTCGAGTGCCCGAAGATCTTCGACTCTACGATCCAGACGGCCCCAGCCCGCCGGACGAGCACATCGAGTACGACCGCACATTTCCGATCGGCGGCGAAGAGGTGGTCAACCGCGGTTACGCATTGCCATTGCCGATCGGCGTTTCGATCATTTACGTA
>CALZIL010000358.1 GCA_945787495.1 uncultured Afifella sp. | reverse complement strand
AAATCCAAACTTCCCAAATCGTTGCGCAACCCTATCGCTGCCGCCATGGCGAACCTCCTCTGTTCGCCACACTGATTCACAGTTCAGGTGATTTGGGAATCCCCTACGTGAGTCAGACTTCACGCAAGCCGGTATTACGTAACGATAAGAAAGGAGGCTGGGAAAATGAAAAAATTGATCATTGGCAGCGTTGTGGCGGCTTCCCTCGGCTGCGTTCCGGCATTCGCTGCAGATTTGGGCCCAGTTGCCGACGTCAGCCCTGTTGCCCCGGCGAGCCCGGCCTATGATTGGACCGGCTTCTATATTGGCGGCACGGCGGGATACGCGTGGGGCGATTATACCCTCTTCTCAGCGTCCGGGCTTGGCCCCAGTGTCGATGTCGACAGTTTCGTTGGCGGCGGCACTATTGGTTTCAACTGGCAGCGAAACAATTGGGTATTCGGCATCGAAGCCGACATTTCCAACGGACCGGACGGCACCACGCCGCAAGGCACGGCTGGCCCCTTCTGGGTCTGCGGTTCCGGCGCCTGTAACGCCGATATCGAATATTTCGGGACGGTTCGTGCCCGGGCGGGCTTGACGGCACAGCAATGGCTTTTTTACGTGACCGGCGGCTACGCTTACGGGCATGTTGAAGGCGGCATTTTCAATTCCGTGCAGCAGGGCAGTGGCACAGCACACGGGTGGACAGCCGGCCTTGGAACCGAGGTGGCTTTCTCACCGAACTGGTCGGGGAAGCTGGAATATCTCCATGTTGATCTCGGCGATATCCCTTTTGGAACTGGCGTTGGTGCCGAGCCTTTTGAAGGTGACGGTGACTTTGACGTCATCCGAATCGGCGTGAACTACCGGTTCAACTTCCCCTGACCGTTTCGGCGGAATAAATTGTCGGAAAGCCCCGGTCTCGCGCCGGGGCTTTTCCTTTTTGGGTTTGCTGGCTCTGGTTAGCCAGAATGTTACCGGTCCCGAAAGAAATCAGCGCTCCGCATCTCGCTTGCAATCGACGCTATTTCGGCGCCAGCGCGGCGAGCGCCACGACGGCGAGCATCGAAATAGCCATGACGACATTGATGGCAAACTGCGCACGCTGTCCCAGTTCAAACCGGCGCACGGTAACGCCGGCGGCAAGCCACAAAAAGTGGATCGGCACCCAGATGGCGTTGAGGATCGCGAACTTGATGATTGTTTCCGTCAGCAGGTTCGACGGCCAGAAAGCGAAGCCTGAGAAAAACGCAGTGTTCACCGCATAGGCTTTCGGATTGATCGCCTGCAACGCAACGCCATTAAAAAAGCCCGGCGCGCGCTCGGCATGGATGAAGGCGATCCTTGAGCCGGAAAAGGCGATCTTCAGCGCCAGATAGAGCAGATAGGCGGCCGAGGCATAAAGCAGGACGGTGCGCATGCCGGGCAGGGAAAGCACGATTGCCGCGATGCCTGAAACGACGGCAAGCGCCACCAGGTTGTTGCCGACGAACAGGCCGCCCACGTAGCGGACCCCCGGCCTGTAGCCGAAACCCGAGCCGACGCCGGCGGCGGAGAGCACACCCGGCCCGGGCGTGATGATCAGAAAGAAAACGGCGGCCGCGAAGGTGAGCATGAGGGTCTCTAGGGCCGTCCCGCCGCGCGATCAATGCCGGCGTGACCGGTTGGAGTCAGGATTCACGATTGAGTCAAACCGCCGGCGGCAGGCCGCCGGGCCGTGCGCTTGACGGGATCGGCGCATAATGCGCAAAGTCGCACTATGTGCGGCGATACACCCCGTTGATCGCCGGGCAGGCGCCCCGCACGCTTGCCGTCATCGAAATGTCAAATCGGGAAATGTTGAACTGGGAGAAGTCACATGCGAGTTGGAATTCTTGTCACATCAGTACTCGGCGCGGTCGCCCTGTCGGCGTCTGCTGCCTTTGCCGCCTGCGATCCGGGCGAGGTGGTCATCAAGTTCAGCCACGTCACCAACACCGACAAGCACCCCAAGGGAATCGCCGCGTCCCTGCTTGAAAAACGTGTCAACGAAGAGATGAACGGCAAGGTCTGTATAGAAGTCTTCCCGAACACCTCACTCTACAACGACGATCAGGTGCTGGAAGCCATGCTGGCCGGCGACGTGCAGATGGCTGCTCCGTCCTTGTCGAAATTCGAGAAGTTCACCAAGAAATTCCGGATTTTCGACCTGCCGTTCATGTTCGCCGACGTCAATGCGGTCGACAAGTTCCAGAATTCCGAGGCCGGCCAGGCCTTGAAGGATTCCATGCGCCGCCGTGGTCTCCAGGGTCTCGCCTTCTGGCACAACGGCATGAAGCAGCTTTCCGCCAGCAAGCCGCTGATGGTGCCGGGCGATGCCGCCGGCTTGAAATTCCGCGTCCAGCCGTCCGATGTGCTTGTCGCCCAGATGGAGGCGATTGGCGCCAATCCTCAGAAAATGGCGTTTTCGGAAGTCTATGGCGCTTTGCAGACCGGCGTTGTCGACGGTCAGGAAAACACCTGGTCGAACATCTACGGCAGGAAGTTTTTCGAGGTGCAGGATGGCACCACCGAATCCAACCACGGCATCATCGACTATCTGGTCGTGACTTCGGCCGAATGGTGGGATGGC
>CALZIL010000357.1 GCA_945787495.1 uncultured Afifella sp. | reverse complement strand
CACGAACTTCCGGAACAGGATCAACGACCCTCTCCATAAGCGCGTCCTGGATTTCCGTCGAACACGTACCGATCATCGATCCAAGGCCAAATGTCGCCCAATCCCGCACTTCATCGTCGGCATCTTTCGACAGGTGAATGAGAGCGGAAATCGCGTCCGGATGCTCATTGCACAAAAGTGCTTGGGTCAAAGCAAATCGGGTTTCGGCGGATTGATGCGATTTGAGAGAAATTGCCTTCAGACTCACTTCGTGAGCGTGCAAATTGCCAAGGGCATAAAGGGTGGCCTCGACTACGGCCTCACTGGAATCGGAGATCAGTTGCTCCAGAATCGGGAGCGACTTCTCTTTGAAAGGATGATCCGAAGCAAAGCCTAGCTGCGCGAGAATATTAGCACCTAGTTCCCGTTCCGTCGGGTTCTTGCTTTTGCACCAACGCGATGCGTATTCGAAGATATCAGCCGTACCACGGCGTCGCAGCGCCGAAATGTAATCCCAACACCTGTCCTTCTCACCACGCTGGGCGAATTAAAGCGCACAGGATAGAAGCTCCTGTGTCGATATTTCATCAAACTCGTTTGTGATCGACAGATTTTCCATAGTCAACAGACTACCGGACAGCGATTAAGAAACCGGCGCCTCGCCGTAGTTTCTGCCAGCCGCGGCGCGTGACCGCATTCCGGCAATTGAGCACAGAATGACATAGGTCAATGAGCTTCAGCGGCCGCCGGAGTAGCCTTATGCGCGCGGATACATCGGGTATTCCATTACCTCTGGAGGCGACTATGATCTGTAGGAACTCATTGGCAAGCACTATGATCGCGGCCGGAACGGCGCTTTTGTTTGGCGGCTTTGCCTTTGAAGCCGCAGCGCAATCGGCGCCACTTGAAATCCCGTGGGTAAAGGAATGGGCGTCGTCGGCGCATGCCCGTTATACAGAAGAACCGTTCACCCATTGGGATGCGGAAGGCGCGGTGCCGCCGGCCTGCGCACAGTGTCACACGACGACAGGCTTTCAGGACTATATCGGCGAGGATGGATCGCCGGCCGGATCGGTCGAAAAACCGCACCTGATCGGTCAGGCCATTGCCTGCGTGGCGTGCCATAATGCGGCTACCCGCACGCTTGCCTCCGTCACCTTTCCCTCCGGCATCACGATCGACAATCTCGGCCCGGAAGCCATCTGCATGACCTGCCACCAGGGACGGGAATCGACGGTCAGCATGAACAAGATGCTTGACGGTTTTGACGAAGACGTCGTTTCCGACAAGCTGCGGTTCCGCAACATCCACTATCGGGCGGCCGGCGCCACACGCTATGGCACCGAGGCCAAGGGCGGATACGAATATGGCGGAAAGACCTACGCCGGCTTCCATCTCCACCACAAGGATCGAACCGTGTGCACGGACTGCCACACGCTGCACACCTTCAGGGTCGATGTCGTCAACTGCGCCTCCTGCCATGGCGACGTCAAGAAACCCGCGGACTTCAGGAGTGTTCGCAAAAGCGCCGTCGACTCAAACGGCAACGGCGATGTCAAGGAGGGAATCGCCGTTGAGATCGATGACCTGCACGGCCGGCTCAACGCGGCGATCCAAGCCTATGCCGGCAAGGTCATCGGCCAGCCAATCGTCTATGACTCTCACAGCTATCCGTATTTCTTCGCCGACAAGAACGGCAACGGCAAGTCCGACGAAGGCGAGGCGATCTACCCGAACCGCTACAAGAGCTGGACGCCGCGATTGCTGAAAGCGGCCTACAACTACCAGTTCGTGGCCAAGGATCCGGGGGCGTACGCCCACAATCCGGCCTATGTCCTGCAGCTGCTCTACGACAGTCTGGAGAGCCTGTCGGGCAAGATCGACATCGACATGGCCGCCCTGAAAAGGCCGTAGACGAACTTTCGGTCTAATCACTCTCGCGCCGCAATCGGCGGCGCGAGACGTGGCCTCACCCCAATATTCACATATTGGGGTAGACCGGCCCCTCGCCGTGGTCTTTGCCGGCGGCGGCGCGAGACGTGGCCTCACCCCAATATTCACATATTGGGGTAGACCGGCCCCTCGCCGCCTTGTGGCGGCACCCAGTTGATATTCTGGTTCGGGTCCTTGATGTCACAGGTCTTGCAGTGGACGCAGTTCTGCGCGCTGATGACGAATTTCGGCGCCTCACCGTCCTCCTCGACCCATTCATAGACACCGGCCGGGCAATAACGCTCAGAGGGACCGCCGAAGATGTCGTATTCGCTCTCTCTTTGCAGCACCATGTCGGTGACCTGCAGGTGAACCGGTTGGTCCTCTTCATGGTTGGTGTTCGACAGATACACCGAGGACAGCCGGTCGAAGGTCAACGCGCCGTCCGGCTTGGGATAGGCGATCGGCTGGCAGTCGGCGGCCGGTTTCAGGCTGGCGTAATCGGGCTTGCCGTGGCCGAGCGTGCCGAACAGCGAGAAGCCGAAAAGCTGGTTGGTCCACATATCGATGCCGCCGAGCATGACGCCGCCGATGGTGCCGTATTTCGACCACAGCGGCTTGACGTTGCGCACCCGCTTCAAATCCTTGCCGATGGCCGAGCCGCGCCAGCCCGCCTCATAGCCTTCCAGCCTGT
>CALZIL010000356.1 GCA_945787495.1 uncultured Afifella sp. | reverse complement strand
GCGGAGGCCGACACCACGACGCGCAAAAGCCACCATGAGATGGCTGGGTCGGACGACCATGAGCATGACGATTTCGACAGCTTCTCCATCGCCATCGAGGCGCCGAACCGAAATATTGCACAAATGCGTATCAGGGACGCGATGGCGATCGATGGCGTTTTGCGGATCAAGGGGCTGGTTGCGCTGCCGGGCCGGATGCCGCCGCTTGCCGTCCAGGCGGTCGGGCCGCGGGTGGAAAGCTGGTTCCGCGGCGAGCCGGGGGCAGAGCCGAGCCTCGTCGTGATCGGGCTTGCTGACATGGATCGCCTGGCGGTTGAAACGGCACTGAGGGGATAGACCGGCGTGCATCTCCTGAAGGGTCAGACGCGCGGACTGGATGCCGGCGCCGAGGCTGTCGACCTTGAGCAGACGCCCGGCGATATCGTCATTCTCAGCGCCGCCGATACGGAGATTGCCGGACTGGCTGCCGCGCGGCGAGCGCTCGGCGACCCGTTTCCCTCCGTACGGCTCGCCAACTGGATGGCGCTCAAGCATCCGTTCTCGGTTGACATCTACGGCGAGGCGGTTCTTGCCCATGCTAGGCTGATCGCCATCCGGCTTCTGGGCGGCCTCGGCTATTGGCGCTATGGCGTTGAGGAGGCGCAACGGATCGCGCGGGCGACCGGCGCAAAATTGCTCCTCGTTCCCGGTGACGCGACATGGGACCCGGCTCTGGCTGGCGAGGGCACGGTCGATGAAGCGGAAGCGCGGCGCTTCTGGGCGTATCTTATGGAGGGCGGATCGGAGAATTTCGCCAATGCGCTGCGCTATTCTGCCCATCTGATCGGCGAGGGCGCTTCGCTACCCAGCGCCCGGCCGCTGCCGACGGCGGGGTTTTACGGCAAGAAACCGGCAACGAAAGGCGACAGGCCGGTCGCGGCCATCGTGTTCTATCGTGCCTTGCTGCAGGCCGGGCAGAGCGAGCCGGTCGATGCTCTATGCCGGGCGCTTGCCGCGCGTGGCCTCGACGCTCTGCCGATCTATGTCTCGAGCCTGAAAATGGCCGACGACGCGGCATTCGTAGAAAGGGCTTTTGCCGATCACGATCCCGCCGTGGTGCTCAATGCGACGGCGTTCGCCCTGTCGAAGGCCGGCGTTGCATTTTCCGGCACGCCGCTGGACGGCGGCGTGCGGCCGGTCATTCAGGTCACCTTCGCCGGCGTCTCCCGCGAAGCCTGGGCGGAGAGCACGCGCGGCCTGTCGCCGAGCGATCTGACCATGAATGTCGTGCTGCCGGAGGTCGACGGGCGCATCATCAGCCGCGCCGTTTCCTTTAAGGAAGCCGATGCGCTTGATCCGTTGACCCAATGCCGGCCGGTCCGCTACCGGCCCGAACCGGACCGCATGGAATTTGTCGCTGACCTTGCCGGCGGCTGGGCGCGGCTGCAGGTAAGGGACGATGGCGAAAAGCGCGTCGCAATTGTCCTTTCCAACTACCCCAACCAGGACGGGCGCCTGGCCAATGGTGTCGGGCTGGATGCGCCGGCCTCAACGGTCAGGCTGGTCGAGGCGCTGTCGGAGAGCAGTTTCGATACGGGCGAGGCACCGCCGGACGCCAAGTCGCTGATGGATCTGTTGCTGGCCGGTCCGACAAATGCCTTGAATGGCGGTCAGCCAAGACGCGGTTCGATTGCGCTTCCAATTGAGTCATATGAGAAACATTTCAGCGGATTACCGTCATTTATTCGACAACAAATTGAAAAACGATGGGGTCAGCCCGAAACTGATCCGTTCGTCACTGGCGGTGAATTCATCCTGCCGGCGCACCGTTTCGGCAATCTCGTCATCGGCATTCAGCCGGCGCGCGGCTATAACATCGATCCCAAGGCGACCTATCACGATCCCGACCTTGTGCCGCCACATGGATATCTGGCCTTCTATTTCTGGCTGCGCGAGGAATTCGGCACCGACGCCGTCATTCACATGGGCAAGCACGGCAATCTGGAATGGCTGCCGGGCAAGGCGCTGACGCTGTCGCAGGACTGTTTTCCCGATGCGGTGCTGGGACCGACGCCGCTGGTTTATCCCTTTATCGTCAATGATCCGGGCGAGGGCGCCCAGGCCAAACGGCGGACGGCGGCGGTCGTCGTCGATCATCTGATGCCGGCCATTGCGCGGGCCGAGACCTATGGTCCGGCGGCGGAACTGGAGACGCTGATCGACGAGTATGCCGCCGCCGTGGCCGGCGATCCGCGCCGCGCCAAGGTGGTTGCGGCGCAGATTTTCGATCTCGCCGGCCGCCATGGCTTCGACGCCGACCTCGGCCTTGATCCGGCAGGCGACCGCGACACTGCGCTGGTCAAGCTGGATGAGCACATCTGCGACCTGAAGGAACTGCAGATCCGCGACGGATTGCACATTTTCGGCGATGGACCGCAAGGCCGGCAGCGATCCGAAACGCTCGTAGCGCTGGCGCGGGTGCCGCGTGGCGTCGGCAGGGAAGGGGACGCATCGATCCTGCGCGCGCTTGCCGACGATCTTGGACTAGGCGCGTTTGATCCGCTGGCCTGTTCATTCGCTGAAATCTGGCGTGGGCCGAAGCCGGACGCGTTGAAGAACGTCCTTGCCGATGA
>CALZIL010000355.1 GCA_945787495.1 uncultured Afifella sp. | reverse complement strand
GCCGCTGCCGAATGCGTCACGCTGATGGCCGCCGCCGGCTATGTCGTCCACACCTTTCCGACCGGCCAGGGCAACATCAAGGGCACCATGGCCCTGCCGCATGCCTATGGCCGGCTGCAGTTCGGCGAGGACCTCGATTTGCATTTCCGCACCATGATCGGCACCGGCGCCAATCCCAATGTCGCCGCCTGCGTGGTCATCGGCATCGAGCCCGGCTGGACCCAGCGCATCGTCGACGGCATTGCGGCAACCGGCAAGCCGGTGGCCGGCTTTTCCATCGAGCAGAACGGCGATCTGAAGACCATCATGGACGCTTCGCGCCAGGCCAAGGAATTCGTCCACTGGGCGAGCGAACTGCAGCGCCAGGACTGTCCGGTTTCCGATCTGTGGATCTCGACAAAATGCGGCGAAAGCGACACCACCACCGGCCTCGGCTCGTGCCCGACCGTCGGCAACATGTACGACAAGCTGATCCCTGAAGGCATTTACGGCGTCTTCGGCGAAACCTCCGAGATCACCGGCGGCGAACACATCTGCAAGGCGCGCGCCATCAACGACGAGGTCGGGACCCGCTGGTACGCCATGTGGAAGGCCTATCAGGACGATGTCATCGAGGCGCACAAGACCGACGATCTGTCCGATTCCCAGCCGACCAAGGGCAATATTGAAGGCGGGTTGACGACGATTGAGGAAAAGGCGCTGGGCAACCTGGAGAAGATCGGCCGCACCTGCCGTTATATCGATATTCTGCAGCCGGCCGAAGCGCCGCAATCGGGCGCCGGGCTTTATTACATGGACACCTCGTCGGCCGCTGCCGAATGCGTCACGCTGATGGCCGCCGCCGGCTATGTCGTCCACACCTTTCCGACCGGCCAGGGCAACATCATCGGCAACCCGATCATCCCGGTCATCAAGGTGTCGGCCAATCCGCGCACGGTGCGCACCATGGGCGAGCATATCGACCTCGACGTTTCGGGCATTCTGCGCCGCGAACTGACCATCGACGAGGCCGGCGATGCGCTGATCGACATGGTCGCGCGCACTGCCAATGGCCGCAACACGGCGGCGGAAGCGCTCGGCCATCGCGAATTCGTCATGACCAAGCTTTACCGCAGCGCCTGACCGCTTGCTGGGGCGGACACCCAGGGCGGAATTCTCAGGATTCGGCGCGCCCAAGTCGGTGCGCTCAGCCAGCGGCACTTGCTGCGTGATGCCCCGGACCGGTACTCCTCCCTCTGGTTCGGGGCATCCTTTTGACTTCGCGTGATGTCCGTTAATGGGATGGACCGGCTGCTCGCCTGAGCAAGCAGGTTAGTCTGCAAAGGCTTTCACCTGCCAATGATAGGAGCAGCATCCATGGCAAACACCGCAAAACAGAGCCTTTCCGCACTTGCCAGTGTCGGCATCGATATTGGCAAGAATGTCTTTCACATTGTCGGCTTCGATACGGACGGCAAGATTGTCCTGCGGCGCAAGATCAAACGCCTGGCGCTAATGACGACGTTCGAAAAGTTGCCGCGTTGCATTGTCGGCATGGAGGCGTGTCTGAGCGCTCATTTTGTCAGCCGGACACTGCGCCAGTTGGGCTTTGAGACGCGGATCATTCCGGCCAAATACACAAAGCCGTTCGTGAAAGGCCAGAAGAACGATTACAACGACGCGGAAGCCATCGCCGAGGCGGCGCTGCGCCCCAATCTTCGCTGTGTTCGAGAAAAGACGCAGGAGCAACTCGATCTGCAGGCGCTGCATCGGGTGCGGTCCCGATTGGTGTCGCGGCGAACAGCGACGATCAACCAGATCCGCGCTTTCCTCATTGAACAGGGGATCACGGTGCAAACCGGGGCGCACGCTCTTCGCAATTCGCTCTTTGCCATCCTGAAGAACCGCCAGGACGAGATATCCGCGCGCATGAGCGATATCATTGTCGGCCTTTATGAAGACTGGCTTTGGCTGGATGAGCGGATCGAAAGCACCAGCAACGAGATCGAGCTGATCAGCAAGGGCGAAGCCAATTGCCAGCGCCTGATGAGCGTTCCCGGCATTGGTCCGATCATATCGACCGCCATGGTGGCTGCTATCGGCACCGGCGAGGCGTTCGACCGCGGCCGCGACTTCGGTGCCTGGCTTGGTCTGGTTCCCCGCCAATACTCAACCGGCGGCAAGCCGATCCTGGGCCGCATCTCCAAACGCGGCAGCAAATATCTGCGAACGCTGTTTGTGCAAGCGGCGCACGTCATCCTGATGCGTCCCCACAACTGGCACAAGTTCAGCTTCGGATCGTGGCTGGAGCAAGCCTCACAAAGAATGCACAAGAACAAGCTCGCCACCGCCCTGGCCAACAAATTGGCGCGCATTGCCTGGAGCGTTCTGAGGAACGGCAAGGCGTTCGATGCAAACCGAATTGAGGTGACCGCGATCTAAACCGCGACAGCCTCATCGTCAGTTCGCGATTGAGATGACTGCATGGAACGGATCAAAAAACGCACCCAAAGTCTGATGACCCTGATGGTTCCAACCGAACCTGTCCGCTAATGAGACCAATGGCGCGTGCGTATTCCCATCAAGGCCACGGCCCGCGTGCCGATCAAACAGGCCGGATACATATCAGCGACTTCCGAT
>CALZIL010000354.1 GCA_945787495.1 uncultured Afifella sp. | reverse complement strand
CGGAAAGCGGTCCGATGGCCGCGCCGGCCGCTCGAACATGTCGCCATCCTCGTTCGGCCCGTCGGTGACCTCGAACTCCGCCGCCAGCGCCTTGACCTGCTCTTCGGTGAAGCCCGGACCGCCCGCTTCGGCAAGATTGCGGAAGGCGACGAAATTCATCGAATGACAGCCCGAACAGACTTCCAGATAGACCTGATAGCCGCGCTGCAGTTGCTGGTTGTCATAGGTGCCAAAAGGCCCGCTGAACGTCCACGAGGGATGCTTGATCTCGACCTCGCCGGCCGCCAGTGCCGGAGCAGTAAACAACGCGCTCGCAATGGCCGCTATGGCGAGCCTTGTCGTCATTGTCGTCATGGATGGCTCGCTTCCTCGGAATATCGGCATGGAAGTCCTCAGCCCTTGCTCTGCGGCGAGGCCGCCGCGCCGGCTGGCTGCGTTTCGGCGCCGGCATCGGGGTGCGTGTCGCCATCCTCGCCGAGCACTGATTCGGTAATCGAGGCCGGCCGCGGTGTCGGCGTTTCAAACAGGCCGAGCAGCGGGAGGAGGATGAGAAAGTGGAAGAAATACCAGGCGGTCGCGAACCGCGCCGCCCAGACATAGCCGCCTTCCGGCGGTTTGGAGCCGAGCCAGCCAAGCACGATGCAGACCGCCACCAGGATCCAGAAGAACTGCCTGTAAAGCGGCCGGTAGACCGCCGACTTGACCTTCGACGTATCCAGCCACGGCAGCAGGAACAGGACCAGGATCGAACCGAACATCAGGACGACGCCGCCAAGTTTCGACGGCACCGCCCGCAGGATCGCGTAATAGGGCAGGAAGTACCATTCCGGCACGATATGCGCCGGCGTCACCAGAGGATCGGCTTCGATGTAGTTGTCCGGATGGCCGAGATAATTCGGCTGGTAGAAGACGAAATAGGCGAACACGACGAAGAACACGACCATGGCGAAAGTGTCCTTGATCGTCGCATAGGGCGTGAACGGCACCGTATCCTGCCCCGATTTGACCTCTACGCCGGTCGGATTGGTCTGTCCGGTCATATGCAGCGCCCAGACATGCAGCACGACCACACCGAAGATCATGAACGGCAACAGATAATGCAGCGAGAAGAAGCGGTTGAGCGTCGGATCATCGACCGCGAAGCCGCCCCATAGCCAGGTGACGACCGAATCGCCGATCAGCGGAATGGCCGAAAAAAGACTGGTGATCACCGTCGCCGCCCAGAAGCTCATCTGACCCCATGGCAGGACGTAGCCCATGAACGCCGTCGCCATCATCAAAAGGAAGATGATGACGCCGAGAATCCACAGGATCTCGCGCGGGTCCTTGTAGGAGCCGTAATAGAGGCCGCGGAACAAGTGGATATAGACGGCGAGGAAGAACATCGAGCCGCCGACACCATGCATATAGCGCAGGAGCCAGCCGTAATTGACATTGCGCATGATGTGTTCGGTGGAGGCAAACGCCATTTCCGCGTTCGCCGTGTAATGCATGGCGAGCACGACGCCGGTGAGGATCTGCGCAATCAGCATGACGGACAGGATGCCGCCGAACGTATAGGTGTAATTGAGGTTGCGCGGCACCGGATAGCTAACGAAGGAATCATACATCAGCCGCGGCAGCGGCAGGCGCGCGTCGATCCACTTCTCAATGCCGGTCTGCGGATTGTAACTGGAAGGTCCGGACATGGTCGTTTCTCGTTCTTTCCGCTAGCCGATGCGCAGCGTTGATTCGTCCAGGAAGGCAAATACCGGGATCGCCAGGTTCTCCGGCGCCGGGCCAATGCGGATGCGTCCGGCAGTGTCGTAATGCGAGCCGTGGCAGGGGCAGAACCAGCCGCCGAAATCGCCCTGTTCGCCGAGCGGTATGCAGCCGAAATGCGTGCATACGCCGACCATGATGATCCATTCCTCGCGGCCCGCCACCGCCCGGTTTGCATCGCTGGCATCGGCATTGTCGCCGAGATTGGCGTTGCGGGCAGCAGTGTCCTTCAGCTCTTCGAGCGAAACGGCGCGCGCCTCGGTGACTTCCTTTTCCGTCCGGTAGCGGATGAACACAGGCTTGCCGCGCCAGAAGACCTTGATCGATTGGCCGGGTTCAATGGAGGAAACGTCGACTTCCGTGGAGGCCAGCGCCCGCGCCGAGGCATCCGGGTTCATCTGGTGGATGAACGGCCAGGCCAGCGCGGCCACGCCGATGGCGCCGAATGCGCCGGTGGCGATCAAAAGGAAATCACGGCGGGTCGGTTCGCCGTCAGGACCGGTATGGGCCGGTTGGGCAATCGTGTCAGCCAAGGCTTAACCTCTCGAAAAAACCGCATGGCTCGTCTGTGGGCACACAGGCAGGCAGCCGGAAGAAGGACGTAAAAAACCCGGCTGCGCCGGTGCCGTCAAGCGGGGGTTTTGTCATCGTTCAAACCCGCTGTCCAGTGAGGCATCGGCCGGACGGCAGATTGTCGCGCCCTTTATGCCAGGGAACATGGAGAATCCGCCTATTCCGCCGCCTGTCGGCTTGCCGCAGCGGTGCCCAGGTCGAGGAAGCCGCCGGACTGGCGCTGCCACAGCCGGGCATAAAGGCCGTCCGCGGCCAGCAGCGCCTCATGCGTGCCCGCCTCCACGATCCG
>CALZIL010000353.1 GCA_945787495.1 uncultured Afifella sp. | reverse complement strand
AGTCGAGGGTTCCCTGTTCCTGGCCGGTTTCATCGCCTGTGTGCCGGCGGCGAACTGGATGATCGGCAATCTGGGAACGACCTGTGTGCCGGACGGGCCCTGCCTGTTTCCGGTCGCGCCGGGCATCATGGCGCCAAGCGGTGTCGTGATGATCGGCCTGGCGCTGGTGCTGAGAGACTTGGTGCAGCGCCGGCTTGGCGTCAATTTCGCCGTTATCGGCATTCTCATCGGCGCGGCGATTTCGGCACTGTTTGCGCCGCCCGCCCTCGTCGTCGCCTCCGCCACAGCGTTCCTGTTATCGGAGATCGCCGACCTGATCGTATTCACGCCGCTGCAAAAGCGCGGCTTGGTGCTCGCGGTCTTCGTCAGCAGCATCGTCGGGCTGGTCGTCGACAGCCTGCTGTTCCTGTATCTGGCCTTCGGCAGTCTGGATTTTCTCGCCGGGCAGATTCTCGGCAAGGCGTGGATGGTGGTGATCGCCTTGCCATTCGTCCATCTGATCCGGCAACGTGACAAGGCGCTGGGACTGGAAGTCGCCTGACCCCGCCGGCCAGGCCACTAATTACCGGACGTAAGTGTTCTTGGTGCTGGCAATGACCTGGTCTTCGAGTTCCTTGCTGAAACCGGCCAATTCCAGATCGGCCGGATGTGCCCTGCGGCCGCTCTTCCAGGCCATGGCAACCGAAAAATTCGCCAGGAAAACCGATATGCGATGTCCGATCCTGTTCAGCAGGTTTTTGAAACCGCCGATCGGTTTTCGGTCATGGTTATAGGCAAGGGTTGTCATGGTGTTCTCCGTGATTAAGTGTTGATTTTAAAATAGATTTTTCATGCTGCACTGCAATATACCCTGCTGCATGGCAGCCATGTTTCTGTGCACAGGGTTCCGGCGATCGTCGCACCGGTCTCTCGGCGGTTGCCGCCGGAGCCGGATTTCCGTAAAGCCAGCCGATGCCTGATCCCGTCAAACCCGCCCACGACACCGTTCTCATTGTCGATTTCGGCTCTCAGGTTACCCAGCTCATTGCCCGCCGCGTGCGCGAGGCCGGCGTCTATTCCGAAGTCGTGCCGTTCCAGAGCGCCGAGGCGGCCTTTGCGGCGCTCAAGCCCAAAGCCGTCATCTTTTCCGGCGGCCCGGCCTCGACCACCGCCACGGGCAGCCCGCGCGCGCCGCAGGCGATCTTCGATGCCGGCGTGCCGATCTTGGGCATCTGCTACGGCCAGATGACGCTTTGCGAACAGCTTGGCGGGTCGGTGGAGAGTGCCGATCACCGCGAATTCGGCCGCGCCTTCATCGAGGTCAAGAAAGCCTCGCCAATGTTTGACGGCATCTGGGCCCCCGGCACCCGGCACCAGGTCTGGATGAGCCACGGCGACCGGGTCATCGCGCTTCCCGATGGTTTTGAAGTCATCGCCACGTCGGAGGGCGCGCCCTTTGCCGCCTTTGCCGACGAGCGCCGCAAATATTACGGCGTCATGTTTCATCCGGAGGTGGTGCACACGCCGGACGGCGCCAGACTGCTCGCCAATTTCGTCCACAACATTGCCGGGCTGGCCGGCGACTGGACAATGGCGGAGTTTCGCGGCGAAGCGATCGCCCGCATCCGCGATCAGGTCGGCGACGGCCGCGTCATCTGCGGCCTTTCGGGCGGCGTCGACAGCACCGTTGCCGCCGTTCTCATCCACGAGGCGATTGGCGAGCAGCTCACCTGCATCTTCGTCGATCACGGCCTGATGCGCCTTGATGAAGGCGCCGAGGTCGTCGACCTCTTCCGTGGCCACTACAACATTCCGCTGGTCCATGTTGACGCCGCCAAAACGTTTCTTTCCGCGCTGGAAGGCGAGGCCGACCCGGAAGCCAAGCGCAAGACCATCGGTCGCCTGTTCGTCGAGACCTTTCAGGCCGAGGCCGACAAGCTCGCGGCCGGCGGCAAGCCGGCCGGGTTCCTTGCCCAGGGCACGCTCTATCCTGATGTCATTGAGAGCGTTTCCTTCACCGGCGGCCCGTCGGTGACCATCAAGTCGCACCACAATGTCGGCGGCCTGCCCGAACGCATGAACATGAAGCTGGTGGAGCCGCTGCGCATGCTGTTCAAGGACGAGGTGAGGGCGCTCGGCCATGAACTCGGCCTGCCGGACGCCTTTATCGGCCGCCACCCGTTCCCCGGTCCCGGCCTGGCCATCCGCTGTCCCGGCGCCATCACGCGGCAAAAGCTCGACATTTTGCGCGCCGCCGACGCCATCTATCTCGACGAGATCCGCAAGGCCGGCCTCTATGACGCCATCTGGCAGGCCTTCGCCGTGCTTCTTCCGGTGCAGACCGTCGGCGTCATGGGCGATGCCCGCACCTACGATTTCGTTTGCGCGCTGCGGGCGGTGACGTCAGTCGACGGCATGACGGCGGATTTTTTCCCCTACGACATGGATTTCCTCGGCCGCGCCGCCACCCGCATCATCAATGAAGTCAAAGGCATAAACCGCGTCGTCTACGACGTGACATCAAAGCCGCCGGGCACGATTGAGTGGGAGTGAGGGATGGACCTTCTGGAAATCTACGCGGATGTAAACGGCGAGACGCATTTCCGCCGCGTAACGGTCTCGTTTGAGCCGAACCACTATGCGCCGCCGTC
>CALZIL010000352.1 GCA_945787495.1 uncultured Afifella sp. | reverse complement strand
TATCAAGGCGTTTGGACCAAGCGCGGCGGCGGCGCAGCTTGAAGGCTCAAAAGGCTTCACCAAGGAATTGTGCGCGGCGGCCGGCATACCGACAGCGGCCTATGGCTGGTTCGACACACGTGAAGCGGCGCTCGCTTATGTTGCGACGCAGCCGGTTCCGGTGGTGATCAAGGCCGACGGGCTGGCCGCCGGCAAGGGTGTGACGATTGCCGAGGACGGGGAGAGCGCGCGGCAGGCGGTGGAGGCGATATTCGATGGTGCTTTCGGCGCTGCCGGGGCATCGGTTGTCATTGAAGAATGCCTTGTCGGCGAAGAGGCCAGCTTCTTTGCGCTGAGCGACGGCAAGACGGTGCTGCCGCTGGCGACGGCGCAGGATCACAAGCGTGCCTTTGACGGCGATGAAGGCCCCAATACCGGCGGCATGGGCGCCTATTCGCCGGCGCCGGTGATGACCGAGGCGCTGGTGGCACAGACCATGCGCGAGATTGTCGAGCCAACCGTCGCGGCGCTGGCGGCGCGCGGGACGCCCTATCAGGGCGTGCTTTATGCCGGCCTGATGATCACAGCGGACGGGCCGAAGCTGATTGAATACAATGTCCGCTTCGGTGATCCGGAATGCCAGGTGCTGGTGATGCGCCTGAAGGACGATCTGCTGACACTGTTGAAAGCGACCGCCGATGGTGTTCTCGACAAGGTCAGCGTGCGCTGGCGCAATGAGACGGCGCTGACGGTCGTCATGGCCGCCAAGGGCTATCCCGGCGACTATGACAAGGACAGCGAGATCGGCGGCGTCGATCTGGCCGACGCTGATGGAGACGTTGAAATCTTCCATGCCGGGACGCGGCGGGACGGCGAAAGACTGCTGGCGGCCGGCGGCCGGGTGCTCAATGTGACGGCATTGGGAAACAGCGTGTCGGAAGCCCGGAACCGCGCCTATGCGGCGGTCGACATGATCGACTGGCCGGACGGTTTTTGCCGCCGCGACATCGGCTGGCGGGAGATCGAACGGGAGCGGCAAGAGCAATGAGTGCCTCGGAACCGGGTGAATCCGTGGACCTCTTTCCCGGCTTCCAAGCCCGGACATTCGATACCGGCGAAGCCGAGATCTTTGCGCGGATCGGCGGCAGCGGCCCGCCGCTTCTGATGCTTCACGGCTATCCGCAATGCCACGTCATGTGGCACCGCGTAGCCCCCACTCTGGCGGAAAACTTCACCTGCGTTATTGCCGATCTGCGCGGCTATGGCGCCAGCTCCGTTCCTGTCTCAAAGCCCGATCACGAGTCTTATTCCAAGCGGGCCATGGCGCGGGACATGGTTGCCGTCATGGCTGAGCTCGGTTTCGACCGTTTCGCGCTGGCCGGCCATGATCGCGGCGGCCGGGTCGGTTACCGGCTGGCGCTCGACCACCCGCAGCGCGTGTCCCGCCTTGCCGTCCTCGATATCGTTCCGACCCACGCCATGTGGCACGATTTCACCGCCCAACGGGCGATGAAAGTCTATCACTGGCTGTTCCTGGCGCAGCCCGAACCGCTGCCGGAAACGCTGATCGGCGCGGCGCCGGATTATTATCTGAACACCACGATCGCCAGTTGGACAAAGGACCGATCGCTTGCCGCCTTCGATCCGGCTGCGCTCGATCATTACCGGCGATTGTTCCGCGATCCGGCGCGGCTTCATGCGGCCTGCGAGGATTACCGCGCCGGGCAGACCTTCGACCTTGCGGCGGACGAGGCCGACGTGGCGGCCGGCCGCCGGATCGCCTGCCCGGTCTTCGCGTTGTGGGGCAATGCCGGCATCCCCGGCGACACCGACGGTCAGGGCGACGATGACGGGCCGCTGGCAATTTGGCGGAATTGGGCCGACAACGTTGACGGGACGGCAATCGATGCCGGCCATTTCGTTTGCGAGGAAAATCCGCAGGCAACGCTTGCCGCGCTGCTGCCGTTCCTGAGGCAAAGGCAATGAGCAGTGGGATCAACCGGCAGACCGCCTTTACCGGCACAAAGCCGGCGGTGGGGGCGCTCGCGCTCGATGCGGAACGGCTTGCCGCATGGATGGCGGATCATGTTTCCGGATTTGAAGGTCCGCTTGCCCTCAGCCAGTTCAAGGGCGGCCAGTCGAACCCGACCTACCGGCTCGATGCGGGCTCGGGCCGCTATGTCCTGCGCCGCAAGCCGCCCGGCGACCTGCTGCCATCGGCCCACGCGGTCGATCGCGAATTCAGGGTGCAGCAGGCACTTGGCCGGACCGGCTTTCCGGTGCCGCATGTTCATGCGCTTGAAACCGATGAGGCCGTGATCGGTTCGATGTTCTATGTCATGGACTTCACGCCGGGCCGCATCATCTGGGAGCCGCATATGCCCGGCGCCGAACCGGGTGAGCGACGGGCGGTCTATGACGCCATGAACCGGACGATTGCCGATCTGCACGGCATCGATCCTGAAGCCGCCGGCCTTGGCGATTTCGGTCGGTCTGAGGGCTATGTGGCCCGGCAGGTGCGGCGCTGGTCGCAGCAGTACCGGGCGAGCGCCGGCACGCCGATTGAGGCGATGGACCGGCTGATCGCATGGCTGCCGGACAACCTGCCGCCGGAAGGACCGGCGCGGATCGTTCACGGCGATTACCGGCTCGACAA
>CALZIL010000351.1 GCA_945787495.1 uncultured Afifella sp. | reverse complement strand
GCGAATGGATGGAAAAGCATCAGCGGTGACCGTTGCGGCGCGACTGGCCGCCACCTTTACCCTGCGCCTGGCTGCGGTCATGCTGGTGACGGAGGCTTGGCGAACCGATGAAGGCATTTCTCCGAACCGGGTTTCTGGCGCTGGTCATTATGGCGCTCGCGGTTCCGGCAAGTGCGGGAGCATTTGAGGAAGGCGAGGCCGCTTATCAGCGCGGCGATTACGCGACGGCGCTGCGACGATGGGGACCGCTTGCCGAGCAGGGCGATGCCATAGCGCAGAGTAACCTTGGCGTGATGTTTGAATTTGGTCTTGGCGTGCCGCAGGACTTCGTGCAGGCGTACGTGTGGTTCAGCCTTGCCGCCGGGCAGGGTGATGCAGTGGCGCAGCAAAACCGGGATATCGCCGCTAGCCAGATGACCCCCGACCAGATCGCCAAAGCCCAGCGCGTGGCCCGCGAATGGATGGCGAAGCATCAGCGGTGATGGCTGCGGCTTGAACCCGCTATAAATCACCGCTTGCGCCCATCAGGCCCAAAGCTGACACAACCCACGGCAATCTAGTTTCGCGCCTGTGCGGGCGTCTGTGGCGGCCAGTTCGCCGGCGACCGCGACGGCGCGACAATTCCTCATCCCGACGTCAAAACGATATATTAAGGGGCTATCGGATACATCGAAGAAATCGCCGTGAGAATATCCCCATTGTTCAGGGCGGCGATAGAGAGGCGTGACTCCTGAGGCGCCTCTCTTTTTTGCCTACTCGGTAATTCCCGGCCCTATCCATCCCGCCAGCCTGGCCCCGGTCCGCTTGATGCAGTGGCAGGGTCGCCGACACCTTTACCCTGCGCGCGGCAACCGTCATGCTTGCGACGATGACCTGGCGGAACCAATGAAGGCAATTCTCCGGATCGGGTTCCTTGCGCTGGCCATCATGGCGCTCGATGTTCCGGCATATGCGGGGCCGTTTGAGGATGGCAAAGCCGCCTATCAACGCGGCGACTATGAGACGGCGCTGAAATTCTGGAGACCGCTTGCCGAGCAGGGCGTTGCCGAGGCGCAGTACAGCCTTGGCGTCATGTACGCCATTGGCAGAGGCGTGCCGCAGGACAACGTTCTTGCACACATGTGGTTCGATCTTGCGGCCGTGCAGGGCCACGAACAGGCGCAGCAACGCCGGGATATCGCCGCCAGGATGATGACTCCCGGCCAGATCGCTGCTGCGCAGCACAACCTCGGCTTCATGTACGAAATGGGCCTCGGCGTTCCTCAGGATTATGTCGAGGCAGTGGCGTGGTACCGCAAGGCGGCTGAGCGGGGCCATGCCAGGGCGCAATACAACCTCGGCGTCATGAACGAAAAGGGCCTCGGCGTGCCGCAGGATTTTGTGCGGGCGCATATGTGGTTCAACCTGGCAGTTGCGCATGTTCACGAGGAGGCGAAGCAAGATCGGGATAGAACCGCCGGTCTGATGGCCCCAGACCAGATCGCCGCTGCGCAAACCAACCTCGGTTACATGTACGAAACTGGTCGAGGCATTCCCAAGGATTATGCCGAGGCGGTGAAGTGGTATCGCGGTGCTGCCGAGCACGGCATTGCCCGGGCGCAGTACAATCTCGGCCAAATTTACCGCCGCGGCGAGGGCGTGCCGCAGGACTATCGCGAGGCGGTGAAATGGTACCGCATGGCCGCCGAACAAGGCCATGCTAGGGCGCAGAATAGCCTCGGCCTACGGTACGCCACCGGCCAAGGTGTGCCGCGGGATTATGCCGAGGCTGCAAAGTGGTACCGTAGGGCTGCCGAGCAGGGCTATGTCTATGCGCAGTCCAACCTCGGCCTACGATACGCCACCGGCCAAGGTGTGCCGCAGGACGATGCCGAAGCGGTGACATGGTACCGCAAGGCCGCCGAACAGGGCCATGCCGAGGCGCAGTCCAACCTCGGCCTGCGGTACGCCAATGGCCAGGGCGTGCCGCAAGACGATGTCGAAGCGGTGAAATGGTACCACATGGCCGCCGAGCAGGGCTTAGCCAGGGCACAGTTCAACCTCGGCTTCATGTACTACTACGGCCGGGGTGTGCCGCGAGATTACGCCGAGGTAGTGAAATGGTACCGAAAGGCCGCCGAACAGGGCCATGCTAGGGCGCAATACAACCTCGGCGTGATATACCGCAGAGGCCGGGGAGTGCCGCAGGACGACGCTCTAGCTTATATGTGGTACTATCTTGCGGCCGCGCAGGGCGACATGAGCGCGCGAAGAAGCCGTGAAACAATGGCCAGGCGCATGACCCCCGACCAGATCGCAGGGGCCCAGCGCATGGCCCGCGAATGGGTCGCGAAGCATCAGCGGTGACGGCTGCGGCCTGAAGCGGAAGGCTCCAGCGTAGAGTTCGCGTCTATGCAATCTCATCCAAGCTAGGCTTCACCAGCTTTACCAACGCCCTGACATACTGCGACGCGGCCAGAGCCTCCTGCGTGTAGCCGCCATGTCTGTAAGCGCCGTTGCGCTCGCCCTTTGGCGCGCCACCCCGAGCGCCGTGCATCCGGCAGACGGCCCAGCCTCGAACCGCCGGGCTGCCGCACGGCTTTCCTGTCCGCTTGGAATGGGCCGTGCAGCGCGGGCTTTGATGCATGGCAAGCGTGCTTTGCACCGGGTTGGCCGTCATTTTTTCTTCGCCCCCCTCCCCCCTGCTGGGTGGCTGACATTGCCGACGACCGCCTGACCGCCTTCGTTCACCGTGACATGCTGCACAGTCACCTTTTGCTCGCCGCCGGTGCGGTAGCGTTTCAGTGCCTCAACCTGCGCCGTGAACGTTCTCGCCAGCTTGTTGAATGCTTTTTCTGCACTGTCCTGCTGCGGGATGTTGTCCACATGCGCCAGCCGCCGGGCAAAGGTCATCGTTGCTATGTGCACAGCCGCCATCTGTGCCGCCAGCATTCCTTCCAACCCGTCGCGGGGGCCGATTTCTTTGACCGCCGCTACCATGAAATCCAGCTCAGCCGTTTCGGCTCCGTTAAGGGCATTAACGCATTGCATCAATAGCCCTTCTGTCAGTTCATTCGTCTCGGCTAACGCCTCTGAGAGTCGCGGCGACTTCCGCTCCGGGTCAAAAATTCCCTTTGAGCCGACGGTGATTGTCAGGGGTATAGCAGACACCGGCTGAAGCCACCCCAAGAGTCTGCAAAGGGGCATTTTCCCCCTTGGCCAGCGTCATTGGAATTTCCGAAATGCGCTATAAATCCCCTTGCCGGGGCAGGCCATCAGATTTCCGGAGTTGAAGGTA
>CALZIL010000350.1 GCA_945787495.1 uncultured Afifella sp. | reverse complement strand
GGGGTAAAGCCGACATCACAAACGTGATTGTTGGAGGCACAAACGTGATTGTTGGCGGCAAACTACTCCTGCAGACCAGCCTTCTTAAGCGCAGCGACCAAATGTTCGGTGTCTTCGGCGCGTCGATAGGGGAGTTGCTCAGTGACCCACAAAACACTGAGAGCGGGAGTGAGCCGTTTGCTCTCTGCCAATTCCGCCGCCGCGGTTTCCATGTCGCCTGCCAGAGCGGCGGCAGCCGAGAGCATCATATGTATCGGCATGGAATCCGGATTTCTGAGGATGCCGCGCCGAAATGCTGCGATGGCGTCATCATAGCGCCCCATGGCGAAATTGCATTGCCCGACCACGTGCAGGTGCCAAAACGGATACTGCGGATCTAGACGCATGGCCCGCTCGATCGCTTCCAGTGCACGCTCGGGCTCGCCAGAAAACACAAGCGTCATGGCAAGTGTCGCCGCGCCTTCCGCATCACCAGGATTGAGAGAGACGCGGCGCTCCCCCTCCGCGACAGCGCCGTCATAGTTCTTCTGCCACAGATAGATCTGGCCCAATACGCCGTGGCCGGGTCCGTATTCGTCGTCAATGGCGACCGCACGCTTTGCAAAATCCAGGGCGACAACAAGCAATTGCGCCGGATCGGTGCACCATCCCAACTGCATCTGCTGCAAATGGGTCTCGGCCAGATGCACATATGCTGCTGCATAGTCCGGGTCGATTTTCACGGCCTTTGCGAAGTGGTCGAGCGCCAACGCATTGGCTTGCGGTGTGTGGCGCCCCAATTGGTCCCGGCCGCGCAGCAGATGATCGTAGGCATCGATATTGGTCGTACCGTGCTGTCTGAGGCGATGACTGTCCTGCTCGCTCAGTCTGACCGCTGCCGAGGTGACGATTTTGAGGCTCAGTTCGTCCTGCAGTGCGAAAATATCATCCAGGTCCCGGTCGAAGCGTTCGGCCCAGAGTTGACGGCCATTTTCTGCGTCCACCAGTTGGGCCGTCACCCGCACTCGGCCGCCCGCCTTGCGGACGCTGCCTTCGAGCACGTAGCGGACGCCCAAGTCCCGGCCAACGTCCTGCACCTTTGCCGGGTTGCCCTTGTAGGTGAAAACAGAATTTCGCGCGATCACAAACAGGTTGGAGGCCTTTGACATACTGATGATGATGTCCTCGGTGATTCCGTCGGCAAAGTACTCCTGCTCTGGATCGCCGCTCATGTTGACAAATGGCAGGACCGCAATTGATGGCTTGTCAGGGAGCGGCAAAGGCTGCTTGTCCGCCTCAGCGATGACTTTTTCGGGGGAACCCTCGATCGACCAGCGCCAAACCTTCACGGGTCGGGCAATGTTCTTGACCTTGTGCTCTCCGCCATCTGCAAAGACGGCATCGACCTTGCCAATGATATAGTCGTAGGCGGTTCCTGAAAGGCAGATGCTTCCCGGATTCGCCAGGCTTTCCAGGCGTGCAGCTACATTCACGCCGTCACCCAGCAAGTCATCGCCTTCGGCCACCACATCGCCAACATTAATGCCGACCCGAAACTCCATCCGACGGTCGTCTGGAAGATTGGTGTTTCGCTTTCCAAGCTCCCGCTGAAACTCCACCGCACAGCGCACCGCTTCAACGGGGCTCGCGAACTCCGCGATCACGCTATCGCCGGCGCTGCCGAAGACTCGGCCGCGATGCTCGGCCACCAGCCCATCAATGACCTCGCGGCAGGCGCTGAGCATGCGCAGCGTCCCTTCCTCGTCTTCTCCCACAAGGCGCGAATAACCGACCACATCGGCAGCCAGGATCGCGGCGATACGGCGCTCCATATGGTCCTCCCTCCGATGCGATAGTAGCGGCGGCATGGCCCGAATTCTATGGTTGTGGCGTATCGCTCGAATGTCCGTTAATGGCACATAACGGAAGTGCCACCGGCGTCTCGCGACTTCCGCTTTCGGGGGCTTAACGGACATCAGAAACGCCGTCTGCGACTTCCGCTTTTGACCCGGAACGGACATGCAGAGCCAAAATGTGTTTTTCCAAAGCCACCCGCAAATGCCTGCTGGAACCCACCCCACTCCCGCCCGTATTGTTCCCGTGGTCGGTTTACTTCTCCGTCCGGTTCTCGAGTATCCCGAGCGCATGACGCAGGGCCGTGGCGGCTTGGTGGCGCTCGTCAGCAGACATCAACTCTGGCTCGATCTCGAACCGAAGATGCGGCATGTCGGCACGAACTGGGCTACAGGTCGTGGCGAGATCCGTCTTAAGCGCGACTACGTTATAGGTATCAACCGGGTAGGCGATCCCTTTGACGCGGATGTGCCCTCGCTCCTCGCAATGGACCTCATCCTTTACGTGCGCGAACGTCTCGTAGGAAATGAGCACCCCTCCAGGCTGCGCTTCTTGCTCGAGCCGAGAGGCGAGGTTCACGGCACCACCGACCATCGTGTAGTCCATCCGGTCTTCGCTGCCGAAATTGCCGACAGTGCAATGACCGGTGTGGATCCCAATACGGCAGCGAAGGGGTGTTTCGATTCCGATACCGCGCCAGTGTTCGGCGAGTTCCCCTATTCGCTTCTGCATGGCTAGAGCCATCTTGACACAAGCAAGCGCGTCCTCCTTCACACCGCGAGTTTCAGGGTCACCGAAGAACATGACGATGGC
>CALZIL010000349.1 GCA_945787495.1 uncultured Afifella sp. | reverse complement strand
CAGCAGCAGATGGTCATCAGTCTTCAGTGCCCTGAGGCGCGCCACCCATTTCGCCGGCTCCCAATAGGTGACGCGCGGATCGGTCAGGCCGGCCATGGCCAGGATCGGCGGATAGGCCATGGCCTCGACATTGTCATAGGGCGAATAGGCCAGGATCGTCCGGTAATCGGTCTCGTTTTCGATCGGATTGCCCCATTCAGGCCATTCCGGTGGTGTCAGCGGCAGCGTGTCGTCGAGCATCGTGTTGAGCACATCGACGAACGGCACGACGGCGGCGACACCGGCGAGCAGGTCCGGCGCTATATTGGCAATTGCGCCCATCAGCATGCCGCCGGCCGAGCCGCCTTCGGCGACGATCCGCCCGCGCGCCGTCATGCCCTGGCTGGCCAGATGCTCGCCCGCCGCGATAAAATCGCTGAAGGTGTTGGTCTTGTGCTCGCGCTTGCCGGCTTCGTACCAGGCATAACCCTTGTCCTTGCCGCCGCGGATATGGGCGATGGCATAGATGAAACCACGGTCGACCAGCGACAGCCGCGTCACCGAAAAAGCGGCCGGAATGGCAATGCCATAGGCGCCATAACCATAAAGCAGGCACGGCGCCGAACCATCGAGCGGCGTATCGGCATGGTAGAGCAATGTCACCGGTACGCTCTCGCCGTCCGGCGCCGGCGCCATGATCCGTCGCGTCACATAGCGCGCCGGATCGTGGCCGGAAGGCACTTCCTGCCGTTTGCGCAGGACCCGCTCGCGGCTTTCCATATCGTAGTCATAGACCTCAGACGGCGTTGTCATGGAGGAATAGGAAAACCGCAACGTCGTGGTGTCGAACTCGTAGCCGCCGGCAAGACCCAGCGAATAGGCTTCTTCATCGAATTCGATCACATGCTCGGCACCGTCCTTGTGCCGTCTGATGACGATGCGAGGCAGGCCGTTCAGGCGCTCCAGCCGGACCAGATGACCGGCGTAGCTCGTCGCGGACAGGATCAGCCGGCCCGGCTCATGGCCGATCAGGTCGCGCCAATTGTCCGGCCCGGGCGTTTTCACCGGCGCCGTGACGACTTTGAAGTCCTTGGCATCCTCGGCATTGGTCAAAATGAAGAGTGTGCCGTTCGCCTCTTCGAGCGAATATTCAACGCCCTTTTGTCGCTTCGCCACGAGACGCGGCGCTTCGCTGGGATCATCGGCGGGGATCAGCCACACTTCCGAGGTTTCATGATCATGGCAGGCGATGACGATAAACCGGCCCGACTGCGTCTTGCCGAGGCCGACGAAAAATCCCGCATCGGCCTCCTCATAGACCAGCACGTCGTCGGCGGGATCGCTGCCGATATCGTGCCGGAACACCTTTGAGGGCCGGTGATTGGCGTCAAGCCGGATATAGAAGACATGGCGAGAATCGGCCGACCAGACACCGCCGCCGCCCGTATCGGCGATTGCGTCGGCTAGATCGGCGCCGGTCGCGACATCGCGAAATCGCAGCATGTGGAACTCAGACCCCGCCTCGTCGCTGGCCCAGGCAATCAGGTTGTGATCGGGCGAATGGTCGGCGCCGCCAAACTGGAAATAGGCCTTGCCCTCCGCCAGTTGATTGCCATCCAGCAGAACGGCTTCCCCACCGCCCTCGCGCCGCTGGCGCACGAACAGCGGATGCTGCCCATCTTCCACGTAACGGATGGCGTAGGCCCATTTCCCGTCGGGCGCGGGAACGGTCGAATCGTCCTCCTTGATGCGGCCGCGCATCTCCTTGAACAGAATCTCCTGAAGCGCCTCGGTATCGCCCATCTGCTCTTTGAACCAGGCGTTTTCCGCCTCAAGATAGCAGGCAATATCGGCATCGAGAACGGTCGGATCGCGCATGACCTCCTGCCAGTTGTCGGCCTTGAGCCATGCATAGTCATCGCTACGAGTGTGGCCGTGACGGGTTGCCTCGACCGGCCGCTTTTCAGCGACGGGTGGTTTCATTTATTGCTCCATCTAAGCGAATTCAGTCGTCACCCGAGTCAGCTTCGCTGTCGGTTTCTAGATTAAGCGCTACGCCATTCATGCAATAGCGCTGGCCCGTAGGCTGCGGACCATCGGGGAAAACGTGACCCAGATGCGCCTCGCAGCGGGCACAGCGGATTTCGGTCCGCTTCATGAACAATCCGCGATCGACATGCTCGCTGACCGCATCAGGATCGACGGGCTGGAAATAACTCGGCCAGCCGGTGCCGGAATCAAATTTTGCTTCCGAAGAAAACAGCGGTGCGCCGCAGCCGGCGCAGTTATAGGTCCCGGCGCTTTTCTCGTCATTGTAGGGATGGCTGAAGGGCGCCTCTGTGCCGTGCATGCGCATCACGTGATATTGCTCCGGCGTCAGTTGTGCCCGCCATTCGGCGTCGGTTTTTTCCATCGCCGGTTTGTCTTTCGGATTTTCCATCGCGCTACCCATTGGTTTCGCCTGAACCTAGGAGCACGATGGTGCCGAGGCAACTGGCAAGATGCCCTTCCCATCGCTTGTTCAGGCCGATTTGCAGATGTGGATATTCGCTGGCAACGATGGCCACCGGTTGATCGGCGCAAAAGTTTTGTCCATGTATGCGGTGGCGGGTCGTCTAATCGGGCGCCAGAAGGAAGGTCTGGAAAACAGGCCGTGAGGGAACCGGCAATGGGTCAGACAATGCG
>CALZIL010000348.1 GCA_945787495.1 uncultured Afifella sp. | reverse complement strand
TCGGCAGGTCCGGTTGTCGGAACTGTTTTCGCCCGGCAAGGAGACGCTGTTCCTCTACAGCTACATGTATGGCCCGGACGCCAAGGCGCCCTGCCCGGCATGCACCTCGTTGCTCGACGGCTTTAGCGGTATTGCACCGCACATCCTGGCACGGATCGACTTTGCCGTTGTGGCAAAATCACCGATCGAGAAATTCGCCAAGATCGCCGAGGATCGCGGCTGGTCCGGCATCCGGCTGCTGTCCTCGGCGGGCAACAGCTACAATGCCGATTATTTCGCCGAGACGGCCGATGGCAGCCAGATCCCGGCAGCCAATTTCTTTGTCAGGCGCGATGGCGAAATTCTTCATTTCTACAATGCCGAGCAGCTTTATGTGGACCGGCCCGGCAGACATCCCCGCCATGTCGACCGCATCTGGCCGATCTGGAACATTCTCGACATGACACCGGAAGGCCGTGGCGACTGGTTTCCGCAACTGCAATACGATTGAGCTAGACCACAATCCGCATCAGCGGCCGGGCCGGCGATCGCCTGGCGACCTCGCCAAAACCGGCCTGCCTGAAGACCGAGGCGATGCCGACAAAGGCCTCGCCCCAGATCAGCGGCCGGGCCGGTTCGATCGGACAGGCCTCGACCACCTGCGCGCCATTCTCGCGAGCATGGCCGACCGCGCCGTCGACAAGCGTGCGCATCAGGCCGGCCTCGCGATGGCCCCGGTCGATGAAAAAGCAGTTGATCATCCAGACCTTGTCGATATTGCCTTCAAATGGCTTGGCAACCCGTGAGCGTATCAGCTTGGGCAGGCTGTCGCGCGGCCCGACGGCACACCAGCCCACCGGTGTCTTGCCGTGATAGGCGAGCACGCCGGTCGGCGCGCCACTTTCCACGATTGCCCGAAAGCCGTCACACCGCTCGGTGCGCGACGACTGCTCGAACGCCGCCGTCGTCATCCGCCACCACATGCACCAGCAGCCGGCATGCGCCCCGCGCTCCGGGCCGAACAAAGTGACGAGATCGTCCCAGCGCCCGGGGGTCAGAGGCTGGATGGAATTCCGGTTCGAAGCGCTGTTTTCGGCCATCATGATCATCAGGTTGAGGGCAACCAGTGTGCCCGCTTACACCAAAGATTAAAGCAGTACCGACGGATCGATGGTCATCAATCAAGACCTATCTGATCATCTAGACTTCAACGCCGACATCCACCGATGTCCACAACTGGTCAGCCGTCAGGGCCGCAAGCCCTTCTCGCACCGCCAGCGCCAGACAGGCCCGGTCGGCAAGCGACAGACCGGCCTTGCGCGTCGCGGGCCGAAGTCCGGTTGCTATTGCGGCAAGCTCTCCGTCGAAATCGACGATTGTCATGCCGAGGAGGTTTGTTGCCACCGACGCATCATCCGGCGTCATCCCGGCATCGACCAAACGTGTACCAACCTCGACGACGTTGACGGCGCTCATCAGGCCGCCGGGCAAGTGTCCGCTGACCTTTTCGCCGCCCGGCTCGCCATTCAGGACGGCAAGCACCGCCGAGGCATCCAGGACAACTGTCATTGGCCGGTTTCGCGAGCCGCTTCCGCTCGGCGCTCGGCAATAAGCTCGTCAACGAGGCTGACGCCTTCAGGGATATAGCGCCGCACGAGTTCCTGCGCCTTGCGAATGGCCGTATCAGGCGACATCAGAATCAGAGCGCCATCCTCGACACGGGCAGACAGCGTATCGCCGTCGTTCACGTTCATCGCGTTACGGACTTCTGCCGGGATGACGATACGCCCGCCCGCTCCGATCTGAATGCGGAAATCGCCGCCTCCGGGAAGTTTGTCAGCTGAAACATTTTTGCCTCCGGCGGCTTTCGCCTCGTGATTCCGCTTCCAGTAGGAATATTGTGTTTGCGCGGTGTTCCAATTTCCACCTTCCGCGGCATAGATTTCTGCGACCCTGCGGCCTGATGGAATGACTCCGTTTTTTGCCAACAAAGAATCGCACAATTCCCAAACACGACCGGTCTTAGTTCCCGGGGCCGGGCGCCGATAAGGCTGATGAAGGTTCATGACAATTCCCCAACATTGATACACCATGGGTGTGGTGGAATTATCAATTATGGTACATTTCTATATTGGTGTCAATTATACATGCTATTACCAATTTTATAAATTTTCTCCGACGCGCTACCCCGATTTCTCGAAAATCTCCCGGCCGATCAGCATGCGGCGGATTTCCGATGTGCCGGCGCTCGTGGATGTAGGGCATGACGATATCCATCGCCGCCTGCATGATGCCAAGCGGCCCGGCTGCCAGCACCGTGCGTTCAAAGTCGAGCCCGGACATCAGCACATTGACGCCCTCACCGGGGTTGCCGAGTACGTTCTCCGCTGGCACTTCGCAGTCCTGGAACACCAGTTCGCCGGTTTCCGAACCGCGCATCCCGAGCTTGTCGAGCTTTTGCGCGACGGAATAACCGGGGAAATCCGTCTCGATCAGAAAGGCGGTGATGCCATGCGGCCCGGCATCCGGGTCGGTCTTGGCATAGACGATCACCGTGTCGGCCTGCGGCCCGTTGGTGATCCAGAATTTCGAACCGTTGAGGATGTATGCGTCGCCTTTTTTCTCGGCCCGCAGCGCCAAGGCAACGACATCCGACCCGGCGCCGGCCTCCGACATCGCCAATGCGCCAAGGTGCTCGCC
>CALZIL010000347.1 GCA_945787495.1 uncultured Afifella sp. | reverse complement strand
TTGTTGGCGGCCTCGGCCGCGGCGACACCCTCCAGTTCGCCGGTGCCGAACTTTTCAGGCGTCTTGGAAGCGCTCTTTGCCGCCGCATAGCCCATGAAGGCGGCGACCACCTGGCCGACACCCGGAACGACCCCGATCATCGTGCCGATCCCGGTCGATCGGCATATGGTCCGGAAGCAGGCACGGAATTCCTGCCAGGTCAGCCGCCCGCCCTCCCTGGAGCTGATCTTCTGCCTGACGATGGCGGTGGTCTTGTTCTCGATCGCCGTCAGGATCTCGGGAAGCGCGTAAACGCCGATCAGCATGGGCAGCAGCGGAATACCCGCCCGGATGGCGAAGAAGTCGAAGGTAAAGCGCGACAGTGCTCCGATCGGGTCCTGGCCGATCAGCGAAAACAGCATGCCGGTGACCATCATCAAGAGACCCTTGACGAAAACGCCCGATGACGTGGCGGCGATGACGATCAGGGCAAGCAGGAGCACCGCGGCCAGTTCCGGCGGCCCGAACATAAGGGCGACGATGGCGATCGGGCCGATGAACAGGATGGTCACGATATCGCTGGTGAGATCGCCGAACACGGAAGAAAACAGGGCTATTTCCAACGCCTTCCTGGCCTTTCCCTTCTTGGTCAGGGCTGGCCCGTCAAAGGTCGTCGCCACGGCAGCGCCGGTCCCGGGCATGGATACCAGAATGGCCGGAATGCTGCCGCCATAGATGCCGCCCTTATAGACGCCGAGCAGGAAGGGAATGCCGATGAGCGGATGGACGAAGAAGGAAAGCGGCAGCAGGATCGCCATCGCCATGAGGGTGGTGAAGCCGGGCAGGGCGCCGACGAACATGCCGAGCAACAACCCAACACTGACGGCGGCAAACGTATCCCAGCGCAAGGCCAGGCTCATGCCCTCGAGAAAAAAGTCCCACATCGGCTAAACGGTCCTTGGCATCAGACCCATCACAGAATGAAGTACCTGGTCAGGAATGTGTCTATAGGAAACGGCGGCAGGGAAGTCGCCAACAGCTTGGTGAACGTAAAGAAAATCGCCACCGGCACAGCGACGCTGACGACCGCGGTGAGGTAGTAGTTGCGGTTGCCGTAAAGCGTCGCCAGGAACGCGATCAAGATCGCGCCCGACACGACGAAACCCAATGCAATCATCGCCGGGGCGTAGATCGCCATCGCCACCAGCGTCGTCCCGACATTGACGAGCGCCGACCGGTCCAGCTCGCGAAACTGATTTGTCTCGGTGAGCGAAAAGCTCTTGAAGAAGAACCAGATCCCAAGCCCCAGAAACGCCGCGGCGACCAGCTGCGGAAACACTTCCGCCTTCAGGTTCATCGCATCTTCGGCGAGCACGATAATGGGTTTTTCGATTTGGTCGGGAATGACCACGAACATGACGACTGCAAGGACGACGAAAAACACCGCCGCGACGGTGTTGAAGTTGGCCTTGCCTGTCATTGCGTTGCCGCCATTGGGCTGTTCCTTGCTGCGCGCCTATCCATATTTCTCGCCAGATCCAGCATATTCACGTCCAAAAGGCTGGCAAGTCGCGTGCATTTTTCAAATGACCATTAAGCCTGCCGTAATCCGCCTGCGCCAGGCGTTGCTACTACCCGGTGATCGACGAAATATCGGCGTCATTCAGTGGCAGCGTGACCGGCTCGTTGCGCTCGGCTGAAATATCGGCCGCGATATAGACCTCCATGACTTTGCGCGCCTGTTCCGGCGTCACCAGAACGGGTTTGTCCAGCGCCACCGCTTCGATGAAGTGGTGCGTTTCGTTCGCCATCGGACCGGCGAAGACGTGACCGACCTGTTCGCCGGGCATGGAAGACATCGGAAACTGAATGCCGTTGTCCACCGTGTTGAGCACAACATCGCGATGCGAGTCGTCAATCAGCAGCGCGCCTTTCGTGCCGACCATTTCCAGTGTCGTCGTCGAAAAGTTCGGATAGCCAAGCGGCAGGATCCAGCCGGCGCCGATGGTGAATGACACGCCATTGTCCATTGTCACGATGATCCACGTGCAATCCGGCGCACCGTTGATTTCCTGCATCACCTTATAGACCGTTTGCGCGTAGATGCGGATCGGCTTGGCCGGTTCAAGGCACCACAACACGAAGTCGAGGTCGTGCGTGGCTTCCATCGCCGCCGGCGACAGCTTGACGCGTCCGGAAATCTTCTTGCCGAGGCTGCGTGTGATGTGGCGGCTGACCAGCGCGCTTACCGGTTCGCCCAGCGTTCCATCCTCAAGGCACCTCTTGATATAGGCATATTTCGGGTTGAAGCGCTGCGAATAGCCGATTGTGAATTTCACCTTCTTTTCGTGTGAAAGCGTGACCAGTTCGTCGGCTTCGGCCAGAGTGATGGCGATCGGTTTTTCCAGGAAAACATGCTTGCCGGCGGACAGGGCTTCCCTGGCCATCGGATAATGCAGTGTTTCCGGCGTCGCCGATATCATCACCGCGTCGATATCGGGATTGTCGATGATGACGCGGTAGTCGGTCGATGCCGAAACCGGATGAGCGGCCGCTTCGACTTCGCGCAGCCGTTCCTCGCGGTTTTCCGCGATGTGCAGATCGGCGACCAGCGGATTTGCAAAACAGGCGTCGGCGCGAATGCCGCCGCACCAGCCGGTGCCGATTATTCCAACATTGATGCGATCCATATCAACCTTCCTGAATGCCGGGTT
>CALZIL010000346.1 GCA_945787495.1 uncultured Afifella sp. | reverse complement strand
GTACGTCAGTTACGGTATCGGACGAGAATGGAGCGACGACGACCCGTTTCGATGAGAATGGATCCGTTTCAGGAGTGGAGTGGAATGGTTCGGGCGAGAATGCGGGAACTTCTTATGTTGCTGAGATGAACGAAAATGGAACTATCAGCAAGGAGACAATCACGGACGAGGACGGAACTGTGACAGAGGTCGATTACGGAGATGACGGATCGACGACGACGGTTACATACGATTCCGATGGTAATTGCATCAGCAACTGCGCGAATATTCCTGATACGACAAGTGCGAGCACGCCGGTTGGTGACTGGGAACAGTCGCAGTGTGCGGATCAGGAAGCAGCTGATCTTCGGGCTGCGTCGAGACCTCCTATTTCTCCGCTAGACCCACTTATCAGACCACGGCCCGATGATGATTTTGGCAACATTCAAGGTGCGGAAGCATGCTTGGCGAACTTTGGCGCCGCGGATCCCGTCCAAAGTCAGTGTCAATCTGTGGCACTTTGCATCGACCCTTCGACCATCGGTGCCGATTGCATGTGCGGATCCGGGAGTGGTCCAGAGGATCCACCGGGTGGTGCAGGCGGTGCAACCTGTGCACAAATAACCTGTCTGGATGGGGCGTGCGATCCAGCTACCGGAACTTGTCGAAGTGATCCCCCCGGCGGAGCTGAGCCATCGCCCATTCCGTGGCCAGTGCTTGCCCAATTACCTGGACTACTAGAGGTTCCTTCAGTCGGAGATCCGGGATTGCCCGTAACGACCCCGCTTAGTGGCCCGCTGGAAGATGTTCGAACAAGGGTGGAAGAAGGATTCGAACCTCCAGGGGCGGTGCCGCCCTGAGTCGGCGATTACGATCCGTTTTCTGGATTATGTGCGGGCCCAAAGTCCGTGGGTGGCCCATGGCAACTGCTAAGGAGTTGGAGCGGCGCGCCTCTTTGCGCCCGCGACCGGCTGCTAACGGCCGCTTTGCCCCCTAAAGCAGTCATTGAAGTAGTATCGCGGTGAACGACTGCTTATGACCCAGAGCTGTCGTCTGCCACACTCAGCACAAGGCGAAGTAGCGGCGCGAGCTCACCGCTCAATCAATCTCTCGATCGCGTAAACAACTGTTGTGATCGGTGCTCTAGCCGGGGCCGGGGTCGATCACGTTGCCGTCACGGCAAGGTTCGGGCGGCTCGCCCAACGGTTTTGAAAGCATCGTCACTCCCCCGGTGTTACCGGCGTACACACTCAGCCCCGTAGTGGTAGCGGCGACCTGCGCGATGGCCACACACGATGCCGCCCCCGGATCGAAGATATTCAACAGGATCGGGATATTGTCATCGGGCGGTGGCATTGTTGCCAAATCAATCTGCACGGCCGGGATACCGTCATTGGGCGGGGGTTGCGCCACGACCGAGACGCCGAAGTTGCCTTCGCCAAAGAGGTTTTCGCCAACCGAACCCAGTGCCTTAACCAGCCCGCGGCTGATGCTGCCATCGCTGTGATCGGCCGCGGTGACGAAGCCTGCCGAGAACGCGAGGATGGCGGTGAGGAGGATAGGCCACCGGAGATTCTTGTTCATAATGCTTCTCCAAGAAAGGACGCGACCGGCCCATCGCATAGGCTGGCGTTGTCGTTGCGGCGTTCCAACTTACTCTCTAATCGGGCCGGTTGCCAAGAGACTTGACGTAAAATAGCAACGGTCCGCCATAGGCACGACTCTTTTTGGCCGTTCTGAGCCGGTGGCCTGGAGCTAAGTTGAGCGGCTGCTGTACCCCTGAAAGCCGCCCCTCGCAGCTCTTGGGCTATAATTTCCGCTGATGACCCAAAGCGGCCGGTGATCTCAATTGAAAGGACGTACAAACATGGTAACGCCTCCAACCTTTTCCCACGTTGTATTCATGACGCGTCGCTTCGAAGAAATGAAGGCTTGGTATATCAACGTGTTTGGCGCGGAGGTTGTGCATGGGGACCCCGCCCTTGCTTTCCTGACCTATGATGATGAAAGCCATCGTTTCGCCATCGCGAATCTCGATGTGCTGAAGCCTGACGTGCCCGCAGACTCAGGTCCCGGCGAGATCGGCCTCAACCACATCGCCTATACGTACGCCTCGGCAGCAGACCTGCTCGAAACCTATGCCAAACTCAAGGAGCAGGGACTCACCCCCTACTGGCCAGTTCATCACGGCTTCACGCTTTCCTTTTATTACCAGGATCCAGACGGCAACCGAATCGAGCTTCAGGTTGAGACCTGCAATTCCAAAGACTCCTTCGACTATATGCGTAGTGAAGCGTTTGCAAACAATCCTGTCGGAGTAGAAGTGGACCCGGAGGCGCTCCTGGAACTTTATCGCGCGGGCGCTACCGAAGCCGATTTGATAGCACGTCCCGAAGGGAACCCATCACCGATTCCGGATGCCCATGGCATGGTCTGAAATCTGCGATCCTTAAACGGCCGCTATTGGCCGAAAGTTGCCCTTCGTTTCATTCGTTATTCAGGGATCTGAACGACCGCTTTCGGTGAGAGCAGACATTCGATCCTGGCGCTCGAAACACTCGCTCCAATACGTCCGCTATACGCCCTGAAGCGGACATTCAGCTAGTATTAACGGGAAGGGCTGCTTCTGACCCTTTGCGGACATTCTAAGTACATCTCAGAATTGACGGGTTTCCCCTACCTGCAACAATCACCAAGTCGATAAAGGCAAACCCGACCAAAGTCGGGGACG
>CALZIL010000345.1 GCA_945787495.1 uncultured Afifella sp. | reverse complement strand
CGTGATCGGCGTGGAGACGTGACAGCATGAACGTGCAGAACAAAGCCGCCAGCGAGACGATGGATGCCATTCTGATTGAGAAGGACGTTGTGGTGCCAATGCGCGACGGCGCCCGGCTTATGGCCGACGTGTTCCGCCCCAAGGACCGAACCCGGGTGCCGGCCATCCTCAATCTCGGTCCCTACCAGAAGGACAAACTCTGGGTGGCGCCGGACACGCTGGAAGAAGAGCCGAACCCGCTAATGAATTGGGAGACCGTCAACCCGCTGTGGTGGGTGCCGCGCGGCTATGCCGCCGTGCGCCTCGACGGGCGCGGCAGCGGCAACAGCACGGGCCAGTGCGAACCCTGGTCGCTCGCCGAGGCGGTCGACTTCCACGACGCCATCGAATGGGTGGCAGCGCAGCCCTGGTGCAACGGCAATGTTGGGCTCAACGGCATTTCCTATTTCGCCATCAATCAGTGGTACGTCGCCAACCGGCAGCCGCCTTCGCTGAAGGCGATCATCCCCTGGGAAGGCTTCGCTGACCTCTACCGCGACGCGCTCTACCACGGCGGCATTTTGAGCGTGTTCATGACCAACTGGTTCACCGCGCATCTGATGCACCACAAGCTCGGGCGCGCCTCGCAGAACCTGGCCGACGCCTGGAAGGTGAACACGCTCGACTTCTGGCTTTCCAACAGTCTCGACAGCGGCGCCTTCCACGGTGCGCAGGCGCAATGGGACAAGATCACCGTGCCGCTCTATTCGGTCGGCAACTGGACCGGCTTCGGCCTGCACCTGCGCGGCAATACCGAGGCCTTCATGCGCTCATCCTCCAAGCACAAGAAGCTGCGCATCCACACCGGCAGCCACGTACATCCGTTCTACCGAGAGGAAGCGCGGCAGGATCAGATCCGCTTCTTCGACTACTGGCTGAAAGGCACCGACAACGGCGTCATGGACGAGCCGCCGATCAAGCTTGCCATCCGGTACGGTGCCGACAATTTCGAATGGCGGCACGAGCAGGAATGGCCGCTCGCCCGCACGCAATGGACCAAGCTCTATTTCGATCTGACGCCGCCCCCGGCCGGTACGCCGGAAAACTCAGCCAACCTGGTGCGCGAAAACCCGAAGGTCAGCGCCTCGCGCACCTATAATGCTTCGAGCTTTGGCACCATGGGCTCGACATCGGCCGCGTCCTCGCAGGTGATGGGCGGCGGCGGCATCAAGCCGGGCATGGGGGTCGCGCTGGAAACGCCGCCGCTGGAACAAGACCTTGAGGTCACCGGGCCGCTCGCCGCCTCGTTCTGGGTGTCGAGTTCAAGCGAGGACATGGACCTGTTCCTCACCCTGCGTAACTTCGACGCCGACGGCAACGAGGTGATGGAGACCGGCCAGCAGGGCGCGCCGGTGCCGGTGGCGAAGGGCTGGCTGCGCGTCTCGCACCGCGAACTCGACCCTGAACTGTCGTTGCCCTACCGGCCCTATCACAAGCACCAGCGCCGGCTTTACTTGAAACCGGGCGAGGTCGTGAAGGTCGACGTTGAAATCTGGCCGACTTCCATGGTGTTCAAACAGGGCCACCGCATCCGGCTCGACGTGCAGCCGCGTGACGGCATCGGCAGTCAGGGCTACATGCACTATCACGCCGACTACAACACCGGTACCAACACCATCCATGCTGGCGGCAAGTACGAATCCTGTCTGCTGCTGCCGGTGATTCCGGCCCGGTAGCGGCGCAGACTTAGGCCGCCGGCACCAGCCGCATGGTCGCCGGTTCGCCCCGATCCGGCCTCTGCCACACAGGGGCTGCGGCCGGATCAGGGCCTGCAATGATCATAAGACCATAGGATCGACGCCAACATGGAACCATACCGTTCGGAGTGAGTGAACATGGACGTTTTCGATGTGAACAAGGAGCAGCGGTTCGATCCCGCGCGCCATGTCGAGCGGATTCTCGGCCAGTGGCCCGGCGGCGATGTGTCGCTCGCCTGCTGGGAGCCCGGTCAGATCAGCCCCGATCACTGCCACCCCCATGCGACCGAGATTTATGTCTGTTTCAGCGGCGGCGGCCGAATGCGCACACCCGATCTTGAGGTCGCCATTTCCCCCGGCTCATTCGTTGTTCATCCGCCGGGCGAGGTGCACGAATATGTCAATGGGCCGGAGCGCACGCTGCTGTTCCGCGTCCGCATCGGTGACGACATGACCTCCCGCCATCTTGCAAATCGCGGCATAGAAGGGTGGACCCAACGCCCGCAAGATGCCGCCTACTTTGCCGCCAATCCTCCGCGTGCCGAGCCGTCCTAGAGCGGTTTCCGACCACATGGCATCAAATTTGATGGATCAGATCGGTTCAGCCGGTTATGCGTAGCGCGAAGCGTGATGTGGTGCATCGGGCGACCGGCGCAACCCCACCCGGTGGGCCGAATTGGCCCACCGAATGCCGGAATCCGTGTTGGCGACGTTTGAGTTTGCTCAAGTCGATCATTAGTCTCCTTGAACCGCCCCTTCAGTATGGCCAGCCCTCACCGGGATCCCGCCGGTCAAAACCCGATTTCGTCCGCCCGGCCGAATGTCCGGTGGTGGCACGAAACGGACGTGAACCGGCGTCTCGCGACTTCCGCTTATGATGCTGTGGACGGCTCCTCCACCGGCATCTGAGTGTGCCAAATTGCGGTGTTTTAGGGACCGCCAGGAAGGAGCCATCCATGGAACAGATTAGCACG
>CALZIL010000344.1 GCA_945787495.1 uncultured Afifella sp. | reverse complement strand
ATGGCCGCCGAGCGCACGCAACGCAACGAGACGGCGGCGATCGCGGCGGTCGTCTCCATGGGCTATCTCGGCGTCCTGCTCGGCCCGCCGATCGTCGGCTTTATTGCTCAGGCCAGCAGCCTGACGACGGCGCTCGGCCTGGTCGCTGCGCTCGGCCTGGTCGTCGCATTCACCGGCTATCGCTCGGCGCGGCGCTGAAGCGGCGGCACCTATCCAGAGGCAAAAGAAAGCCCCGCACGAGGCGGGGCTTTATGTCACTCGGCCGCAGCCGGCGCCGGTGATCGTTGTTCCGATCGCAGTCCCATATAGAGCGCCACGCACATGCCGAGCAGCACGATCGCAAACGGGAACCCGGTGGTAATCGCCGCGGCCTGCAGCGCCACCAGCCCACCGCCGAGCAGCAAGGCGATAGCGACCAACCCCTCGAATGTGCACCAGAAGATGCGCTGGGCGACCGGCGCGTCGATCTTGCCGCCGGCGGTGACGGTATCGATCACCAGCGAGCCGGAATCCGACGAGGTGACGAAAAAGACGATCACCAAGACGATGCCGACAAACGACAGCAGGCCGGACAGCGGCAGCAGTTCCAGCATCTTGAACAGCGACAGTTCCGGCGTCCATGCGGTGATCGTCTCCGTCACGCCGGTATAGCCGTCATTGAGGTGCTGGCTGACCGCCGTTCCGCCGAAGGATGTCATCCACAACACGCTGACAAGGGTCGGGATGAGCAGCACGCAGACGATAAACTCGCGCACGGTCCGGCCCTTCGATACACGGGCGATGAACATGCCGACAAACGGCGACCAGGAGATCCACCAGGCCCAGTAGAACGTTGTCCAGCCATGCATGAAGCCGGTATCGTCACGGCCCACCCAGTTCGACAGGGCCGGGACGTTTTTCACATAGCCCCAGATATTGGCGAAGAACCCGGTGATGATCTCCAGTGTCGGGCCGAAGACGATCACGCAGAGCATCAGCAGCAAGGCCAGCACCATATTGATTTCGCTGAGCCGTTTGACGCCGGCATCGAGGCCCATCAGCACCGAACCGAGCGCGACAATCGTAATACCGATGATCAACAGCACCTTGCTGACGTCGGTGGCCGGAATTCCGAACAAGAAATTCAGGCCGGCGCTTGCCTGCTCGGCGCCCAAGCCAAGCGATGTCGCTAGGCCGAACAAGGTCGCGAAGACGGCGGTCAGCGGCAGGCCGCGATTATAGGTGAAGAAGGCGAGCGCCAGCGCGACAACCGCATAGATCGCCCAGGGATGCAGGCCCCAATGAAAGATCGTGCCGGCCATGCCGATCTCCCGCGCCGCCTCGATATTTGCCGGATCGACACCGAGCGGCGGCGTCAGCATATGGTTGACCGGCTCCAGAACGCCGAAAAACATCAGGCCGATGCCCATGCCGGCGGCAAAGAGCATGGCGAACCAGCCAGCATAGGAATAATCCGGCTTGGCGTCGGCGCCGCCGAGGCGGATTTTACCCATCGGAGAAACGATCAGAAACAGGCAGAACAGGACGAAAATGTTAGTCGCGCCCATGAACACCCAGTCGAACGTCGAAGTCAGCCAGGGCCGCAGCGCGCCGAAGAATTCGGCCGCCCCTTCCTGAAACATCAGCGTGAAGATGACAAACGCAACGATCGTCACCGAGGAAATCAGAAAAACCGGGTTGTGAATATCCAGACCCATGATCTGGATATTGTCCTGACCGATTTCATAGTCGGTAGTTTGGGATTCGCTGGAAGCCACATCCGCCATGATTTTCTCCCTGGCAATAATTCTATTTCAGATGCTTTTCGAGCATCTGTTCATTCGACCGATTTTCCGAATCGATGTTATCACCTGCCCGGCGATTATTACAGACGGGCATTCAAGCGACGCATTTTCGTTGCGGCATGCGCTGATCACAATACGGCGCATGATGCGCCGGTCTCATCACCGCATGCTCGACAGGTTGACGATCATCAGGTCGTTTTTCTTGCGGATGGCGGTTGCGATCTTGTGGGCCAAATCCTGGTCGGCCTCCGGACACCGCAACGCGGCGTCAACGGCACGATGCTGACCTTCCAGCAATCCATGGATCACCGCCTTTTCAACCGCCGCCTCGATTTTTCCGGCCTGCTCGCCGGTCAGTGACGTGCCAACAAGTTCGCCGATTTCGCGCGCGGCCTCCTGTGCGATTGATTTTATCGTATCCATTGCTCATCCTCCAAAGTCTCAGCCCGTTTCGATTGCCGGTCCGATTCGACCGCGATTACTCGGTACCACCATGCCGTTTTTACACCGACGCCGATAGTGGCGAGAGCAGGCGCGCAGTGTCGCGAAGCTCACATGCCGGTTTGCTTATCCCTCTGCCGCCGCCATCGCCTGCGTCTCGGCGCGCAGCGCCGCGACCAGCGGCTCCGCCGTGAGCGAAACATCGCCGGCGCTCAGCACCGTTCCGGCGGCAGCGTCACGCGTCAGAACGACATCCTTGGCCAGCCCGATCGGCAGGGCGTCAACCGCAAGGCTGCGCTGCGCCGGCAAGAGCCTGCCCCAGACGGTGAAGCCGCCCTCCCCGTCAAGCCGTTCGCCAGCCTTCAGGTCGCGCTTGGCGACGGCGGCGACATCGCCGCGAAAACCCGTCGGCGCGCCGGTCGCCTCGCCGCGCAGGACCGCACAATAGACCGAAATGCCGAGTTCCAGGCCGATCATGTGAAAGGGACGGTAAAGCGCCGCATAGTGCCCGGTATCATCGCTCGGCAGACCATATTGGGCAAAGCATTCGGCAGCATAGTCGTTGGTCGCCTTCATCACCACATAGACGCCCCAGCGCAGATCGCGGTCGATCTCGCTGCCGTCGCGGTTGAGCGAGGAAATCGTCTCCACCATGCCGTCGCGCTCCAGCACGCCGCCGACGGCTTTCGGGCGCAGAACATCGGCCAGTCTGTCGGTGCCGACGGGGGGAAACAGCAGCCCGCCGGCCGGAACGCCAAGGCCGCAGGCATTGGCCACCGCCGCCATCTCGATCGCCGATTTCGTCCCGTCCAGGAACGAATTGAACATCTGGCTGTTCATGCCGGCGGCCTGCGCCTGCTCGGCAGTCAGGCCGTAATGCTGCCAGACGGTATCGGGCGTCGAGGCATGGTAGTCCGGCAAATATTTCGTGCCCTTGCCGGCCGCCGCGACTTCGAACCCCGCCGCCCGGGCCCAGTCGACCTGTTCGGCAATCAGCGCCGGCTGGTCGCCATAGGCAAGCGAATAGACCAGTCCCGTCGCGCGCGCCTTTTTCGCCAGCGCCGGCCCGGCCAGAACATCGGCCTCGACATTGACCATCACCAGGTGCTTGCCGGCCGCAATCGCAGCCTCGCCATGAGCAAGGCCCGCCAGCGGATCGCCGGTCGCCTCGATGACAACGTCAACGTCATCCCGGCTAGTAACATCGGCCGCCGCTTCGCCGATCGCCACCGTGGCAACGCGCTCATTGCTCCAGCCGATCTGGCTCAATCTGTGACGGGCGGCATCGGGTTTCAGATCGGCAATTGCCACGATTTTGAGACCCGGCATGGTCGGCACCTGCGCCAGAAACATCGAGGCGAATTTTCCCGCACCGACCAAGCCGACGCCGATCGGGCCGGCGCTTTCAGCACGCGCGGTGGCAAGGGCGTGAAGATTCATGAATTTTCTCCTGTAACGGACGCCTCAACCGCTTGCTTCGCGAACTTTGCAGGCATAGGGTTTGGAGCATGTCCATGAGCTTCCTCGCCGACAGCCTTGCCAGGGTCAAGCCCTCCGCCACCATCGCCGTTGCCCAACAGGCGCGTGATCTGAAAGCCGCCGGCCGGGACGTCATCGATCTCGGCGCCGGCGAGCCCGATTTCGATACCCCCGACAACATCAAGGAGGCCGCGATTGCGGCGATCCGCCGCGGCGAAACCAAATATACGCCGGTCCCGGGCATTGTCGAATTGCGGCAGGCGATCTCGGCCAAGTTCAAGCGCGAAAACAGCCTGGACTATACGCCTGCGCAGATCATCGTCGGCACAGGCGGCAAGAACGTGCTCTACAACGCCTTCACCGCCTCGCTGAATCCCGGCGACGAGGTGCTGATCCCGGCACCGTTCTGGGTCAGCTATCCCGATATGGTGCTGCTCAATGGCGGCGAGCCGCGTTATGTCGAGACGCGGCTGGAAGACGGTTTCAAGCTGCGGCCGGAGGCGCTCGACGCCGCCATCACCCCGCAGACCAAGTGGCTGATGTTCAATGCGCCGTCCAACCCGTCCGGCGCCGCCTATAGCGCCGCCGAAATCCGCGCCATCGCCGACGTGTTGTTAAAGCATCCTCACGTCTGGATCATGACCGACGACATGTACGAGCACATCCTCTACACCGATGAGCCCTACGCCACGATGGCGCAGGTCGAGCCGGCGCTTTATGACCGCACGCTGACGATCAACGGCGTCTCCAAGGCCTATGCCATGACCGGCTGGCGCATCGGTTACGCCGGCGGGCCCGAAGCGCTCATCAAGGCAATGACCAAGATCCAGAGCCAACAGACCTCAGGCACCTGTTCCATAGCCCAATGGGCTTCGGTGGAAGCCTTGAACGGACCGCAGGATTTCGTCGCCGAGCGGCGTGATATTTTCCGCGGCCGCCG
>CALZIL010000343.1 GCA_945787495.1 uncultured Afifella sp. | reverse complement strand
GATGGCGGACATGCGGGTCGCCGATGTTGCCGGCAAGATCGGCAAGCGCCGGTATCGCGCCGCGGACCGCATCAGCGGCGGCGACCTCGGCATGGGTGGTGGCGGCGCCGATCGTCACGCTGTCGCCGCCGGCCTCAATGCCCTTCAAATCCGCCAAGCCGGAGATATCAATGAGATCGGAGGGCGCGGCAAGCCGCTGCTTCATCGTCGGGATCAGCGTGTGGCCACCCGACAGATAGGCCGCATCGTCGGCGCCTGAAAACAGGCTGGCCGCTTCAGCCAGGCTAGACGGCCGGTGATAGTTGGTCTGGTACATATTCGTCTCCCTGAAACCTTATTTGCCGGCCATTATTCGGCAGCTTGTGCGACAGCGCTCGCACTGAGCGCCCGCCAAACCTTTTCCGCCGTCGCCGGCATGGTCAGATCATTGTTGCCGATGGCATCGGTGATGGCATTGATGACGGCCGGCGGCGAACCGATGGCGCCGGCCTCGCCGCAGCCCTTGATGCCGAGCGGATTGTTCGGGCACAGGGTTTCGGTGGTCGAGACATCGAACGAGGGCACGTCATCGGCGCGCGGCATGGGGTAGTCGTTATAGGTCGCGGTCACCAATTGGCCGGTCTCAGGGTCATATTGGCAGCCTTCCAGAAGCGCCTGACCGATGCCCTGGACGACGCCGCCATGGACCTGGCCCTCGACGATCATCGGATTGATGATGCGGCCGAAATCATCGGCGGCGACAAACTGCACGATGTCGGTATGGCCGGTCCCCGGATCGACCTCGACCTCGCAGATGTAGCATCCGGCCGGGAAGGTGAAGTTGGCCGGGTCGTAGAACGCCCCCTCCTTCAGCCCGGGCTCCATACCCTCGGGCAAATTGTGGGCGGTATAGGCGGCCAGGCAGACTTCGTGCCAGCCGAGCTTTTTATCGGTGCCGGCGACACGCACTTCACCATCGGCGATCTCGATATCGCCCTCGGCCGCCTCCATCAGATGGGCGGCAATCTTCTTGGCCTTGGCTTCGACCTTGTCGATCGCCTTGGATATCGCCGACATGCCGACGGCGCCGGAGCGCGAGCCATAGGTGCCCATGCCGAACTGTACCTTGTCGGTGTCGCCATGGACGATCTGGACAGAGTCCAGGCCAACGCCGAGGCGTTCGGCGACAAGCTGGGCAAACGTGGTTTCGTGGCCCTGGCCGTGCGAGTGGGATCCGGTCAGCACCTCAATCGTACCGACCGGATTGACCCGGACCTCGGCCGATTCCCAAAGCCCGACACCGGCGCCGAGCGAGCCGACCGCCTGCGAGGGGGCGATACCGCAGGCCTCGATGTAACAAGCCATACCGATGCCGCGCAGCTTGCCGCGCGCCTCGGCTTCCGCCTTGCGTCCGGCAAAACCGGCATAATCTGCACCGGCCATAGCGGCATTCAGCGAGGCGTCGAAGTCACCGGCGTCATAGGCCATTATGACCGGCGTCTGATAGGGGAATTCGCCGACGAAGTTGGCGCGCCGCAATTCGGCCGGCGAAACGCCAAGCTCGCGCGCCGCTGTCTCCACCAGGCGCTCCATCACATAGCACGCTTCGGGCCGGCCGGCGCCGCGATAGGCATCGACCGGCGTGGTGTTGGTGTAAACTGCCCGCACATTGCAGTGAATCGCCGGGATCACATACTGGCCCGACAGCAAGGTGGCGTAGAGATAGGTCGGCACGGCGGAAGAAAACAGCGACATGTAAGCGCCGAAATTGGCGATTGTGTCGACCTTCAGGCCGATCATTTTATTGTTGGCGTCAAACGCCATTTCCGCGGTGGTAATGTGATCGCGGCCATGGGCGTCGGTGAGGAAGGCTTCGGTGCGGTCGGCCGTCCACTTGACAGGCACGCCGGCCTTCTTTGAGGCCCACAGGCAGACGATTTCTTCGGGATAGATATAGATCTTGGAGCCAAAGCCACCGCCGACATCGGGCGCAATGACCCGCAGTTTGTGTTCGGGTGCGACCTGATAGAAGGCCGACAGAACCAGCCGCGCCACATGCGGGTTCTGGCTGGTTGTCCACAGCGTGTAATGATCTTCGGCCGCATTATAATCGGCCAGCGCGGCACGCGGCTCCATAGCGTTGGGAACCAGACGGTTGTTGCTGATCTCCAGTTTCGTGACATGGGCGGCGCCGGCAATGGCCGCGTCGGCAGCGGCGGCATCGCCGATTTCCCAGTCATAGATGAGATTGTTCGGGGCGTTTTCATGGATTTGCGGCGCACCGGCGGCAAGCGCGGCGTCGGCGCTGGCGACGGCCGGCAATTCCTGCCAGTTGACGTTGACCGCATCGGCTGCTTCGCGCGCCTGCGCCTGCGTTTCGGCAATGACAACGGCGACGGCCTGGCCAACATGGCGGGCCGTGTCGACCGCCAACGCCGGATTGGCGCCCATATTCATCGGTGAGCCGTCTTTGGAATGGATCATCCAGCCGCAAATGATGTCACCGATGCCGTCTTCCTTAAGTTGGCCGCCGGTCAACACGGCGATGACACCCGGCATTTTCTCCGCTGCCGCAGTGTCGATGCCGGCGATTTTCGCGTGAGCGTGCGGCGAGCGTACAAACGCGGCCTTGCACATGCCGGCAACACTCATGTCATCGGTGTAGCGGCCCTTGCCGGTGATGAATCTTTTGTCTTCTTTGCGCGGGACCCGCGCGCCAATTCCCTCAACACCCATGGTGTCTCTCCCTATTGCCCTCAAGCTCCTCGCGCACCGTCTTCTCGTCGAGTTTGCCGCCGTGCCGCTCGATCATATCGACAGCCGCCATGATCATGCCGGGCGTGCAGAAGCCGCATTGCAGGCCATGATGTTCTTTGAACGCGGCCTGGACCGGGTGCAGATCGACGCCGTTCGCCAGCCCCTCGATCGTGGTGATGGATGCGCCATCGACCTGGGCCGCCAGCGTCGTGCAGGATTTAACCGCCTTGCCGTCAATATGGACAACACAGGCGCCACATTGCGAGGTGTCACAACCGACATGGGTGCCGGTCAGACCCAGATCCTCACGCAGGAACTGCACCAGAAGCGTGCGGTCCTCCACCGTCCGCTCGACGGCGCGACCGTTCACGGTCATCGATACATTCGCCATTCAGAACCTCCCTTATTATTCTTAAATCCGAAGCGCCATGCGCTCCGTTCTATGTCGCGATGATGTAAAACAGAATGATTGCGGCAAGGGCAAGAAGGCCCCAGACCAGCGGTCCGCCCAGCACGCCGCGGGCCGCCTGGCGCTCCAGCGCCTCCTCGGCCTTGTGCGCGCTATCGGACAATTGATGGGCGGCTTCGCTCACCGTATCTTCCACCTTGTGCAGCGCGCCGGCAATGGCGCCCTCCTCTGCCGGGGCCCCGGCTTCCGGTTCGCCACCGGCCATTGCCGCGAATTTGGCGAAGAACTGATCGGCGAGTTTTCTGGCGGTGGAATCAAGCAGACGCGAGCCGAGCTGCGCCAGCTTGCCGCCGACCTTGGCGCTGGCTGTGTAAGTCAGGATCGTCTCGGCGCCGTCTTCGGCCAGATGGACGTCGGCGCCGCCCGAGGCAAAACCGGCAACGCCGCCCTTGCCCTCGCCAGCGATCGTATAGCCTTCCGGCGGATTGATGTTTTCAAGCGTCACGGCACCATTGAAGGTTGCCTTGACCGGCCCGACCTTGGTCGTCACCCGCGCCGAAAAGGCATTGTCAGCCGTTTGTTCCAGTTCCTCGCAGCCAGGTATGCAAACGCGCAATACATCCCGGTCATTTAGCATCGCCCAGACACGCTCGCGCGGCGCCGGAATCCGGTACTCGCCACTCAAATCCATGTGTTACCGCCCTCCCGGATGCCGGATTGTACTGCCGGCATCAACTCTTGTCCTGATTTTGCACGTCATCGGTCATTCGACAACCGGAATTGCGAAAAAGACATGTCGGATATTCCAGCCCATTGGAATGGCGGCCAAGACTGATTAAAAGACCGGCCCATGATGCAGAAAATCGCGAATCCTCATTTCGCCCAGACCCTGATCGAAGCGGCGCTTGCCGGCGGCCGCGCCGTCATGACCGTTTATGCCAGCGAATTCGACGTCGACTGGAAAAGCGACGAGACGCCGGTCTGCGCCGCCGACCGTCAGGCGGAGGACGTGATCGTTGCCATGCTCGAGCAGGCCTTTGCCGGCATACCTATCATTGCCGAAGAGGCCTGCGCGGCCGGCTGCGTCCCGGAATTCGGCGAGACATTCTTTTTGGTCGACCCGCTCGACGGCACCAAGGAATTCGTCAAGCGCAACGGTGAGTTCACCGTCAATATCGGGCTGATTGAGGATGGCATTCCGGTTGCCGGCGTGGTGCTGGCGCCGGCGTTGAAGCGGATTTATGTGGCGGCGGACGGCCGAGCCTGGTCGGGATCGGTGGATGCCGATTGCAGCAAGGTCACCGATCTCACCGCAATGGTGGTGCGAAAGCTCCATAATGCGCCAGTGGCCGTGGCACAAGGCGAGGCCGATTTTTACCCGCGCCTGGGACCGACCATGGAATGGGATACGGCGGCCGGCGATGCGGTCTTGCGCGCAGCAGGCGGCAAGGTAACGACGACCGACGGCACGCCGCTGACCTATGGCAAGACGCAAGTCGCCGGCATGCGCGACTTTGAAAATCCTTTTTTCTATGCCGTCGGCGATAAAAGCCTGCTGGCTCGCATGGCGGCTAACGAAGCCGCCTGATGGCGGCAACACCACCGCCCCTTGACCCGATGATCCTGGAAACGGCCGGCCTTGCCGATTACCGGCTCAAAGACAGCGGCAATGGCCGCAAGCTGGAATGCTTCGGTGACATGACCCTGGTGCGGCCGGAGGAGCAGGCGATCTGGTCGCCGCGGCTTGACGAAGCGGCCTGGGCTAAGGCCGATGCGATCTTTACCGGCGATACGGATGAAGAAGGCGCCGGGCGCTGGAAACGCCAGCCTGATACACCCGAGGCTTGGCACTGCGCCCACGGCCCCGCCCGTTTCATCTGCCGGCTGACGTCGTTCCGCCATGTCGGCGCCTTTCCCGAACAGGCGGCGCACTGGGCCTGGATGAGCGAACGCCTCGCAAATGCTTCGACCACCGGCCGCCAACCGCGGCTGCTCAACCTGTTCGGCTATACCGGGCTGGCTTCGTTGATCGCGGCGCAAGCCGGCGCTCGTGTCACCCATGTCGATGCCTCCAAAAGAGCCATCGGCTGGGCGCGGGAAAACCAGAGCCTGTCGGGCATGGACGACAAGCCGATCCGCTGGATCTGCGACGACGCCATGAAATTCGCCGCCCGCGAGGTGCGCCGCGGCAATGTCTATGACGGCATCCTTCTCGATCCGCCGAAATTCGGCCGTGGCCCGAAGGGCGAAACCTGGGACCTGTTCGCCGATCTGCCGGGCATGTTGCGGCATTGCCGCGACCTCGTTGACAAGCAATCCGGCTTTGTCATCCTGACCGCCTATGCGATCCGCGCTTCGTTCATCGCCCTGCACGAACTGACAGCGGAAATTCTCGGTTCCGGCGTAGAATCCGGCGAACTGGTTCTGCAGGAAGAAAGTTACGGCGACCGGCCCGGGCGGCGGCTGCCGACGTCTCTGTTTGCCCGCTGGCAGGCGGCATGAGGCGGGCGGCATGAGTGCCAAAGCGGGAACCGTCAAGACGGTCACCAGCCTGACCAATCCGCTGGTCAAGAGCCTGCGGGCGTTGCATCTGAAAAAGTACCGCG
>CALZIL010000342.1 GCA_945787495.1 uncultured Afifella sp. | reverse complement strand
TATCCACCGTCGGTCTGATCGCCCTCCTGAAATACTGGACTGACCACAGGACGTTGAGGTCGCCTATCTCGCCGGTCTTGTAGATGATGGTTTGCATGGGTTGCTTGCCGCTAGCCGATCAGGGGAAACCATTTTTTTTCGAATCCCGCCCGCGAGAAACGCACCATATCGGCCTGAGCCGCGGCAACATGTGCGACAAAACTTTCCGGCTGATCCAGATATCCCGCAATCACGTCGTTTATCCGCTCCGGCGTACAATAAACACATGCGCCGTCAAAGGTATTTCTTATATAGTCATGTGTAATGACGAGTTTCCCCGCGCATATAGCTTCGGCAACAACGCGGCCAAAACTTTCTCTCCATGACGTAGAATGAAAATAGACAAAAAAATCAAATAAACTCAAAAATTGGTCTACGGGCAAGTCGCCGTAATCATAAAACTCGGCATTCTCAAGTCCGTGGTCGTGGTTACGGATATAATCCGCTCCCAGGATGAACGATTTTCCGCCGGCGAAACAACGCCGGAGATCTTCGATCGCCGGCCATTTCTCCATTCCCGGTCGGGAGTGCCTGCCGCGGCGATCTTGCGGCGACGGACTGGCATCGATCATGCGGGAATCGATGATATTGTTCCAGTCCAACCCTGAGACCCGGAACTGAGTCGGAGGCGGTGGGATGCAGGCCCTGCTGACGCCGGAAATGGGCGCGATAATGAATGACCGACACTCAACAATATCATCAAGGAGCGCGAAGATACGCTGGTAGTCGAACCGGTCCATACCATTCGGATAGAGCATATTTTCATGCATGACGCAGATGAAGTTTTCGCAGACGATTCTGAAGTTTGCGGTCTCGTCAAACTTGAAAATCAGCGGATTATGTAAAACGACGGTTCGGGCCGAAATCGTGCGAAATTCAAAGCTCATCCCTACGTTCAGCTGTCTGGCGGCAGATCCCAGATGCGGGTTGGTTGGCTGCTTGCGGAACATTCTGAGCGGCGGACAGTAAAGCGTCTTCAGACCGACTTTCGCCAGAGACGGCAGCTCGGTCGCCAAAGCGGTTGAGGTGCCGCCGGGAAATTTATCGGATGTGAGAACCGCAATATTGCTGGCGAATCGCATAAACAAAGATGGCCAGATTGCGGAAGGGCATACAACCCTAAGTTTTGTCTAGGGATGCATAGCCCGTCCGTCTTATTGGATTTGCCCCGCCCTTTCCGCGTGGCATGTTTTGCTGATCAGTAGATGGATTCAGCATTACGGCGCGCGGCTGGTGTGGAAGGACGATCAAAGGCTCTCCCCCGCAAGCCCTCCCTGAGCAGGCTCTCACTGATCTCGCCGACACCGTTTTCGCGGATATCTCCCATCAAGTCGGCCAACAGGTTCTCCACTTTTGAACTTCTGGAGAAGGACTTAATGTTTCGATTCCAGAAGTGAACAAGTTCCTCGATGTCGCCCCTGTCAAGCAGCGTGTTTAATTCCTGAAGTTGCTCCTTGTGGTAAGCGGCCTGTGCCGATCCCGATGCCATCGCCAATTGGATAGCCAGGATGGTAACAGCTATTTCTCTCCGCATCTTTTACTCCGCTATGTTCAAGGCCTGGTCAATTTCCAATTTCATACCAAGCTAACAAATATATTAGTCTCCAACTATTAATAACAACCTAAGGTTGATGAATGAAATATTAACTTCGATTTTCGTCTTATATTGCATCGAATTTTCTATATACAGAAAATTAAACTATTAATACCGTGACATTCCATTAACTATTTGTTAACGTTTGGCGCGACCGCAACACGCGAATTGTATAGCGTTGTCCGAAATGAGTTCAGATGGTTTGTTTCGATCGCGGGGGCTGTTGCAGGATCGGCTGTGCGCGGGAGTGGCTGGAGGTAGACGCCGATGACCAGAATCGCTATGCGCGTGATTGTTACGGTAGTCGCTGCAGCCGGTCTGACACAATCGGCTTCAGCGGAGGCTGTTCGCACGAGCGCCTATGTCGTGAAACGCGATTGGGGCGGTGTGATCGCCGAATATCACAGACATGCACAGCGCCTAGAGACTGGTTCAAAGCGTGTCGTCATCGACGGTGTGTGCGCCTCTGCATGCACGGCATATTTGAGAAATGCATGCGCGACGCCAAGGGCAAGGATAGGCTTTCATCGAGCCAAACTTAGCCGCAATGCCCGGGGACGATACAAGTCTGACCGTGAAAAGCGATTGCTGAAGTCTGTAACACTCTATCTCGATCAACTTCTAGCCTCGCATTATCCGCAAACGGTCAAACACTGGATCTCGCGCAAAGGTGGCATACCGGCAAGCAACCAGATTCTGTGGCTGGAGGGAACGGAAGCACAGAGGATTCTCGGCATGTGCCGAACGTCAAAGACGCTATCCAGTCGCTGGCGGTAAGCTCCGGCACAGATGTCGATCGGGTATCCACAACGGGTTCATATGCAGACCTTTTTGGACACCACCGTCGACGTCCGCTTCGGGTCATTGGCGGAAGTCGGCGGCCACGTTTGTGATGTCCGCTCTACCCCCAATAGCGGACCTCAATCGCGAAAAAGCGGACATCGCGTAACGAACATCCGGTTTGGCGCTGAAAGCCGAAGCCCGTGCTGATCTCGCTACCGACCGCTCATGGCCGGAAGCGGGCGTTTAAAGATGCTGAGGCACTTATTCGGCGGCCACTTGGCGGCCCCGTTCGGCTGAACCAATTTCGCCGAAGCGTGCCGCATAGGATT
>CALZIL010000341.1 GCA_945787495.1 uncultured Afifella sp. | reverse complement strand
GAGCTTGTCCGATGCACCACATCGCACGGCGCTCCGCGCCTTGGCGACAGGCTGATTTGACTCCATCAAATGGTTCAATTTGACCTCATCTCGCTCTAGGCTCAGGCGCGCAGCGCGGTGAGCATTTCCGGGATGTATTCTTCGCTTGTGGAGACGACGAGCATCGCCGCATAGGGTCTGAGCACCGCGACGGTCCGCTCGACCCTGGCCCGGTCGCCGCCGATCGCCACGATCAGGCCGGTGGTCATGATGCCGCGCACGAGGCAGGCATTGCCGATCACCGCGGCCGCATCCGAAGCGCCACCCGCCGCCGCGATCATCACGACGACATCGGCCCCGGCAAGTTCGTCGCTCAATCGGACCTCGCTGCCATCGGTAGCCTGCAACGATGCATCGACAGGCAGGGAATCAAGCCCTTTTGCCCCGGCGGTCTTGGAGACATAGGTGAGAAAATGAGCGCCATTCCACGGCGCCTCCGAAATGCGCCGCATGACTCCTGCACTCGCCTCGTCGAGCGCCACGATGCGCGATGCGCGTTGCCTGGAATTAGGGTAATCGACGCGGAATCGCGCTTCGGCCGCCGTCGCCGCCCTGGCACAACTGCCGAGCAATGTCGGGCTGTCTGACAAAATCGCAGCCTTAGACCGAAGTCTGTTTTACGCCGGGGCGAACCGTCAGGTCTGCCTTGCAGGCATCGATAAAGGGCTTGTCCGCCGGCAAGACGATGGCGACGGACCGCACCTTCTGATGGACCGGATCGACGCCTTGCGGAACCTCGCCCTTGTCGGCAAGCGCTATCGCCGCCTTGCGCAGCCGGTGCCGCGCCATGATGATGCCGTTGTCGGTGGAGACCAGGTTCTCCTTGCTGCGATCAACGATCGGCCCCATGCTTTCCTGCAGCGAAGCGTCCTGCATGGCGATGCCGGCAACACCGGAATAGGTCTCGCCCCGCTTTTGCGCTTCGCGGTCCATGAGATAGTCATTGTCCTTGTTGGCGAGCGGGCGATAGGTGCCGGGCGTATATTTCACATGTACACCATGCCCATCGATCATCGCCTGGCGCTCGTCCTTGGTCAGCGCGCGCACCGGGTGATAATCGAAGCTCCACGCCCAGCAGTTTTCATCATCGATCGGAATCCAGAAATGGCCGTGGACCGGATGGTCGCCGCGCGGCGGGATCATCGTGTAGCTGGGCATCACCCATTGCGTGATGCGCCAGTAATAATGCCCTTCCTCGGCATTGCGCCGCGCCCCGATATACAGTCCGCCATCGCTTTCCACGACCTCAAAGAACGGCTTTTTGTCCTGCTGGTTATATTTGTTGCCCGCCGCGCCTTTGAACAGCGGATCGGATTTCAGGTCGCCGCTGTGCAACCAGGAGACATGGCTGGAATCGATACCGCCTTCCATGGCCTGCAGCCAGTTGCACTCCTGCCAGCGCTTGGAAGAGAAAGTCTGTTCGGCGGGGACGGTGGCGAATTCCCATTCCGGCAGCGGCGGTTGCTTGTCCTTGTCGCCCATATAGGCCCACAAGATATCGCCGATCTTGACCAGCGGATATCCGGCCAGTTTGATCTTCTGGCAAAAACCGCTTTCCTCCGGCTCGGAAGGAACCTCGATACACTGGCCGGTCACGTCGTATTTCCAGCCATGATAGGGACAGCGAAGACCGCCTTCTTCATTACGGCCGAACCAAAGAGAAACGCCGCGATGGGCGCAGAACTCGTCGATCAGGCCCATCTTCCCGTCTGAATCGCGAAACGCGATCAGGCGTTCAGACAGCAATTTGACGCGCACCGGCGGACAATCGTTTTCCGGCAATTCTTCAGCATGCAAGGCCGGAATCCAGTATTGCCGGAACATCGCCCCCATCGGCGTCTCAGGGCCGATTTGAGTCAACAGGTCATTGACTTCCTTGCGAAGCATCAGGCAACTCCCTGGCTTGTAACGTTAAACAGCAGCCTTCGGCGAACAGCGCCACACGCCGCTCGTGTTCCCATTCTAGACGATCACAACCAAATCGCACCTGATGGTTCTTGCATGCGGAACGCTGTTCTTTTATTCCCGCTCTCATGCGTTACACCCAGCGGTGTTTAACAGGAGAATAACTGATGAGCGGATCCGCGTCACGGATCGACCTATGTTCGGTAGACGAGGTAGAGCCGGGAACGCCGATCAAGATCGAGGCCGGCGACCTGACGCTTGCGGTCTATCAGGTTGACGGGGAAATTTACGTTACCGACGATGCCTGCACCCACGGACCCGGTTCACTCTCCGAAGGCTATCTCGACGGTCATATTATCGAATGCGATTTCCACAACGGAGCATTCGACATCCGCTCCGGAGAGGTGGTCGCGCCGCCCTGCATGATTCCGCTCAAGACCTATAAAGCCGTTACCGAAAACGGCCGGGTGATCATCGAAGTCTGACCATTTCGGTGGTGCAGCGCCCCTAGGCGGCGACGGGTTTTGCCGGCAGGTCCGCCAGTTCAGCCTCGTAGGCGGCCTGCATCTGCGATTCCAGCCCTTGCTTGGCCAGCGCCTCGGCGAAAGTCGCGCGGATTTCCGATCGACACGGTCTCGTGCTTGAAGGCAAGGTAGCGCGCCGGACTCGTGCCGGTGTTGAAATGCTGGTGGAACCACATATTCGGCGGCACGATCATCGAGCCGGCCTGCCATTCGTAGCGTTTGGGCTCTTCACCCTCCGGCCACATCAGTGAAAAGCCCTCGCCGGACAGGATTATGACATGCGCACCCGGACCGTGGCGGTGGCACTTCTTGTAGGTACCGACCGGGAACTGGCTGATGTGGCTGTTCATCGAGCCCTTGGCCATGGAAAAGCGGATATGACCGCCGCCGGCGCCGCGTTCCTTGGCTTCAATCAGCGGCAGGTTGACCGCATCGGCGACGAAGTTGGTCTCCAACAGCAGGCCTTTCTGCTCGCCCTCATTGGCGAAATAATCCGGCTCACCGCTGAAGCGGTTTTCAAAATCAAACGATGTGTTGAAAATAAAGCCCGGATCTTCGTAGAGGTTCATCACCGGCGGCAGATTGGTCACGGCGACGAACCGCACTGGCTCCCGGCCGGAGCCGTTGAAATGCTGATGGCTGGCATTGAGCGGGATCGCAAAAATTGCCCCCGGGCCCCATTCGAACGTCACCTTGGCCCCCGCATCATTCCACACCGAAGTCGAGCCGCGCCCAGACAGAATCATGAGCATTTCTTCGCAAAGCTGGCGTTGCGGCTCGAGCTTCCCACCTGCCGGAATCTCGCAGACATAACAATCATTTGAGGTTCGCGAGGCGTCGTGATTGATGAACACCGCCTTGCCGCCGCGGCGCGCCCAGGGCTTCAACTCGACCGTGTTGAGGTTCTGCACGAAGTGACCGCTGATGATATCAAGGCCCTCAGAATCCACCCAGCGG
>CALZIL010000340.1 GCA_945787495.1 uncultured Afifella sp. | reverse complement strand
TGATCGCATCCGGCACTTCACGGATGATGCGGCGGTAGCTGTCCAACCCCAGACCCGGCTGGAAAACCGGTCCGCTGGTATTTCTGAAGGAATTGAAGATCACCACGATCGACGGCAGCGAACTCAAAAACACGATCAGGTAGCAAACGCCGTGCACCAGAACCGAGCGCACGCCCCGGATCGGCCGGACCTGCGGCCGCCGAATGAGCGCGCTGCCATATTCGCGGCGGGCGATAAATCTCCGCTGCAGGGCGACGACAAGCAACGAGATCGAGACCAGGATTATGCTGACCGTCGATGCGAGGCCCGGATTGCCGCCGATTTCGCTGGTGAAGAGATTGTAGGCCAGAGTCGCAAGAACCCGAAACCCCCGCCCAATGATGGACGGGGTGCCGAAATCCGCAAGCGAAAGGACAAAGGCCAAAAGCGCCCCGGCGCTGACGGCCGGCAAGACCAGCGGCAGCGTAATGCGGCGGAACCTGAACAATGGCGTGCTTCCAAGATTATCGGCAGCTTCCTCAAGCGAGACATTGACCGTTTTCAATGCACCGGCCGTCAGCAGAAACACGAACGGGTAGAATTTGAGGCTGAAGACCAGAAGAATTCCGGTGGCGCCATATATGGTCGGCACCTCCAGGCCGATCGCGGCCAGCCAAGCTCGAAGCCAGCCGTTCGAGCCGAGCATGGTGATCCAAGCATAGGCTCCGATGAATGGTGGCGAGACCAAAGCGAGGATCGCCAAAGTCGTGATTGCGGATTTACCGCGGACGGCGAAGCGCGTCGTGAAATAGGCCAATGGTACGCCCAGAATGACCGCCCCGATCATGCCGCCAAAGCCAAGCATGATGCTGTTGTACAAGGCTGTGCGGTAGTAGCGATGACCGAAAATCTGGGCATAGTTCTGAAGCGTCACCGCTCCGGTTTTATTGTCGGTGAAGCTTGCCAAGAAGATATTGGATAGCGGATAGACGAGCAGAACGGCGATCACTGCAAAAGCGAATAACGTCACTCCGGTCCACAGATCGAAGGACCAGAATCGGCGCGGCGCCATGGCGGCGCTAATCTCGCTTTCCGGTTCCGGCATCGAAGAACAGAAGGCTTGAGAATGGCAATGCCAGAGTGACCGCAGCGCCAGCGGCAGCGACCAGCGTCTCGGTTGGCCGAGTGACATGGACGGCAAGACCGATATCCTTCGGCACCTGCACGAAATATTCGGCCTCGCGGCCGGTGAACGATACTTTCTTGACCGTTGCGCTTACCTTGAGCGCCTGCGCCGGCGGGAGATCGCCAGCCTGGACAATGAGCACGTCCTCGGGCCGGATCGCGGCGACGACGGACCCGCTCGCAACGTGCTTCAGGTATGCCTGGATATCCTGCGCCCCTTCGATACCCGAAATAGCGGCTTCGCTCGTCACCTCTTCAGGAAGATGGTCCATGAAGTTCATTCTGCCGACGAACGATGCAACAAACCTTGTCTCTGGCTGCTTGTAGACTGCCCAAGGCGTGCCGATCTGTTCGATCTTTCCCTGGCTCATGATGCAGATTCGATCCGATACGACGAGAGCCTCTTCCTGGTCATGGGTGACATAGATCGTCGTGATGCCAAGCCCGTGCTGAATGTCACGAATGTCCTCTCGCAGCTCTATCCGGAGCTTTGCATCAAGATTGGACAACGGTTCGTCCATGAGCAGGACCTGCGGCCGGATCACCATCGCCCGAGCAAGCCCGACCCGCTGCTGCTGACCGCCACTGAGCTCGTGCGGCATGCGGCTTTCATGATCCGACAGACGGACGGTCTGCAGCGCACCGGCGACAAGTTCGCCGATATCGCCGCGCGCCACCCGGCGGTTTCTGAGGCCGAAGGCGACGTTTTGGGCAACGCTCATATGCGGAAAGATGGCATAGTCCTGGAAGACCATGCCGGTGTCGCGCCGGTGCGGCGGCAGGCGATCTACGGATGACCCGCTCACCAGCACTTCGCCGCCATCCTGTTTGATGAATCCGGCGATGGTGCGCAAAAGCGTTGTCTTACCGCATCCGCTGGGGCCGAGCAGGGTGAAGAATTCGCCCGATTCCACGGCAATACTGACGTCCTGCAGCGCTGTGACTGTATCGTAGCGCTTGCTGACGCCGCGCAGTTCTAGGAATGCCATTGCCGTCAGGGATTTTCGGATGAAACATTTGAACGCAAGGTCACGTGCACCGCCGTGCCACCAACGGCCGTCGCCGGGATCGCTGTTTCATACCATGACCACTATCATGCGATGACCGCCCCTGTTTTCCGGAGGCTGTCACCGCACGCCTTGTCCTCACTGGTTCATGAGGATGCCTAGCCATTTCTCGCGAAAGGCGTCCTTGTTTCCGGCCGACCAGGAAAAGTCGTATGGGACAACCTTGAATGCTGAGAGTGGCGGAAGGTCACCACTCGCCGCCACGTCGGTACGTATGGGTCGACGCCCCATTTCCTGGTCAAGGAACTCCTGCGTTGGTTTGGACAGCGCCCAGTCGATAAACTTCTTGCCGTTGTCCGCGTTCGGACCGCCCTTGACGAGCGCGATGCCATCCGGCGCCGCCACTGTTCCGTCTTCCGGATAGATGATTTCGACCGGGCCACCGCCCTCGACATATTTGTAAGCGTTATCCTCCAGCGTCACGCCAACGGAAGCCTCGCCATCATTGACAAACCTCGGTACGGCGCTGGAACTGCCGGACAGCACGAAATTTTCCAGGATCGGCTTGTAGACGTCC
>CALZIL010000339.1 GCA_945787495.1 uncultured Afifella sp. | reverse complement strand
CTCGCTGCCATCAGGCTGATTGCGCATCTTTTCGCACAGCGCGGGATTGAAAAGCCCGCGGCGGGAGGAACGCATGATACCTGGTGCATTTGACTATCACCGGCCGTCGAGCATCGACGAGGCGGTGAAACTTCTGGCTGATCTGGGCGACGAGGCCCGGGTTCTGGCCGGCGGCCACAGCCTCATTCCAATGATGAAGCTTAGGATGGCCCTGCCGGAAAACCTCATCGATCTGCAGGACATTGCCGAACTGAAGGGCATTTCTGAGGACGGCGGCACGATCACCATCGGCGCCATGACGCGACAGGCGGAGATTATCGCCTCCGCCGTGCTGGCCGAGCACTGTCCGATCCTGCCCGAAACGGCGTTGCAGATCGCCGATCCGCAGGTCCGCAATCTCGGCACGATCGGCGGCAATGTCGCCAATGGCGATCCGGGCAATGACATGCCGGCGCTGATGCAAGCGCTCGATGCGGCCTATCTGATCGCCGGCCCCGGCGGTAACCGCGAGGTAGCGGCGCGCGGCTTTTATGACGCCGCCTTCTTTACCGCGCTGGCCGATGGCGAGGTGCTGACGGCAATCCGCTTTGCCGCGCCGCCTGCCGGGCATGGCTATGCGTATGAGAAACAGAAGCGAAAGATCGGCGATTACGCCACCGCCGCCGCGGCGGTGATCCTGACCATGTCGGGCGGGCGTTGTGAAAGCGCGGAAATCGCGCTGACCAATGTCGGCGACACGCCGCTCTATGCCGAAGAGGCCGGCAAGGCGCTGGCCGGAACGGATCTTAACGCCGATGCCGTCAAGGCCGCCGTGGAGGCCGCCAAGGCGATCACCCGGCCGGCCGCCGATGGCCGCGGCCCCGTCGATTTCCGCACCAGCGTCACCGGCGTGATGGTGCGCAACGCCATCGAGCGCGCAGCCGCGCGCGCCGCCTAAAGCGATTTACCAAGGAAACGCCATGAGCAAGATGCACATCAAAATGACGGTCAACGGCAAGGCGGCTGAAGCGCTTGCCGAGCCGCGTACGCTCCTCATCCACTTTCTGCGCGAGGACCTCAATCTCACCGGCCCGCATATTGGCTGCGATACCGGCCATTGCGGCGCCTGCACCGTCGACATGGACGGCATGTCGGTGAAATCCTGCACGGTCTTTGCGGCGCAGGCGAACGGCGCGGACGTCACGACAATTGAGGGCATCGCCGCGCCGGACGGCGCCCTGCATGCCCTGCAGGAGGCGTTTCGCGAGCATCACGGCCTGCAATGCGGGTTCTGCACGCCGGGTATGATCACCCGCGCCCATCGCCTGCTTCAGGAAAACCCCAGCCCGAGCGAAGATGAAATCCGCATGGGCATTTCCGGCAATCTGTGCCGCTGCACCGGTTACCAGAACATCGTCAAAGCCATCAGCGCGGCGGCCGACCAGCTTGCCACGGCCAAGGAGGCAGCCCAATGACCGATCAGACCCCGACGGCCACCGAACGCGCCGAAAAACTGCAAGGCCTCGGCAGCGCCCGCAAGCGTGTCGAGGATGCCCGCTTCACCCAGGGCAAGGGCAATTATGTCGACGACATGAAGCTGCCGGGCATGCTGTTCGGCGATTTCGTGCGTTCCCCTTACGGCCATGCCCGCATCACCTCGATCAACAAGGACGCGGCGCTTGCCGTGCCCGGCGTCGTCGCGATCCTGACGGCGGAAGACCTGAAACCGCTCAATCTGCATTACATGCCGACCCTGGCCGGCGACGTGCAGGCCGTTCTGGCCGATGAAAAGGTGCTGTTCCAGAACCAGGAAGTCGCTTTTGTCGTCGCCGAAAACCGCTATGCCGCCGCCGACGCGGTGGAACTGGTGGAAGTCGACTATGAGGCGCTGCCGGCCCTGACCGATGCCTTCAAGGCGATGGACGCAGACGCGCCGGTACTGCGCGAGGACATCAAGGACAAAACCGAAGGCGCGCACGGAACGCGCAAGCATCACAACCATATCTTCACCTGGGAAGCCGGCGACAAGGCGGCGACCGACAAGGCGCTGGCCGACGCCGAAGTCGTGGCGGAGGAGCTGATCACCTATCAGCGCGTCCATCCCTGCCCGCTGGAGACCTGCGGCTGCGTTGCCTCGATGGACAAGGTCAACGGCAAGCTGACGATCTGGGGCACCTTCCAGGCGCCGCATGCGGTGCGCACGGTGGCTTCGCTGATCACCAATATCCCGGAGCACAATATCCGCATTGTCTCGCCCGATATCGGCGGCGGCTTCGGCAACAAGGTCGGCGTCTATCCGGGCTATATCTGCGCCGCCGTCGCCTCCATCGTCACCGGCGTGCCGATCAAATGGATCGAGGACCGGATCGAGAACCTGTCGGCCACGGCCTTTGCCCGCGACTATCACATGACCGGCAAGATCGCGGCGACCAGGGACGGCAAGATCACCGGCCTGTCGTGCCATGTCCTTGCCGATCACGGCGCCTTCGACGCCTGCGCCGACCCAACCAAGTTTCCGGCCGGCTTCTTCAACATCTGCACCGGCTCTTATGACATTCCGGCGGCCCATGTCGAAGTCGATGGCGTCTATACCAACAAGGCGCCGGGCGGCGTTGCCTATCGCTGCTCGTTCCGGGTGACGGATGCATCCTATTTCATCGAACGCATGGTCGATGTGCTGGCCCGCAAGCTCGACATGGACCCGGCTGAAATCCGCATGAAGAACTTCATCGGCAAGGAGCAGTTCCCATACACCTCCGCACTCGGCTGGGAATACGATTCCGGCGACTACCAGAG
>CALZIL010000338.1 GCA_945787495.1 uncultured Afifella sp. | reverse complement strand
GCGTCCACGCCGAGCGATCCTGGCCGATCAGCTGCAGGCAGCTCTCGGCAACAGCTGCGGGTGCCAGGCAATGATCCTCACTCATGCCGAAGCGCGCCTGCGCTCGTTCTCCCCAAATCACCCCGTCGATCACCAGATGGGCGATATGAATCCCCTCGGGGCCATAGGCGCGCGCCAATGACTGAGCGAGCCCGCGCAGCGCGAACTTGGCCGAGGAGAATGCAGCGGACTGTGCGCCCGCCTTGATCGACGCCGTTGCTCCCAGGAAAAGCAGCGAGCCCCGTCCCACCTTCAGCATGCCGGGCAGCACCGCCTGAGCGCCGTTGACGGCGCCCAGACAGGTCACGCGCCACAGCGCTTCGAATTCCTGAGGTGTCGTCTCTATGAAAGGCTTGAGGAGAAGCTGAGCCGCATTGTGGACATAGACCGATATGTCACCGAGTTCACTCTTGATCTGGGATGCGGCATTGATCACTGAACTCGGGTCAGTCACATCGCAGGCGAAGCCCACAAAGACCCGATTTTTCTTGTTCAACTCTTCCTCCAGCGGTTCCGCAGTGGAGTTGCTGCGCGCCAGGCCGGCGACGCGATATCCGGCCTCAACGAGTCGCCGACACAAGGCCTCCCCCAGGCCCGGGCCAAGGCCCGCAACAACAGCCGTTTGGATTTCACCCTTCGCCAACATTTCGCTCCCTTGCTCAGACGCTTTGAAGAAGGGCAAATGCCAAAACCACCTCGGCACCCACGCCAACAAAGAACAGAAGAGTCCGCACCACCGGGATGCCGGCGGCGTAGACGATGTAATGTCCGAGGCGGGCCCAGAAATATGCCTGCACAGCGACAACAGTGACGGGCGAACTGACCCCGGCGACAGCGACACCGAGCACCAGAGGCGCAAAGACTGCGAAGTTCTCGATCGCGTTGACATGCGCACGCTGGGCGCGGTTCGCCCAAGGAGATTGGGGCTCGTCATCCGGACTCGGGTTGCCCAAGGCGCCCATCAAGCCCAGCACCGCAATGCGGTTCAGGACGTACGGCGCCCAAAACAACGCTGTAACCAGCGCGGTCAAGGCAAGCCAAAAGAGCTCGGGAGGGTGTTGCATTGCGATAGGCCCGGATCGTTATTGGTGACTTGAAAAAGAAGATATGGGCCGGCAAACTTATTTAGAAATTGTCATTTTGAATTACACTTATAGATTTGATGAATATATGAACCTGAACCAACTTCGTTTCGTGAAGGCCGTCTCTGAAACACGCTCTTTCAGCCAAGCCGCTGAACGCTGCTGCGTCACGCAGCCGACGCTCTCCAATGGTATTGCCCAGTTCGAGAAAGAGCTTGGGGCACGGATCTTCGAGCGGACCACACGAAAGGTGGCGCTGACCCGCTTCGGCGAACATGTTCTGCCTATGGTCGAGAGCGTACTGGATGCTCGGGCCGAGCTTGTACAGGGAGCCGCCGCCTATCTGAATCCCCAACAAAAGCTTGCGCGCATCGGATTGTCGCCGCTGATAGATGCCCGTCTCCTCGCCAGTGTGCTCGAACCGTTTCGGCGCGCGCACGCCGATGTCGAGATCTTTTTCAAGGAATGTCACCTCAACGACCTCATCCAACGTCTGGAGGAGGAGAAGATCGACTTGGTCATTCGCCCCAGGCTTATCGGCCAGCCGCGGATCATCAATCATGCTCATTGCATGGTCTATGATGAGGATCTGTATTATTTTGCGAAATCGAACAATTCTCGATCGGATGACAATAATGGGCCGGTTTTGCTCGACTCTATTGCCGCCGACTCTTATGTCATGACGGGCGATTTTTGCGGCCTTGCCGCCGCAACCCGGGAGCTGTTCGACGCCCACGGGCTTAAGCTTCTCCGATATGGCGGTCACGCCCAAAGTTATCAGGTCCTACAGGAATGGTCCGACCTCGGCATTGGTGCGGCCATACTGCCTGATCGCAAGATCTCGGCTGAGCACCGCAGTCGTGCAAGACAGGTGATACTGAACTCCGGCGAACCAGCAAAAGTCGTTTACGATGCGATTTGGAATCGAAACGCTGCGCATTCCCCGCACGTGACCGACCTCCACGACCACTTTCAAAACAAGGTTCCACAGCTCGTCCAGGGACTCGCCGCCTGAGATATGCGGAGAGGAAGCTGCTTGGGGGCGCTTTTACCTGGGCCACCAAAGGCGAAAGTGCGGTATTTGGTTTTGTAAAGCAGCGGCGCAGATTTGGCGTCCCCTAGAGGGACCGTTGCGTGGAGGGTTTTGAGGGTTTGGTTATGTGGCTTGGCTGGATTGCAAGGCTTTCGTCTGTGCCTTGGGAGGCTGTTTCGGTGATCAACCACCGTGACGTAGACACACTTGCGCTGCGCTCAGGTGACGATTGTGACCCAGCGCCGCATGTTGAAGGCCATTGCTGCCAGCAGCACCTGGCCGGAGGTTTTGGTCAAGCCACGGTAGCGCATGCGCCTGAGCTCCATGCGGCACTTGAGGGTGGCGAAGGTGGTTTCCACCGCGGCCCGCCGGCGCGCGATCAGGCGGTTGAGGTGTTTAAGCCGCGGCGGCAGAACCGGATGGTGCTTGTTGGGCCGGCAGCCGGGCGTTGACGCCGCGCGCTTTCAAGCTCCGCTCGCGGGCATGGGTGTGGTAGGCGGCATCACCATCAACGGGCTGCCGGTTCTGGATGAAGGCAGCGGCCCCTTCTCGCGCTACAACATCCCCAATCTGGATCTTTACTACCGCGACTGCGTGATCGGCGGGCCGGCCGCCTTCATCG
>CALZIL010000337.1 GCA_945787495.1 uncultured Afifella sp. | reverse complement strand
CTTGGCGCCATCCTGGCCGGCAATGATCTGGGCTTCTTTGCCATCATGGTGATCTATGTGGCGCTGATGCTGTTTCTCGGCACGCTTCTGGATACCGCCTCGATCATCCTGATCGTCGTGCCGTTGTTTCTGTCTATCGTGGAACCGATGGGGCTCAGCCTTGTCTGGTTCGGCATCGTCACGGTGATCGGCGCGGAAATCGGACTTTTGACGCCGCCGCTCGGCATTTCCTGTTTCGTCATCAAGGCGGCGGTGAACGATCCGCGCATTGCCCTGAAGGACGTCTTTCTCGGCGCGCTACCTTTTGCCGTGGTGATGCTTGCCGTCCTCGTCCTGATCATCCGGTTCCCGGCACTGAGCCTGTGGATACTGGGCTAGCGAACAAACCAAGGGAGGACATGATGAAACATCGATTTGCAGGATTTGCCGCCATCGCCGGCGTGATGATCGGCCTGATGAGCGGCGCGTTTGCACAGGACGCAAAACCGGATTTCAAGGTGACCCTTTTAGGGACCGGCACGCCACCACCGCTGATGAATCGGTTCGGACCGGCCACGCTGGTCCAGGTCGGCGGCAAGACGATCCTGTTCGACGCCGGTCGTGGCGCGACCCAGCGCATGTGGCAGATCAAGGTGCCGTTCGGAAAGCTTGACGCGCTGATCCTGACGCATCTGCATTCCGACCATGTCGTCGGCATTCCCGACATCTGGCTGACCGGCTGGCTGCGCGGGCCCTATGGCTGACCCATTTGCAGGCGGCCTATGCGTGGGACGTCAATACGCGTGTGGAAGACCAGAAAATGTCGCGCGAGGCGGCAGGTATCGCTGCCAGCGATATCGCGCCGGGTGTCGTTTATGAGGCCGATGGCGTGACGATCACCGCTTTTGCCAACAATCACGGCGAGCTGATCAGTCCGAGCCTTGGCTACCGCATCGATTATGACGGCCGCTCGGTCGTGATATCGGGCGACACCAAGCGTGTGCAAGGCGTTGCCGATGCGGCCAAGGGCGTTGATCTGCTGATCCATTCCATCGGCGCTGCAAAGCCGGAACTGCTGGCCGCGGCGCCGATCTGGCGGGCGATCATGGCGCATCATATCGAACCGGAAGATGCCGGCCGTGTCTTTGCTGAAGCGGCGCCGAAGATGGCGGCCTTCACCCATGTCGTGGCCTTGACCAACGGCAAGATCCCGCCGGTCGGAGCGGAAGAGATCATGCAGCGTACCCGCACGACCTATGACGGACCGCTGACGATGGGCCAGGACCTGATGGCTTTCGTGATCGGTGCCGATGGCGTGGAAACGGTGCCCCACATGAAATAGCGTATCGGCAGGACGGCGGTGCTGAGAATGCCGACGCTGCGCCGGATACGGAAGCTGTCTGACCGGAACTTCGCCGGCCTCATTACCGAACAAACCGGCGAGACGCCGACGAAATTGATAGCGCTGCCTCGACGACCCAAGGTGCCCTGGTCTGACATCTCCGAAGCACTCGCCAAGGCCGAAGATCGAGGCGTCTCGCACATGTGGTGTATGAGCACACACCCGCAGGAATCTGTCGGTGCAGGACCTGTTATCAGCTATAATACGCAGTGTGACGCGATTTTCACAATTTGGGCGGCTCAGGCATTGATCAAAGCCCTGCTGGCAGGTCCGTTATCAGGCACCCGCACCTCACGAATCGGGACAGAGACATCATGAAAATCAAGGATATCCGCGCAAGCGTTCATCACTATTCGGTCAGGCTGCCGATGATCGACAAACCGCTTGAGGAACGGCATTTCGTTTTCTGCGAAGTGGAGACCGATGAGGGCATCAAGGGATGCGGCATTACCGGTGCGTTCCTGCCTTTTTCGGCGGTCACGGCGCTGGAAAACGATCTGCTCAACGTCGTTAAGGACATGGACCCGCGCGACACGGAAGCTATCCATCACAAGGTCTGGTGGTCACTGAATCCGCGCGCCTATACCGGCGTCATTTCCAACGCCCTGTCAGCGCTCGATCTGGCTTTGTGGGATATCCATGGCAAAAAGACCGACCGGACCGTGGCGCAGCTCCTGGGCGGATTTCGCGACTGGGCGCCCTGCTACATAACCTTCGGCTTTCCCTTTTTCGATTACGACCAGCTCGTCGAATATGCCAAAAAATTCGTCGACGACGGCAATACAAGGCTGAAGATGGTCGTCGCCGTCGATCCGGGCGGCTGGCAGGAGGACGCACGGCGAATCCGCGTTGTCCGCGACGCTATCGGTGACGACATTCAATTGATGATCGACGCCAATTACCGGTTCAATCCGGTCGATGCGCGGCTGCTGTGCCGTGCCGTTGAGGACTGCAACCTGATGTGGTTCGAGGAACCGCTGCACCAGAACGATGCGCGGGCGCTGGCTGACCTAAGAAAGCATACCAATATCCCGCTGGCCGCCGGCCAGATGGAAGGCCACCGCTGGCGGATGCGAGAACTGGTCGATCATCAGGCCGTCGACATTTTGCAGCCCAACTGCGTCTACAATGGCGGTTACACGGAAACGCGCAAGATCGCCCATCTGGCGCAGACCTATAATATGCCGATCGCCAATGGCGGCGGCTGGCCGATCTTCAACATGCATTCAATGGCCGGCCTGATGAATGGCTGGTGTGTGGAATTCCACTGGGGCATGCATCAGGTCGGACAGCACTTCTTTGAAAACGTGCCCGGTCCGGAAAATGACATGGTGAAGATCCCGGACGCTCCGGGCCTCGGCTTCCTGCCCAAATACGATGTGCTTGAGGAAAGCCGCGTCAAAACGCCCGAGGACCTTGGCCAGGGCGGGGTTCAGACCCGCGGTTTCGAAAAAGGCGTCACCAAATTGTAGACCGCTTGGCCGCCGGCGTGGTGCGCCGGCGGTCCTTCATGCCGCAAGCAGCGCGGCAATCTCTCCCGCCGCCGAAACGGCCTCCAGGGTTCGCACGCGTTCGACAATCGCTTCCGCATCGGCCTCAGGCCAATTGGCGAAGGCGGCGCATTCGCGAAACTTGTCGGCGGCCTCGTCGTAGGTCATCGGATTGGCCGGGCTTCCCTTGCCGAAATCGGCGCGTCCGGAAATCGTCCTTCCGTCTTTCATCTCGATATCGATAATGGTCGTCATCTTGTCGTAACCAGCAGCTTCCGCCTCCGGGTGAACGCCAAACTGAACCCGTTCGATCATCGCCTTGACGTCGGGCCGGTTGACCACCTCATCGGTGAATTCCGGCAGCCCGCCCTTTCCATCCAGCAGCAGAATGGCCATGCAGAACTCCATGCTGAATTTGGCCTGAAGTTCGTTGGTGGGACGGTGATGGATCAGGGCGTTGGGCATATTGTGGTTGGTTCCCACCGACACCTTCTCGACCTGGTCGGCGGTGATGCCGTGCTGCTTTATCAAGCGCAGCATTTCGGTCATGCCCGGATGGGTCAGCGAGCCCGAGGGATGCGGTTTGATGGAGACGCCCGGCATTGCGAACGTCCATGGCTTGCCGAGTTTGCCTTCAATGGCATCGC
>CALZIL010000336.1 GCA_945787495.1 uncultured Afifella sp. | reverse complement strand
GAATCGTAAAAGCGGACTTTTTCACTGTCCACCTGGCTGAGAACGCCGCCCACCAAATTGTCATCAAGACCGAATGGCTGGCGCAAGCATGTACGCACCGCATCGCGGCTCCTACGCTCCCAGCACACCACCATAACGGCAGCATCGACGGCGCCCAGCAGCGCCCGGCCATCAGTAACCGGCAGCAGGGGCGAGGAATCGATCACGATCAGGTCGAAGACGTTGCGGGCCTGGGCAAGGAAATCGCGGATTTTTTCAGAGCCGAGGATTTCCGAAGTGTGATTGATAAGATCGGACCGCGACGCCGGTATGAAACGCAGCTTCGTTTCCTTCTCGGTTCGCACGACTTCCGAAATTCGCGCCTCGCCCATGACGAGTTCGACAATTCCGATCTCGGAATCTTCAGCATAGATGTCCGTCAGCGCCGGATGCCGCAGATCCATGTCGATGAGCAGCACTTTCTCGCCGGTATTGGCCGCGTGCAGCGCCAGATTGCTGGCGATCGTCGACTTGCCTTCTGATGGCAGTGCGGAGGTGAACATAACGACGCGTGCCGGATTGTCGAGATCGGCATAACGCAGGCCCATCCGCAAAGATCGGATCGATTCGGTAAACGCTGATAATGGGTGATCCAGCACCTGCCGCGAGCCCGATTTTCTGAGTGGACCTGCACCGTCCTGCGCCCCAGCTACCGGTCTAAATCGGAAGAACCCCGTCAATCGGTCCGTCAGACTGCCGATCCGCCCCATCACGCCTTGCGGCCTGAGTAGCGGTATTGTCGCCAGCGCCGGCACATTCAACGCGGTTTCCACCTGCTCGGCGGTGCGGAAACCATTGTCGAGGGTTTCAAGCAGAAACGCTGCACCTATACCGGCACTGAGACTGAGAATAAAGCCGAACAGGGCGATCACCTTCTTGTTCGGCTCGCTCGGTGAGGTCGGCCTTACTGCCCGCTCGACAATTCGCGAATCGGCCGTCTGCAGGCTTTCCTGCTGAGTCGTTTCCTTGAATCGGGCTAGGAAGGATTCAAACAGGGTCCGCGACGCCGCCGCCTCGCGCTCCAGTTCCCGCAGGCGGATGGCCGACTGGCTGTTCTGCGCCGATTCGCCCTTCAGGCCGGCGAGACTAGCCCCGATCGATTCCTCTCGGCTCTTGGCAACGCGGTACTCAGTTTCCGTCAATGCTTCGATCCGCCGTATTTCCTGGCGGATCTGGGATTGCACATGGCCCAGTTGCGAACGAACATTGATCACCGAGGGATGGCTGGAACCATATTTGGCGCTGAGATCGGCAAACTCTCTTTTGACTTCCGACTGATTGGCGCGCAGCTGGCCGATCACCTGGGATTGCAAGACTTGCGCGAAAGATGTGACTTCGCCGCCACGCGCGGAAATCTCCTGGAGCTGCTCCAGCTTCGCCCTTGCCTCAGCCGTTGCGGCCCGCGCTAGGATCAGCTGCTCGTTGAGGCTCGCCACCTGGCTGTCGTTCAAGGTCGCGCCGCCCGCTTCGACCAGATCGTTTTCCGCCCGGTAGAGCTCCACCGCCCGCTCAGCCTCGCGGACCCGCTCACGCAGTTCGGCAATGCGAGTATTCAGCCAGCTATTCGCCCGCCGCGTCGCTTCGAATTTGGCTTCTAGTTGATCGACAAGATAGGCATCAGCAAAGCCATTGACGATCCGTGCCGACAAGGCTGGTTCGGGTGAGGTATAAGCAAGGGTCAACAGATAGGTCTCGCCGAGCCTACGAACGTCAAGCCTTGACGCCAGCTTGCGCGCCACACGCGTGCGCCTTTCTTCCTCGCTGACCGGCTCAAGCTCAGGCGTCGCTTCCCGCGAAATGATGGCATCGATGATCTGCCAGTAAAACGGCGGATCAGGCGCCGCCCGTTCGGCATCCTCCGACAGGCCGAGCTTGTCGATGACCCGGATGGCGACAGAGGCGGAGCGGATCAGTTCCACCTCGCTTTCGACGGCAGACCAATCGCGGCCGATACCCGATAGTACTGCCTCGTTATCAATGATGTTCGTTTTGCGGGGATCGACCAGTACTGTTGCCGTTGCAGTATAGAGCGGCGTCAGCTGCAGCGCGTAGATGACCGCAAGCAGCGAGCCGAGAATAGTCAGCCCGGCAATAATCGCCAGCCGCCGGCGGACGATGCTGTATAAATTGCGGAGATCGAATTGCGGTTCTGCTGCGCCGGCGTCCTCGTTTTCCAGGATCGTCGAGCCATAGGGCGGCTGATAGGGCCGGAGCTGGTTGTCAGAATTGCGCTTTAGCATAGAAGCCGAGAAGGTGGCGGTCGTAATCGAAAGCGTTGACGGACGAATCACGGGACGTGAAGAAATATTCGCCGCCAACGTGTAGATACCGATTCGCCATATAATCCAACCGAATGCCCGGCGTTATCAAGAGATCATCCCGGGCGGTCCCGGAATAGTCTATGTGATCAATCCGCACCTGCGGCGAGACGATCAGGTTTCTCAGCAACTCGTAATCGACAATGACATGGCCGGCGCTGCTATGACGGCTCGATGCGCCGGCGACCGTCGTGTCCTCGATCCGTCCTTCGCCGCCGATTGTCACGGTGATCAATGGCGTCGGGTTCCAGATGACATCGGCGAGATAGGCAAAGCCTTCTTCATCGGCAATGCCCGTCCCGTCAAAGCCGCGCCAGGTATAGCCGGCGCCGATTTGGCCACGAACCAGCGCGCTCGGCGCGAATTCAAAACCGGCCAGCGCCCGGATAGTATCGGAATCCGACAAGGTGGCACTCGGATTGCTGTATTCGGTGCGGGTATAGGCGATGTCGCCGAAAACGCTGGTATCGGGCGAAATGGCGACAGC
>CALZIL010000335.1 GCA_945787495.1 uncultured Afifella sp. | reverse complement strand
GACGGTCATGTCCATTTTCAGATCAGGCATTGGCGGCCTCTCTGACACTGTCAGACGGGATATGCACGCCGCAATCGGCGAGGGCATCTTCAAGCGCGCGTTCGATAAAGCCGCTGAGCACGTCGCGGCGATAGGCCCGGCGCGTGCGCGAATTTATCAGTCCATCCGTCATTTGCGACGCCTGGCGCAGAATATCGCGTGTGACCGGTCTGTTTTTGAGGAATTCTTCAATTTGGGTTAACCGTGATGGGACCGGTCCGACACCGCCAATGGCCAGGCGCACGTCCTGGAACGCCGTCCTGTCGGCGGAAGGTTTGACAAGGCAGGCCGTGCAGACGGTCGAAATGACCAGGGACCGGCGCTGGCCGACTTTCTCAAACGCGCCGCCATATCCGGCCATGGAATCGCATTCCACGGCCGTGACGATTTCGTCATCCGCCAGCATCGTGGCGCCGGGGCCTGTGACGAAGTCTGCGACGGGGAGCGTTCGTCTCGCCACCTCGCCACCCGCAAGGCGGGCCATTTCGATGGTGCCGTTCATCGCAAGTATCGGCGGTGTTCCGTCGGCCGCCGGAGAGGCGTTGACGATATTGCCGACAAGGGTGGCCTGTTCGCGGATCTGGTCGTCGGCGAACCAGACAGCGCAATATGGCATGCAGGGCAGATGCGCCTTGAGCGTATCATCGCTCAGGAACCGCTGCAGGACGAGGTTCGCCCCGAGCCGCACGCGGCCGCTTGAAATTTCATAGTCCTGAAGCTCGGCAACCTTGCTGACATCGATTACGGCAGGCACATGAACATCGCCGGCCCTGCCTTCGCGGGCCCAGGGCAGGGTATCGGTTGCCCCGGCGACCAGCCGGCTGCCCGGCGGGGCACCGGCCCATTGGGCCAGCGCTTCGCCAAGCGTTGCAGGCATCAGATACTGGTCGCAGGTCAGCATCCCGGCGTTACTCCGCCGCCTGCAGTCTGGCGACAGCGTGGTCGTTCTTCACCACCACCTTGATGGCATCTTCCACCCGATCCTTGGCGTAGCGGATGGCCTCGGGCAATTCCGTCATTGGAAATGTGTGGGTGTGGATCAATGTGGCGTCGAAGCGCTTTTGACGCATGAACGCTTCGGCGCGATGGGTCGCGGTCTTGCCTTCACCACGGATGCCGTAAACATAGATGTTGTTGCGCACCAGATGCGCCACATCGACGACCGGCGCGTCAGTCGGGAACGCGGCAAGGCAAATCTTGCCGCCGCGATTGACCATCCGGGCGGCGTCATTGATGGCGTTGGGGGCGGCCGAGCACTCAACGACGTAGTCGACGCCCTTGCCGTCGGTCAGCCGCTGCACCGCTTCGACCGGGTCCTCATTGCGCACATTGACGACGTGGTCGGCGCCGAGTTTCTTGCCAATCTCCAGCCGGTTGTCGCGCGTGCCGGTCAGGATGACAGGCTGCGCGCCAAGCGCCTTGGCAACCGCCACGCCCATAAGACCGATCGGTCCGGGACCTGTCACCACGACGCTCTCGCCGGCGACCAGACCGCCAAGCTCGATCAGGCCATACATGGCCGTGCCGGCGGTCACGACGAGGGTTGCTTCCTCGTCCGACATGTCGTCGGCGACATGCACGAGCGTGTTGATGTTGTTGATCTGGTACTCGCAAAAACCACCATCGGTGGTGAAGCCGTTGGCGCGGTGCCCCTTGTCGACATCGCCGTAGTTCTTGCCGTAATTGTGGCAGGATGTGTACATGCCCTCCCGGCACCTTCTGCACTGGCCGCAGCCGGCGTGAATCTCGACCGCGACGCGGTCGCCGATCGCGTATTCATCAACGCCGGGGCCGAGCGCCACGACGGTCCCCATATATTCGTGACCGGGCGTGAAACCCTTGTTGTAAGGGTCGCCGCCCTGAATCTCGGCCGGCGGGCCGTGACAGATGATTTCCAGATCGGTGGCGCAGATCGCCACGGCGTCGATGCGCACCAGAACCTCGGCACGTTCGGGCACGGGGACGGGCTTGTCCTGAAGCGTTAACTCGCCTGGATCACCCAGGACCCAGGCTTTCATGGTCGCAGGAACTGGATAATCCTGATCTGTTTTCACGTTTGTCGGCATCGCCATTAGCAAGAGTCTCCGCATTCAGGTGTGTTTCAGATTGACCGGTCCGGACCCGGCTGTTCGGGCAGGATGTCCTTGGGACTTCCAAGCAGTTCAGACAGCGTTTTGGCGCTTTCGTGCACTGCCTGTTTCGTCTTGTCGATAAAGTCGTCGCTGGCGCGCATATCGGGCATCGAGCAGCCGATGGCGCCGATCACCGCGCCCAAATGATCGCGTATGGCGGAACCGACGCAGACAACACCTGGTTGAAATTCCTCGCTGTCGACGGAATAACCGTTGCGGCGCACATGGCGCAAGTCTTCCATGAGATCGGCGATATTGGTGATCGTCTTGTCGGTGAATGACGTCAGGCCCTTTTCGGCAATCACACGGGCAATTTCCATTTCCGGCAGCCAGGCGAGAATGGCCTTGCCCGTCGCCGTGGCATGGGCGGCATTCGCCTTGCCGGCGCCGTCGGTTGAAACGCGGATTGGATGGGGCGATTCCAGTATCGCCAGCGTCGTCAGCTCATAGCCCTGCATGACTGCCAGATGAACAGTCTCGCGCGTTTCCTGGTTGAGCCGGCGCAGTTCCGGCATGGCCACGTCGATCAGATTGAACTGGCGCACGCGGCTGCTCCGCCCGCGCGGGTTCCGTCCGACATAGCCGCGGGCTGCCAATGTCGACAGCAAATGATGGCAGGTGGAGGAGTTGAGGCCGGACCGGGAGGCGATTTCACCAAGGGCAAGTTCCGTGCCGCTGGCCGACAGGACTTCCAGAACGTCGAGCGCCCGGTCGACAGACTGGATCGTGCGGCCGGCCTTGATGGCCTGCCCGAACGGCTGTGCGTCGTCGATTCCGGCTTGTTTCGTTAGCATAAACCGCTCACCCGCGTCGGTCTTTCCGTCGTGGCGCCAAGACAGACCAAAGTTTCGTTGGAGTCAAGCGAATTTCAAATTAAGAAAATCGATTTTATAATGTGAAATTCCAGTATATCGCGAAACGTCTCATATTCCCCCGAACAGGGCGGCCAGACAGGCCGGAATTGATGTGTTCAGGCAATCGGGCAAGCAACTAGCGTTACGAAAGGACATTATGCCCTGTCGCATTGCGAATGTTTGTCTTGCGAAAATCGATGGCAATTGTATGACATGTCGCGCATTTCAGGATGTGCCCGCCGGACGCTGTTCAGGCGCCGGCACGATAAATGTGGCAAACTTGTTCAAGGAGAGGTCGGGATGGGACTTGAAACAATTCGCGGCGTCATTGCGCCGATCCTGACACCGTTCAATGACGATTATTCGGTGGCGAGCGACCTTTATGTCGCCCATGCCAAATGGCTGTTCGATCAGGGCTGCGCCGGCATCGCGCCGTTCGGCACGACGGGCGAATCCCTGTCGGTCGGAATTGACGAGCGGATTGCCGCGATACGGGCGCTGGTCGACGCCGGCATCGACCCGGCGCGGATGATCCCGGGCACCGGCCTGTCGAACGTCGCCGACACCGCCCGGCTGTCGCGCGCCTGTCTCGACATGGGCTGCGCCGGCGTCATGACCCTGCCGCCATTCTATTTCAAGAACGTCAGCGAGGACGGGCTTTACGGTTATTTTGCGCAGCTGATCGCGGCGATCGGAGCGGATGCACGCATCTATCTCTATCATATTCCGCCGGTCGCCATTGTCGGCATTGCGCCGGCGCTTGCCGCCCGGCTGCATGCGGATTTCCCCGAACAGATCG
>CALZIL010000334.1 GCA_945787495.1 uncultured Afifella sp. | reverse complement strand
CGTCCTGCTGCTGCTGAAGCGCCTGCGCCGCGCTGAAGCGGACAAGTAGGGAGCATCGGCATGCGTCTTGATGCGATCCTGCGGATTACGGCGAAATTTGTCCTGCCGTTCATCCTCGTTTTCGGCCTTTATGTGCAGATCCACGCCGATTTCGGGCCTGGCGGCGGCTTCCAGGCCGTCGTTATCGTTGCCGCCGCCGTCTTCCTGAACGCCATTATTTTCGGCCTTGAACAGACCATGCGCATCGTGCCGCCCCTCGTCGTGGAGATCATGGTGCCGCTCGGCGACCTGCTCTTTTCCGGCGTCGGCGTCGCGGCGATGATGACGGGTTCCAAGTAACTTGATTACAGCAATCTGGCGAATGACCAGATCCATGGCCAGGAATGGGGCGTTTTTCTCGTCGAGGTCGGTGTGCTGATCACCGTATCGGGGACAATGATCGCGATTTTTTACGCCGTAGCGGGACGCGACCGGCGATGACTGTTCTCAGCCCGCTGATCGACCACTTCAACTATTTTATCATCATTTTCCTGATGGTGTCGGGGCTTTATATCGTCGTCGCGCGCGGCAACATGATCAAGAAACTCGTCGGCCTGATGCTGTTCCAGACGTCGGTCTATCTGCTCTATCTTTCGCCCGGCAAGATCCTCGGCGGCACGCCGCCGATCATCGATGAGAACTTTCAGGTCTATTCCAATCCGCTGCCGCATGTCCTGATTCTGACGGCGATCGTCGTCGGCGTGGCGACGCTGGCGCTCGGCCTGGCGCTTGTCCTGCGCATCCACGAGGCGTACGGAACGATCGAGGAGGACGAGATCTTCGCCGCCGGGGACGAGGATAAATGATCTCGTCCAATCTACCGGCGCTGCAGGTCGTCCTGCCGCTGCTTGGTGCCGTTCTGGCCGCGCTTGTGCGCCGCGGTCCGATCGCCTGGCTGATTGCGCTTGTGGTGAGTTGGACCATGCCGGCGATCGCCTTCGCGCTGTTGAGGCAGGTGCTGACGGAGCCCGATGGGGTGGTGTCCTATGCGCTTGGCGGCTGGACGCCGCCGCTCGGCATCGAATACCGCGTCGATCTGGTCAGCGCCTATATCCTGATCCTCGTCTCCGTCATGGGCGCGCTGGTGATCAGCTATGCGCCAAGAAGCGTTGCCTCGGAGATCGCGCCGGAGCGGCAGGCCTGGTTCTACACCATGTATCTGTTGTGCATGGCCGGCCTGCTCGGCATTGCGATCACTGGCGACGCTTTCAACGCCTTCGTCTTTCTGGAGGTGTCCTCGCTCTCCACCTATGTGCTGATCGCCCTCGGTCATGATAGCCGGGCGGTCCTGTCGGCCTATCAATATCTCATCGTCGGCACCATCGGCGCGACATTCTATGTCCTGGGCGTCGGCCTGCTTTATGTCATGACCGGCTCGCTCAACCTGGCCGACATTGCCGGGCGCATCGGCGATATCGAGAATATCCGTCCGCTGCTGGCGGCGCTGGCCTTCATCACCGTCGGGATCAGCTTGAAAGTGGCGCTGTTTCCGGTCCATCTGTGGCTGCCGAACGCCTATGCCTTCGCGCCCTCCGTCGTCACCGCGTTCCTTGCGTCCACGGCAACCAAGGTCGCCCTTTACTTGCTGCTCCTGTCCGTCGCCGCAATGATCGTCGCCTCTGTCGTCGCCGTCTTCCAGGCCAATATCAAACGCATGCTGGCCTATTCGTCCGTCGCCCAGATCGGCTACATCACGCTCGGCATCGCGCTGATTACCCAGACCGGCCTGACCGGCGGCATCGTCCATATCTTCAATCATGCGGTGATGAAGGCGACATTGTTCATGGCGGTCGGCTGTATCGTATTCCGGACCGGCGTGGTCAGGATCGAGGATCTGGCGGGCATCGGCCGGCGCATGCCGCTGACAATGGGCGCCTTTGTCATCGCCGGCCTCGGCCTGATCGGCGTTCCCGGCACGGTCGGCTTTGTGTCGAAATATTTTCTTGTTGCCGGCGCGCTGGAAAAGGGCTGGTGGTGGCTTGCCGCCATTATCGTCATCAGTTCGCTGATCGCCGTCGTTTATGTCGGGCGGGTCATTGAGGTTGCCTGGTTCCGCGAACCCACCGCGGCGATCAAGGACGCCGGAAAACCGCCGCTGGAGATGCTGGCCTTTACCTGCATTCTTGCGGCGGCGATCGTCGTTCTCGGCTTTGACACCGAGCTGACTGCCGGTATCGCCGCGCGCGCCGCCGAAGTCCTGCTGGCGGGCATGACATGAGCGCCGATAGCCTGATCGTTCTGGCATTGCTTCTGCCGACTGCCGGCGCCGGCCTGATCGCCATGACGGGTCGCAATCCGAACCTGCGCGAAACCGTGACCATAGTAACGAGCCTGGCGCTGTTCGCCACGGTAATGGGCGTGCTGACCGCGGTCCTTTCGGGCGCCGAGCCGCGCACTACCCCGGTGGAGATTTTCGCCGGCGTCGAATTCGGTTTTTCCGTCGAACCGCTCGGCATGATCTTCGCCGTCGTCGCCTCAGGCTTGTGGATCGCCAATTCGATTTATTCGATCGGCTATATGCGCGGCAACGACGAGCCGCGTCAGACATCGTTCTACGTCTGTTTCGCCATTGCCATTGCCGCGACGATCGGCGTCGCCTTTGCCGCCAATCTGTTCACGCTTTTCCTGTTCTACGAGATCCTGACCTTGTCGACCTATCCGCTGGTCGCACACAAGGCCAATGCGGGAGCAATGGCCGGCGGCCGAATCTATCTGCTCATGCTGCTGGGCACGTCGATGGCGCTGCTGCTTCCGGCAATCATCTGGACCGGCATCGTCGCCGGCACGCTGGATTTCATCCCCGGCGGCATTCTGGACGGCAAACTCGGCAGCACGGCGCTTGGTCTTCTTCTGGCGCTTTATATTTTCGGCATCGGCAAGGCCGCGGTCATGCCGGTGCATTACTGGCTGCCGGCGGCCATGGTGGCGCCGACGCCGGTATCGGCGCTGCTGCATGCCGTCGCCGTCGTCAAGGCCGGTGTTTTCACGGTTCTCAAGGTCATCGTCTATGTCTTCGGAATCGATCTCCTGTCGGCGACTGGTGCCAGCGAGTGGCTTGTCTTCGTCGCCGCCTTCAGTCTGTTGATGGCCTCGCTAGTGGCGCTGACACGCAATAACCTGAAGGCGCGTCTCGCCTATTCGACCGTCAGCCAGCTTGCCTATGTGGTCCTTGGCGCGGCCCTTGCGACGCAGGCGGCAATTATCGGCAGTGGCATGCAGATTGTCATGCATGCGACCGGCAAGATTACTCTTTTCTTCTGCGCCGGCGCCATCGCGGTCGCGACCCGCAAGACCGAAATCAGTGACATGGTGGGCATCGGCCGGCGCATGCCGGTGACCATGTTTGCCTTCCTGATCGGTTCGCTGTCGATTATCGGGCTGCCGCCTTTCGGGGGCACATGGAGCAAGTGGTGGCTCGGGATCGGTGCTGTTGATGCCGGCCATGCATGGGTGGTGGCTGTGCTGATGGTCAGCTCGCTACTCAATGTCGCCTATCTGTTGCCGATTGTCGCGCGCGGCTATTTTCTGCCGCCGCCTGAAGCGAAATCTGGCGAGCCGGTTGCCGTCACCGAGGCGCCGGCTGCATGCGTTATCCCGCTTTGCATTACGGCGGCGCTCTGCATCGTTCTGTTTTTCGCCGCCGGCGAAGTCGAGGCTCTGCTGGCGCAAATGGGAATGGTGGCGCCGACCGACATAACCGCAACTCTGGCGAAAGGTGAGCCCGATGGCCCGTAGTCCGAAAGCGGGGAATTCCCGCCCCGGTGAAAAGCCGCGCTGGCTCGATTATCCGGGCAATGTCAACCGCATCGTCTATGTCCTTTACGCGGTGAGCGCCCTGCTTCTGGTCATCGATCCCTTCATCCACAAGCACGGGCCGTTTGCCATCGAGCACTGGTGGGGCTTTTACGGAATCTACGGTTTCGTCTGCTGCGTCTTTTTGGTGCTCGCCGCCAAGGAAATCCTCCGCAAGCTGGTGATGCGGGGGGAAGACTATTATGACGATTGAGCTCTCCCCCGGCCTTGTCCTCATTGTCGGTGCCTTGTTCGTACCTGCATTCAAGGGCTACTGGCGCGCCGGCTACATGCTAGCGCTGCCCGTGCTGACATTCGCGCTGACCCTGACGTTAGACAGCGGCCAATGGGGCGTTGTCCGCTTGTTCGATTTGCAGTTGACGACCCTGCGCGTCGACCGGCTCAGCCTGATATTCGGCTATATCTTCATGCTGGCGGCCCTCATTGGCGTGATCTATCAACTGCATGTCCGAGACACCCTGCAGCATGTCGCCGCGCTGATCTATGCCGGCAGTGCGATCGGCGCTGTCTTTGCCGGCGATCTGGTGACGCTTTTCCTGTATTGGGAAGGCACGGCCATCGGCTCGGTATTCCTGATTTGGGCTTCGCGCAGCGAGCGCGCGCTGGCGGCCGGCATGCGCTACCTTGTCATTCAGGTCGGTTC
>CALZIL010000333.1:1350-6146 GCA_945787495.1 uncultured Afifella sp. | reverse complement strand
GATCGCCGGCATGACATCGGTATCACCGACCTGGATCGGCCGGTTTGTGCGGTTGCGCAGGGCGACATGCAGGACGGCGCGATTTTCGGTGGTGTTGATAGCCTCGCCGGCAAACATCGCCTCACGCCGGCCGGCGACATCGGCGGCTTGCGACAAGGCGATGAGCAGCCGGACAGTTTCATCGGTGACGCGGTTCTTGGAATAGTCGAGGGTCAGATCGCCGAGGCTTACGGAAAAATGCTCAAAGCGCTGAGGATCGGCGGCAAAGAGATCGCGCAGATGCTGGTCTTCCAGAGTTGCCCGATGGTCTTTGAGGGCGTCGAGCGCCTGGCGGGCTTGCGGGTTCATCGCTGCAACCTCATGCGGCCGACCTCAGGCCAGAAGCCTGGCGTGCCAGCTCTTCGATCCGCTGCCAATCGCCGGCGGTGATCGCGTCTTGCGGCGCGACCCAGGAGCCGCCGACGCAGATGACATTGGCGAGCCCTAGATAGTCCGGCGCGTTTTGTAGCGACACGCCGCCGGTCGGGCAAAAGCGGACTCCCGGCAGCGGCGCGGCGAGCGCCTTCAGATAGGCAATGCCGCCGGCCGGCCCGGCGGGAAAGAATTTCAGGATTTCATAACCGCGCTCCATAAGGGCCATCGCTTCGGACGCCGTCGCAGCGCCGGGAAGCAGCGGCATCGCACTATCTGCCGCGGCATCAAGCAGGCCGGGGCTGGCGCCAGGCGAGACGGCAAAGACTGCGCCGGCCGCTTCCGCCTGTCTCAGTTGCGCCGCGTCCAGCACCGTGCCGGCGCCGGCAAAGGCGCCTTCAACTTCGGCGGCGACGGCCTTGACGGCGTCCAGCGCCGCGGCGGTCCTGAGCGTGATCTCGATCGCCGGCAGGCCGCCCTTGACCAGCGCCCGGGCCAACGGCACGGCGGTGCTTGCGTCCTCAATCGTCAGAACCGGCACGACCGGCGCGGCGGCCAGGACCGGCTCCAGAACGGCGTTGCGGTCCATTTCAGGCTCCGTTGTTAAGGGCGCAGGCGCCGGTTTCGGCCGAGCCGGCATGGGCGCGGAACAGGCCAAACATTTCGCGGCCCATGCCGAAGGCGTTTTCGCTCAGGTCGGCGATCGCCGGTTCGCGGCTTGCCCAGTCATCGGCATCGACCAGCGCGTCAACGCGGCCGGCCCTTGCGTCGAGGCGGATCAGGTCGCCGGCGCGGATGCTGGCGATCGGGCCGCCATCGGCGGCTTCCGGTGTGACATGGATGGCGGCCGGCACCTTGCCGGAAGCGCCCGACATGCGGCCGTCGGTCAAAAGCGCCACCTTGCGGCCGCGATCCTGCAACACGCCGAGCAGCGGCGTCAGCTTGTGTAGTTCCGGCATACCGTTGGCCTTGGGGCCCTGGAAGCGGATGACGGCGACCAGGTCTTGATCGAGATCGCCGGCATGAAAGGCGGCCATGAAATTGTCCTGGGAATGGAAGATCACCGCCGGCGCCTCGACGATGTGATGTTCCGGCTTGACGGCGGAGACCTTGATGACGGCGCGGCCGAGATTGCCGTCAAGCACCATCAGGCCGCCATTTTCGCTGAACGGATTGGTCGCCGGCCGCAGAACCGTCTCGTCGCCGCTGATCGTGTCGGCATCCGCCCAGCGCAACGCGCCGTCTTCCAGTCGCGGCGCCTTGCGGTAGCCGGCAAGGCCGGTGCCCCAAACCGTGCGGACATCCTCGTGCAGCAGGCCGGCATCGAGCAGTTCGCCGATGAGAAAGCCCATGCCGCCGGCGGCGTGGAAGTGGTTTACGTCGGCCTGGCCGTTCGGATAGATGCGAGTGAGCAATGGCACATGGTCGGAGAGGGCGGCAAAATCCTCCCAGGTGACGATAATCCCGGCGGCGCGCGCCATGGCCACCAGATGCAGGGTATGATTGGTCGCGACCGGCATATAGGCGTTGCCGAGCGTCGTAATGGCCAGCGCTCGCCGGGTTGCCTCGGCGGTCAACGCGTCGCGCAGCGGCGTACCCGGATTGACGAAGGAGGCGCCGGGCAAATGCAGGCCCATGATCTCCATCAGCATCTGGTTGGAATTGGCGGTGCCGTAAAAGGTGCACGTACCGGGTCCATGGTAAGACTTGGATTCAGCCTCCAGCAGCGCCTCTCGGCCGACCGTGCCTTCCGCATAAAGCTGGCGGATGCTGGCCTTTTCCGGGTTCGGCAGGCCGCTGGTCATCGGTCCGGCCGGGACGAAAACCGCCGGCAGGTGGCCAAAATTGAGAGCCGCGATCAACAGGCCCGGCACGATCTTGTCGCAGACGCCGAGATAGAGCGCGGCGTCGAACATGTTGTGCGACAGGGCGATGCCGGCCGACAAGGCGATGACGTCGCGCGAAAACAACGACAGCTCCATGCCCGGCTGGCCCTGTGTGACGCCGTCGCACATGGCCGGCACGCCGCCTGCGACCTGGGCGACGCCGCCGGCCGCCCGGGCAGCCTCCTTGATCAATTGCGGAAAGCACTCGAACGGCTGATGCGCCGACAGCATGTCGTTATAGGCCGTAACGATCGCCAGATTCGGCATTTCCTCACCGGTCAGCGCCTGCTTGTCGGCAAGGCCGCATGCGGCGAATCCATGGGCCAGATTGCCACATGAGAGCGTCGATCGGCGTGGCGCTTTGTCCGCCGCCCGGTGCATGCGCTCAAGATAGGCAGTCCGTGTCAGCTTGCTGCGCTCGACGATGCGGTCCGTGGCGGCGGCAATTTCGGCGCGAACGGTCATGCTAGCCTCCCAAGGCTCAAAGCCTGATCGTGCACGATCAGGGCGCCCAGAATACGGTTACCGGCCGGCCTGAACGCAACACCGCCCTGACCGGCATGTCCTCAACCGGGCCGCCGGCCAGCGCCTGTTCGAGCACGGATTTTTTCTCGTTAGCTTCAATATGAAGCGCAATCAGGCCACTGGCGAGGATCGGCGCCAGGTTAAACGTAATGCGCGGTTCGCCGGCGCCAGGTGCATTCATCGCGCTCAGCAGCGCCGGATTGTCCGGATCGAGCGCTGCGTTGAGACGATCGCCGCCGGGGAAGAACGAGGCGGTGTGGCCATCGGCGCCCATGCCCAGCACGACCACGTCGAACGGCATCGGCACGGTGGCCAGGGCAGCAAGGATGAATGGCATCGCATCTTCGGGACGGGCGGCATCGCTGTAAAGCGGAATGAAGCGGGCGGCGGCGGCGCGATTTTGCAAAAGAGCCTCGGCGACCAGGCGGGCATTGGATCGTTCGTGGCCGGGCGGGACCCAGCGCTCGTCGACCAGCGTCACGCTGACATTGCCCCAATCGAGATCGGCCTGGCTCAGAACATTGAAAAACCGTTCCGGCGTCGAACCGCCCGATACTGCAATCGAGGCTTCACCGCGTTCGGCGATCGCCGCGTTCAGCCGGGTTGCAACGGTTTCGGCAAGAGCGGCGGCCAAAGCCTGCCGATCGGCGAAATCGCGGCGCTCAATGGCCGCTACAGCGATCACTATAGTGTATCCTCGTGCCAGGTCCGGCCATCGCGCTCGATCAGGGCGACGGACGCCGATGGTCCCCAGGTGCCGGCGGTATAGGCGGTCGGCGCGATCCTGGCGGTGTTCCAGGCTTCCAGAATCGGATCGATCCAGGCCCAGGCAGCTTCCACCTCGTCGCGGCGCATGAACAGGGTCTGGTCGCCGCGGATGACGTCGAGCAGCAGCCGTTCATAGGCCTCCGGGTGGCGGTTATCGAAAGCGTCGGCAAACGACATGTCGAGCGGCACATGACGCAGCTGCATGCCGCCGGGGCCGGGATCCTTGATCATGATCCATTGCTTGACGCCTTCATCGGGCTGCAGGCGCATGACCAGCTTGTTGGTGTGAACCGTGCCGGCTTCGGTCGGAAAGATGGAATGCGGGATCGGCTTGAAAGCGATGACGATTTCCGAAACCCGCTCCGGCAGGCGTTTGCCGGTGCGCAGATAGAACGGCACGCCGGCCCAGCGCCAATTGGCGACCTCGGCCTTCAGGGCAACAAAAGTCTCCGTGTCGCTGCGCTCGCTCTGCAACTCATCGACATAGGCCGGCACGGCGCCGTTATCCGTCGCGCCGGCGCGATACTGGCCGCGCACGCTGACGGTGGCGGCACTGTCGCGGGCCACGGGCTTGAGCGCTTTCAGGACCTTCAGCTTTTCATCGCGGACGGAATTGGCGTCAAGCGATTCGGGTGGCTCCATGGCGACCAGGCAAAACAATTGCAGCATGTGGTTCTGGACCATGTCGCGCAGGGCGCCGGAGGTATCGTAGTAATCGCCGCGCGAGCCGACACCGATCGATTCAGCGACGGTGATCTGGACATGATCGATATGGGCGGAATTCCACAACGGCTCGTAGAGCACGTTGCCGAAGCGCAGGACCATCAGGTTCTGCACCGTTTCCTTGCCAAGATAATGGTCGATGCGGAAAATCTGATCTTCGGTGAAGGCCCGGGCGATCGCATCGTTGACCTTTCTGGCCGAATCCAGGTCCTTGCCGATCGGTTTTTCGATGACGACACGAGTCTGCGGCGTGACAAGCCCGAACTCGCTGATCCGGGCGCAGATATCGTCGAAAAGATCAGGCCCGACCGCCAAGTAAAAGGCGCGGATTTTGCCGGCGCCGGATACAAGCGTCGCGGCCAGGTCGCTCCAGCCTTCGCCGCTTGCGGCATCAAGCGTGACATAGGAGACAATCTTGATGAACCGGTCCATGGCCGCTTCGTCGCGCTCGTCCTCGACGATGAATTCGCTGAGCGCCTGGCG
>CALZIL010000333.1:0-1344 GCA_945787495.1 uncultured Afifella sp. | reverse complement strand
CCCGGCGCGAAGCGCCGATCACCCGGCAATTGTCGGGTATCTGGCCATCGGCGAAGCGCTGATAGAGCGCCGGCAGCAGCTTGCGGCGCGCCAGGTCGCCGGTGCCGCCGATGACGATGTAGTCGAACGGCTCGACGGGGATGATGCGGTAGGTCATTGCTGATGTCCGGATCGGCGCGAGACGTGAGGCTGCGATCTACCGCCACAATTGCTGCACCGCGTCAAGCGCGATATAGACCGCCGGGGCGATCATCAACGCGTTCGTGAGCGGCGGGTCGGCGGCCATCACTTTTGAGTTGGTGTCTTATATTGCCGGGCCATGCCGGGTATGAACCAATCGCGCGGCGGCGCGCAAAAAGCCAAGGAGCATGACAACTTGATCGATCTGACCTGGGGTGGCGTGTTTGTGGCGGGACTGTTGTCGTTCATCTCGCCATGCGTTCTGCCGATCGTGCCGCCCTATCTGTGCTATCTCGCCGGCGTCACGCTCGATCAGCTGAGCGATGGCGAGCGCGACATTGAGGTGACGCGCCGCGTCTTTTTTTCCGCGGCTGCCTTTGTCGCCGGCTTTTCGACGGTGTTCGTGGCGCTTGGCGCGACGGCCTCGGCGCTCGGCCAGGTGCTGCTCGCCTATTCCGACAAGCTTGCCATGGTTGCCGGCGTCGTCATCATCATCATGGGGCTGCATTTTCTCGGAATCTTTCGCATCGGCCTGCTTTACCGCGAGGCGCGGGTCACGGTGAATTCGCGGCCGGTCGGCGTGGTCGGCGCCTATGTGATGGGCCTGGCCTTCGCTTTCGGCTGGACGCCGTGCATCGGACCGGTTCTGGCGGCGATCCTGCCGATCGCCGGTGCCGAGGAGACAGTTCTGCGCGGTGCCGCGCTGCTCGGCGTCTATGCGCTCGGCATCGGCCTGCCGTTTCTCGCCGCCGCCGCCTTCGCCGGCCCGTTCCTGCGCTGGGCGGCAGGCTTTCGCCGCCATATGGGCACGGTCGAAAAAACCATGGGCGGCCTTCTCGTCGTCACCGGCATCCTGTTCCTGACCGGCCAGATCACTGTCTTCTCCTATTGGCTGCTTGAGACGTTTCCCGCGCTTGCCAGCGTCGGTTGATCTGTGCCGCTATCGGGTTCTTCTCCTGTCCTCTGCCGGCTCTCAATTCCCGTCATTCCAGGGCTGGGTGAGGGGTTCCTGAATCACCGACTCAGCACCCCCTCATCCGGTCGCTCCGCGATCACCTTCTCCCCACGGGAGAAGGAAGGCCTGCCCAGCACCAAACCCTCCGCCGCCTTCCGGCCCGGAGTGATACGAGAGGTCGGGGCGCCGAAAGACGCGTCCGAAACTAA
>CALZIL010000332.1 GCA_945787495.1 uncultured Afifella sp. | reverse complement strand
CTCGACCGCGACCTCGCCGGTCATGTCGGCCCATTCCACAACGGCGCCAAGCCGCTCGCCGGCCTCGTTGAAGACCGGGCTTGCCGTCAGGTCGATGGTACAGCCGCCGGCAACCATGCGCGCTGATGCGGGTTGATCCAGATTCATCAGACGCTCGACCTGCATCGGCTCGACATTATGCAGCGTGTCGAAGGCATTGCCGGTGAGCACGCCGTCGGCAAAACCGCGCAGCTCGCCGCCCAGTTCGGCAGCCAGTTTTTCGGCCAGCGCGGTCATTGTCTTGTTGGCGAAGAGCACGGTGCCGTCGACATCGACGATCATCATCGGCGAGGAGGCATCGTCCAGCGACGACTGGGCTCTTGCCGCCATCACGCCGACGGCGCGGATCTGCTCCAGCGAGCGCGCCATCTCGCCGATCTCGTCGGCGCGGTCACCGCCGGGGATCTGAACCTGCATGTCGCCGCCGGCGAGCTTGCCGGTCACCATTCTCATCAACATGATCGGCCCGACAACTCCGTTGGCGGCAAACCAACCCAGGATCAATGAGCCGAAAACAGCAACGATGCCGACAACAATATAGGTATCTGCCAATCTCGATATGCCCGTATAGGCGACATCGGTGGATACTGCAGCGTGCATGATCCAGTTCGGGTTCGGGAAGCGTCCGTTTCCTTCAGATTCGGCGGTTGTCAGCAGAAATGTTTGCCCGCCCGTTTGGACTTCGTTGAGCTTGCCATATGTTGCATCGCTGTGACCACCCAACTCACTTGTCGTAACGCGCCAGAGGTTAGCCGTGTCCGCATCGGACAGAAAAAGCATCGCATTGGTCGTCATGTCCTGGAGGAACAAAACCCGATCGGCACTTTGCGGTCCGGCCGCAACCTGTGCTCTCGCCAGATCTTGCGCAATGCGATCCCAATCGATCACGCCGACGATTGCACCGATGGTCGTATCACTATCGTAATCCGCCCTGATCGGCAGGGCGAATGTCATCGTATCGCCGTCGACTATCCCGTTCGAGCCGTACCGGCTGATATGCATCGCGCCGGAACTCGCGTCCCCAAATAGCGAGCTTTCTCCGATTTCGGTGCCTTTGAATATCTCATCGGTCGCCGCAACAACACGGCCATTTTGGTCGGATACCAGGACGGCTCTGAAGTCGGGATACTGCTTCTGCAGGTTGGAAATCGCCAGCGTAATCTCGCCTGCGTCGTCCTCAAGCAGGACATCCTGCATGACGCGAAGCTGGCTCCAGGCCAGCAGATCCGTAAGGTGCCCTGCCAATCTGGTTTCGAGATTCTTCAGTGTATAGCCGGTTGTCTCCGCAAGCTGGGCGAACACCTCGGCACGCATCGTTTGACGGGCCGACAAAAACGCCGCCAGCGATCCGACCGACAACGGCAGAATGGCGCACAGCACCAGAAGAATGACTGTTTTTTGTTTCAGCCGCATCCCGTTCCCCGTCCGAAGTTGCCCGCCGCCCTACGCCCTACAAAAGCAGAAACGGCCCGGCTGTTTGACTGCCGGGCCGGTTTCGTTTGCTACCGGGCTTTGAAAGCCAGAATGGTCCAGTCTTCGACTTTCTGATAGGCGACAGAATAGGTTGCGCCGCCGGCACTCAAAATGCCTGAGCCTTGCCGATTGTCCCCGATCATCGCGTTCCGAACGGCAGCGAGATTGCGACCGGAAAGATCAAATCGGTCAAAATAGTCGGCTCGATCTTCCGATTCGCCCTTCTTGTCGATATCAATCGTTTTTCGACTGTCTGAGACAATGAACCCGTCGGCATCGATGGCAACAAGGACAACGCCTTCCTGCCGGTCCAGTCCCCGGTTCAACGCATCCTGGAATGATCTCAGCGTATGCTCGTAGTGCAGGATCGCTTTCTTGTCGCCGTCGACAATAACAGGGGTCACATAGGCGTTGACCCATTTGTTGGCATCAACCGACATATAGATCGGCGAGATATGAACCTTGCGGGCGGGCTTGGCGAAGCCTGACGCAAAGAAGATCGCGCCGGTTTCATCATCGGCAAGATCATCAGCGATCTCCCGCCCCACAATGCGCGAAATTTCGGCACCTTGCGGATTGATGAGACACATTTCCTCAACATGGAAACGGCTCTGAACGGCAAGCGAAATCTGGTCGATACGCGGTTTGAACTCACTGCGTTCGGCATGCGTGTGAGCATGGAAATAATGACCAAAGGTTTTGTCCTGCGCGGCTGTCACCAATGCTTTTTTTGCCTTGAAGTGAAGCCGTTCAATCGTCGCAGCCTTTTGGGCGACCAGTTTTTCCACTTCGGTTGCCGCTGATGCAATCTGCGGGAGAGAGAGAGCAAAGAATATTGTAAGTAGAATGCCCAATCGGATCAATTTGGAATTGCGCATATCTGAGTCTCCTGCACGTAAGCTGAAGAAATCGGTATTGATTTGTGTCGATTGCGACATCAATCCGCTTAGATTGGATGGTCTTTCGCTGCGGTTAAACAGCGATCTTCCGTAGGGTAATTTTGCGCAAAAGTGTAAATATATCGATAGCGGACACAATTACCGATAGAATCGATTAAAAATACTAATTCAGAACCAATTTTCAATTAACGCCATTTCATTGAGCGAACCTTCAGCGCCCGATCTCAGAATTCCTGCCACTCATCATCGACAGCAAGGGCCGCCGCCGCACCACCGCCGCTGACCCTGCGGGCCAGCACCTTGTGCTGGTCGGCGACCGGATTGGCCGCCGGCACGTCGTCCGCGCCGACCTCATGCGGCTCCGCCTGCATCTGCTGTGCCGTCCTGAAGAAACCAACCGCCTGGCGCAGGTCTTCGATCTGCGTCTGCGCCGAGGTCAGCGCCGCCGTCGTCTCTTCCACCAGCGAGGCGTTCTGCTGGGTCATCTCGTCC
>CALZIL010000331.1 GCA_945787495.1 uncultured Afifella sp. | reverse complement strand
GATTGCTTGCCCGGTAGACGCGTTCGACGGCGAAATCAAACAGCGTCTGGATGATGACGTCGTGCAGCGCAGCAATCCGCCCGGCGCAGGCCCGGCCCTTGCCGTCCGCCTCAAGCTGCGCGCGGATCGCCGCGCGGCCATCGGCCAGCGTCAGCTTGAGCATTTTCAGGATCGCCGCGCGGGCCTTGTCCGATGCCGCATCGTGCTTGTCGGCGATGGCATCGAAGGCGGCGGCAAGCGCTTCGCGGTTCACCGGACTGGTGGCCGCGGATTCAGGCTTTGACGGCGATTTTCTGGCCGGGCTCTGGCTCACCCTGTCAGCTCTCCGGAAGATGGCGGCGGTGCGGGACTCAGCAGTGGAACCCGCTGCCGCCTTACCATGCTCCGGTCAGAAATGGCTATGGCTTGCCGCCAGGCCTGAGCGCCTAACGCCAGTGGCAGCGCCGCGTATAGACCTGTCCCCTGGAATTGCGGTACTGGCAGTTGCCATCGGCGGTGGTAGCAAGATAGGTGCCGATGCCACCGATGAAAGCGCCGACCACCGCGCCGCCGACGCTGTCCGTGGCGACCGCGCCGACCAAGGCGCCAACACCCGTTCCGGACGCAGTTTTTTCCACCGTCGTGCAGGCCGCCAGCGTCAGCGCGGCGACCGCCGCAATTGCAGATTTTTTCATCACGATCATTGAGGTCATTGCTGCATCCCTTTGTTGAAGTCAGCCCCGGCCACCCGAATTTGCGGGTTCGACTATAAACCATAAAGCGGCAACCCGGCGGAATGGTGTTTTTGCTGTTGGAGAAATGTCACACACCGACAGGGAATCGCCGGCCAGCCGTCAGCCAGCAAGCTCCCGCATCACCGCGTAAAGCGCCGATTTGGCCTCAAACCCGACGCCCGGCAGGTCGGGCAGGGCGACATAACCGTCTTCGACTGCGATCGTATCGGCAAAACCGCCAAACGGGCGAAACACGTCCGGGTAGGATTCGTTGCCGCCCAGATGCAGGCCGGCGGCGATGTTGAGCGACATCTGATGGCCGCCATGCGGCACAACCCGGCGCGGCGACCAGCCGTGCTCGGCAAGCATGTCCAGTGTCCGCAGATATTCAACCAGGCCATAGCTCAGCGCGCAGTCGAACTGCAGCCAGTCGCGGTCGGCGCGCAAGCCGCCATAACGCAGGAGATTGCGGGCATCCTGGTGGGAAAAAAGATTCTCGCCGGTTGCCATCGGCGCATCATAGTGCCCGGCGAGTTCGGCCTGCAGCGCATAATCCAGAGGGTCGCCCGCTTCCTCGTACCAGAAAAGCTCATAGGGCCGCATCGCCTCGCCATAGGCAATCGCCGTCTGCAAGTCGAACCGGCCATTGGCGTCGACGCACAGATTGCCCTCGCCGACGACCTCCAGCACGGCCTCGATGCGGCGCAGATCGTCGGCCAGCGGCGCGCCGCCGATCTTCATCTTCACCACCCGGTAGCCGCGCTCCAGATAGCTGCGCATTTCATCGCGCAGGGCGCTGTCATCCTTGCCGGGATAATAATAGCCGCCGGCGGCATAGACCCAGACCCGCTCATCGGCGACGCCGCCCCGGTAACGCTCCGCCAGCAGGCGATAAAGCGGTTTGCCTTCAATCTTGGCGACGGCGTCCCACACCGCCATGTCGAGCGTTCCCACGGCAACCGAGCGCTCGCCATGGCCGCCGGGCTTCTCGTTCTGCATCAAAATGTCCCAGATCCTGAAGGGATCGAGATTGTCGCCCGCCTCGGTGAGCAGCGCAGCGGCCGGCGCCGCCTTCAGCCGCGGCATGAAGCGCTCCCGCAGAAGCCCGCCGGCGCCATAGCGGCCGTTGGAATTGAAGCCGTAGCCGATCACCGGCCTGCCGTCCTTGACGACGTCGGTGACAATGGCGACGACCGAACAGGTCATCGAGGAGAAATCGATAAAGGCGTTGGCGATGTCGGAACCGATGGGCGCCGTCATCTCGCGCACGTCGACGATCCTCATGGCGCGTCCCATCGGTTGCCGGTCGAGCGCCACAATAGCAGTCCGCTGACAACGAACCACAGCTCAATCGGTATCAGGGTCAGGCGCTCCCCCAGTCCCGTGTAAGCGGTGCCGATTTTGGCGGCGGCGCGGTCGGCGCGGCCGCCACAATTGGCCGCGCTTTGCAAAAAACCAACTCACATTTGACATCGTTTCACCGTCCGATGCGCAAAGCCGCGCCGCATTGCCAATCTAGCTAAATTCCACGGACGGTATCAGCGCTGCGACCCGCAGGGTACGTACGGTCCGCAACACCAAATCGGAGGACTGTCAGATGAAGAAATCAATCGCTATCGCGTTGGGAGCCCTGTTCGTGGCCGGCACGGCTTTTGCGGCGGAGGAATTCGCCACCGCAGACGCCAATGCCGATGGCCAGGTGACCGTGGAAGAAGCGGCCGCCGCCGCGCCGGAAATCACACCGGAGAAGTTCGCCGCGGCAGACGCCAATGGCGATGGCACCCTGTCGGCTGAGGAATATGCTGCGGCAACAGCTGGCTAATTCAATCAACGACCTGAATTCGTTTCAGGCCGTACGCGATTGGTTTTTCCGTACGGCTTGTTGATCTCACTGCGCTGAATCATCTGAGCTCGTCTCTGGTGCGGCGTTGGGGCGGAGCCTTCGGGCGCCGCCCTTTCTTATACCAAAGGTCCTTACTATTGACCCGTATGACCGGCATTTATCCGGGTTTTGGTTAGGCGCGATTGGCGCGGTGGTACGGGTACCATAAGGCAATCGCAACGACGTCCGGCAGACGATTTTGGGCCATCATATGGGTCAATAGTCAGGATCTTTGGTATTACTTTCCCGGTCAGCTTCGACATGCAGGCATCACCGCTGATGCATCGCCATCCATTCGCGGGCCATGCGCTGGGCCTCGAAGATCTGGTCGG